>DAOUDD010000309.1:0-5972 GCA_034431765.1 Ktedonobacteraceae bacterium | reverse complement strand
ACAGGGAAAAGAGCACTTTGGAGTGTATTTCGATGTGACAATTTAAACTGATGATTTTTTGCTGGAAGGCGTGTTTTGAGCTTTATTTTGCGGCTTTTTTTACTACATTGTCTTCTGTACACAAAATTGTGAACAACTTTGTGTACAGAATGAATGATTAGAATGACTATGAGAGAGAAAAATTAACTCTCTTCAAACTCGCAGGTCTCGAACTGCAAGGTTTTGCCATTTTCCTTGATAGTACGAACGATGACATCGGGGATACCAGAAGGTATTTGCCCTTCAATCTCAAGGGTGATTTTGACGGAGGCCCCGCTCAGGCTGGTGAGGTGCTTGACGATCTCGTCCATGACACGGCCCGCCTCTGATCCCATTCTGCGCTCGTTGATCTTGACGGAGCCATAGAAACGCTGCACCTGCTTTTCTCTGTCTACTAGAGGTTCCTGATAGGGCGGCATCGGTGACGTTTGTTCAACTTCTAATGAGAGCGGCGTTAAACCTGGGCTACGTTCTCCAATCTGTGGGGCATGTGTTGTTGAAAGCTCTACATACTCCTGTTGAGTTGCTACCGCCTGCACTTGTGCCAGCGCAGCGCGTCGTCTCGCTTCCTGCTCCTCGCGCTCCCTGGCCTCGGCCTCAAATTGTTTTGCCGCCGCTGTCGGTTTGACCAGCAGGGATTGTCCATCAACGACAATGTGGGCGGTTGTGCCTGCCGCGAGTTGCTGGTAGCGTTGTTGTGTCTCGCTCCAGCCAGCAGCGTAGGCAAACGTCTCCTTCTGCCACTGCGCTGCCTGGACACCGTCACGGATCGCTTCCAGCAGCACAGTCTTGTTCTTGAGACGTAGCAGGTAGATATATTTCGCGAAGTACTCTGTCAGTTCTTTGATAGAGACATGATTGCCACGCCAGAGCGGAATACGGTCCAGTTCGAGCCGCAAGCGGGTACCCGAGAGCTGAGTGATCAGAAGCTCTTCTGTCCTCAGCAGGCTGCTTGCATATGTCGCAAGCAGCCCTCTTTCCTTCTGTGCGAGCTTGTATTCACCAAAGCGATCCGCCTTTTCTCGTGGGTTGGGCTGTTCAGGCACAAGCAACCAAACATATGTTTCAGGAATAAGACCCGCCACACGCTCTTTTGCCTCTTTTGTTCGTTTCCGAACCTGATTTCTACTGAAGGCATCGAGGTTGAGCTGTTCGTTGTCGGGCTCAATCGATTCCCAGGCCAGGGAGAGCCGCAGCGCCTGCTTGAGTTCATCAAGCCGGGGGCGATCTGCCGCGAGAAAGATGACGGTGTTGCTATAGCTTCTCGGAGTGTTGCCACGTTGGGCGAGCATTTTTCGCGCCTCCGCAAGTGCGGGAGAATCGAGATCACGGCGTGCATGGGCAACCTGCGGCCTGAGTAGCACCAGGCGTACCGATGTGTCTTCATCAGCGATATCCATGCCACTTTCGGGACAGATGTGAACACGTGAGAAATCGCCCTTGCTCTCTTGCTCGACCTTTAGCTCCTTTTTCAGCGCTTCGCAGACTGTCTCATCGTCGTATTGTGAGGCTCGATCCAGCGCCACTCGTGTGACATTTTGCTGTGTGTCGTACCAGTAGCGGTGCTCACTTTCGTAGAGAAAGGTGGCCTGCGTTGTCAGACGGCGTAGGGCATCTCCAAAAGTCGCCACACTTTCACCGGGCTGTGCACAGCCAAGTTTGATGTTTTGATCTTGAATCCCTTTATTGCCACTGTTATGGGTGGGGGCTGAACCAAAGAAGATGGTGCGTGCTACTCGCTTTGTCGCTGAGTAGCGCCCCAAATTTGGATGATCGTTGTCAATGCGTTGCGGGAGAGCCTGGTTCCCATCCACATCCTTTGCGATGATCGGCACCCAGTTATCTGTCAGGTAATCAGTGAAGACTGACTGCACAAAGTTTGTGGCAAGAGGAAGGTTGGAGGGCATAATCAGCAGGCTACGATCCTGCTGCACCCATAGTTCATGAATAATAGCCGCCATCAGCCGCAGCACGCCTCGCGTACGTTGGAACTTCTCGATGCTCGACCAGTCAGTAAAGAGACGATCAAAAAGCTCTGGATGAATAGGATAGCCCGACTTAATGCGTTGCTCATATCCAACCTCACCGCACTCGTCGGGAAATTCTTTGCGCTGCTCACGATAGAACTGTGAAAAGGCTCGTGCAACCGCATCACGTTCGGTATATAACGTCGAGGTAGGGATCGGCTCAAAGAGGCGGCGGCGCACAATCTCAAATCCCTCATCGCGATCAGCGGGCCGCCAGGGAGACTCCAGGCGTCCGAAGATCTGTTTGAGGCGGGCCATTGCCTCCTGTCCTCCTTCACCACCGCTTTCGTTCTCCGAGGAGGGAAGCGAGGCAACAACAAGCGTCTGTGGCGAGGCTTTCGCTGCTTCTGTAAGGACTTGAGCAAACGTTATGTTGGCATCAAATGTGCCAGCGGGGAGATGTGACTTTGTATATAATTGTCGGACAAAGACGATCCATTCGTCGATCAATATCAGTGTTGGCCCACAGACGCCAAAGAGGACGCGTAACGTTTCTGCACTTGGGCTGATTCCCTGCTGATCGGCTTCCGCAACCATCTCGTACCCTTCACGTCCCAGCAGTTGCCAGGCCAGTTCTCCCCAGAGCGTGTGGACGACACAGCCATCTCCCTTTTTGCGTAGTTCAGCGGGCGAGAGATCATAGCCTACCAGCACAGCACGTTTCGCCTTTGGGGGTTCGCGCAAATCAACTTCTGTCAGCAGTGAGTCAATACCGATCAGTTCAGACTGCGAGACACCGGAAAATAAGTGGTACAGGGCGAGCAGTGAGTGCGTTTTACCACCACCAAAGTTTGTTTGCAGCTCAATAATGGGATTGCCACCATTTCCACTTAACCTCCGTAACGCTCCCAGTAAGAGCTGACGTAAGCCATATGTGAGAAAGGTACGAGAAAAGAAGTCGCGAGGATCACTGTATGCGCTAGCACCAATGCCATGATAGACCTGTGAAAGATCGGCGGCAAACTCTGCAACAGCATAATTACCCGAGGAGACATCTTTATGTGGAGTCACCACTTCGCGCCAGGGTAAGAGACCACGTAGCGGTTGACCAGCCGTCAATGGACCTGTATTTCTACGGGTCACAGTGCGCGTCTGTTCCTCGTAGCTGATCCGTTGCAATTCGAGCTTCTGCCTCTGCACCTCTTCCGCTCGTTCCCCATCAGAGATAGCGTGCAGGAGTAGTTGAACAGTGTCTAATGTACGATAGGCAGCCTCGGTACTAAACGGCTCTTGATGTGCCCACTTATTGCGTGCCTCACGCAACTCGCTCACATAGTTGCGCTCAGTATGGCCCAACGTTTTCTTAAATACCTGGTGCCATTGATCCCACATCACCCGTAACAGGGCGGCAATATCCAGGCGTAGCTCCTTGCCATCGTCGCTGATGTGGTGATCCTGGAGAGACGTTACTGCTTCATAGCGCCAGCGCTGCCCATACGTTGCCTCTAATTCACGTTCGACGAATGGTCGTAGGCCAACATTTAGAATCTCTAACGCGCGCCCAACCCGATCCCGGTTGCTGATTGACATCGCTCAAACTCCCATCTAGCCATCCGCAGTGACGGACGCGATAAATCGGGTCCCTCTGTCAAAGTTCATTGCGTCCCTCGAAGCACGCTCCCTACGCGTTCATCGTTTCTGACCACAATACTTTGACAGAGCACTACGGATGGCGGTAAACCGCGTGAAACCGGTCGTTGCTCAAACACTCCGTTTATGAAAAGATGCTTCAGGGGAACGTCCACCTCCGTATCTTGACGCCCATGAGACAGATTTTTAGAACAGCGTTGTCTGCTGCGGCGCTGCCTTTCCAGAGGCAACGCTGCGTGCCTGGCCCCCGATACCTTCCCAGGACGTGATAAGCATATTATAATACAACGCTTCCTGTGTTCGCCCCTTCCGTTCGCAGACTGTGTACAAGCGATAGGCCAGATCACGCACAATCTCGCCATATGCTACCGGTACAGCCCCCAGTACATTCCCTGCCCCTTCCTCTCCATCTTTGTCGAGGGCGTGCAGCATACGTTGCAGGACTTCCCAGATGCTCGGCTCTCTGCGCGTATCCGCCTGCAACACGCTCGTGTACTCGTCGCGCCGTAGCAGACGAACCTTGCCTGCTCGTGAATCCAGGATGCCTGCCTCGACCAATGCTTGCAACGAGGCGTTCTTTGCCTTCGAGAGCAGTTCCGCTCGCCCATACGGTCCTTCCTCCAGCCCACATTCCTCGTACCAGGCGACGGCCCAGCGTGTCTCAGCGTCGTACTCGCCCTCCTGCGCGGCGAGAATACTATCCAGTTCACGATTGATCAATTGCAGCGCAGTACGCACCGCCAGCGTCGAGCCATCCGATTCAATCACCCTGCTATAGCGCGAGTAGATCGCCATGCCGGGACCGATACTGGCCTGGGCCAGGTCCACGGGAGCAATACCACCATGTTGCAACATGCGCAACGCCTCCGTCAGTTCCCCGCGCAGCTCGTTGATAAACTGGCGGCGCGAGGCAATCGGTGCCTCCGCAGGACGAGGGCGACAGACGAGTACTATTGAGGAGGCGAGCGCGTTCGTGCCCTGCCCCACACTGCGATTCATCATCTCAGTGCGCATCGGCCAGGTGCCAGTGATCGTAAAGCCCGAGCCGATCAAGCCTTCAAGCATCGTCTCCCAACCAGTTGAAGCGATTGCCTGTTTTTTGAAGCTTGCGGTCTTTCCCTCTTGCTCATCGTCGAGCAGGTCTGCTTCGGCCTGCTTGAAGGCGTAATAGACTGTGAGCGGATAGTCAGGATGCTGCACGCAGCGCATCTGCTCAAATGCCTGCCTCAGCCCCGTCTCGAAGAACTGCTGTGCCTCCCGCTTACTACCATTAAAGCGATACGGCGTCGCCACCAGCTCCTGCGCCTTTGGCACCAGCAGCGTGCGAAACAGCTCAGGATAGATATTCCCCAACGAACGACGCAGCCAGACGTAGAAGAAATCCGACAGATCCGCATAGCCAACGTTGTCATAATACGGCGGATCAGTAGAAATAAGCGGTGCCTCGATATCGTTAATCGCTGTTACTGCGTCGCGTTGGGTAGCCTGACCGATAACATCATACGGCGCATTCTCAAGTGATTCTGCCACCCACTTCAACATACCTAAAAAGTTACCACTGGAGTTACTGAAGGGATTTACTTCCACAAAATCCCACGTCATTGGTATTGCTTGACGAGCAAATACATGTGTGATTGTCTCGCGTGTGGTATGCCAAGAACAAATGTTAGACCAATAATCTGCACATTTATCAATGGCTATTGCAAGACAGGTAACAATCGCGTTCGCATACGCCTCAGCATGTGTTGAACTATGAGCAGAACTAGCAACCAGATCACACAGCATCTTTTCACGTACCTGTTCTATCAGGTCGCTAAATGTTGTCAATGCAATGAGTTGGCGTGGGGTGAAAAGATCACGATGCTTTGTCATCCCATACACTTGCACGCGAAAGCTTAAAGCACGTTCAGGCAAAGATGTGTCAGGTACGTTACTGGGCGCAAGGTGATTAATCAGTTGTTCTTGACTCTCATCAGATGCAAGATAAACACGACCTTTCTTTCCCTCAGCAACTGTTGCTATTAATTGTGCACTCATACGTCCCGCTCTACCCTCGCTGCGTACGTACTCGAATGGCACAGCACTATTGCAAGCAATACACGTTGCCCCCTGACGATTCACTGTTCCATCCAATGGCTTGCCTTTGCCCGTTTGCACTGTAAAATGAATAACCGGACGGCCAGATTCAGCATGTACGTGTGGCTCAACCCACGTTTCGTTATTTTTCTTTGTGGAGAGCCACCACTTGCTTGCGAGAGGCATCTGCGCTCCACAGGCCGGATTCGGGCAGGTTACAGTCCGTACCCATAACCATGC
>DAOUDD010000308.1:0-4547 GCA_034431765.1 Ktedonobacteraceae bacterium | reverse complement strand
CTGAGGATGGCTGTATCGAGCGTATCAGGCCAGGCAACCAGGTTGATCGCCATCAACACCTGCCCACCCATCGCGTAAACGTCACTGAGCGCGTTCGCTGCAGCAATTGCGCCGAACGTATACGGATCATCTACTACGGGAGGAAAGAAATCAGCCGTGCTGACGATAGCCTGCTGCTCGTTGATCTTGTAAACGGCGGCGTCATCAATCGCTCCCAACCCTACAAGCAGTTGCGCAGGCACGTTGCGCTGACGCAGCGGACGCACAACCTGCGCGAGTATATCAGCGCCTATCTTTGCCGCACAGCCAGCACAGCTCGCCAGCTCGGTCAAACGCACCTCGGAAGAATTTGCCATATTTGTACCCTTCTTTACTGATGAGTAATATAATCTGACTTCCACTTCCCCAATTAAAGCAAAGAGGATAACGATCAGGCAAGGACCAACAAGGGCAAGCAAAGGCACACAGACAATTTTCTCTCTTACGAAAAACTGTTGGATGATGGCGTGCAGGTACCAGGCGCGCCCTTGCAACCTTCATATCAGCCGATTAGCCGCGTGCAGATCCCAGCGCATCTCCCCTTAATTGGCGCGTTTGCGATCATGATGCTCTTTTATCATCTCGATCACAATGGCAAGGGCAAGAATGAAGGGACCATCAACGTTAGGAGCGACGTCGATGGCATAGCTGTCACGGAAAATCGCAAACTGGCGATTCACCTGGCCCAGCAGATTGCCATAATCATCGCTGATCGTGAAGTTCCAGTTCCAGATATTGCCATCAATGTGAAAAATCATCCCATTCTCGCCCTTGACCTTGAAACGTTCACCAAAGAGATGGAGCTGCTCATGCACACTTCCCCAATGCTGCTCGCCTCGATACAGGTCGTAACGCGGCATCAGCGAGATGACACGCTGCTTGATATGCACCAGTTCCTGACCACTGTAACGGTCAAAAAGCACCAGATCATCACCGATATGAAAAAACTTTCCTCGTACCTCGAAGACAGGATTGCCCGCGTCATCACGAATAAGAAATGCCTCTGTTAAGCTCCAGGCTCGCTCACGCAGATAATAGCGCATAAATTTCACTCCTTTTTCTATGTCTAAACGTCTACTCCCTTTACACAAACGTAAACCGTGCGTCTTCTCCAAATGGCTCAGGAACTCCCTCTTTCAGCGCACCTATTTTTATTAGCGGCAACAAGATTATATTGCTTCCCGACCTGCTCAGGCAATACAACCGAGAATTCCACCTGGAAGAACAAGATTTTTATCCTTTCTAGTATTGACAAGGGGCATTCAATACATTAAAATTACAACAAGGTCAGCTATTTGGATAGGTATGCATTTTGCTGACCCGTTTGTACATCCTGACCTTCATACAGCAATAAGAAAGGAGGAGCAGGTTTCTATTGGATTAACAAGGGATGCAAAGAGGGGTTAGCATTCAGGATGAATGTAGCTCTACTGCGTCAAACCGAATATACCTTCAAAAACAGGGCAGACATCAGTAACACCTTCCAGGGTCGGAAGAGTTTTTTTGCTGTTCTCTCTCATGGAAGAGATAGCAGCGATAAGCCAGAGATGAAGAACGTCCTTCATCATCTGTGACAGGGAACTACAAAGAAAAGGAGTTCACATTCACATGCAGGCAAAATATGTTACGCGCCCGAAACCTAGAAGTATCGCAGCAAGCGTCCTTCTGGTAGTAGCACTGTTAAGTATCTGGAGCACTACTCAATGGCGCAATGCAGCCCAAGCAGCACAACCTCATGCGGCGGCACCCGCTGATACAGCAGTCACCAGCTACAAGAACGATATCTCCCGTAGCGGAACCAATTCACACGAAACACAGCTTACATCCACCAATGTCAACCCCACTAGCTTTGGTAAACGTATTTCCTATCCCGTCGATGGCTATGTGTATGCGCAGCCGCTGTTTGTGCCAAACGTTCAACTAGCCGATGGCACAGCGCACAACATTGTCTTTGTGGCGACCGAACATGATAGTGTCTATGCCTTTGACGCAGACGCAACCGGCACAGCTACGCCTCTCTGGCAGACCAGCTTCATCAATCCTGCTCAAGGCATCACCACTGTTCCAACTGCGGATGTGCAGAGCGAGGATGTTGTGCCTGAGATAGGCATTACCGGAACTCCCGTCATCGACTCTAGCACGAACAGATTATATGTTGTTGTGAAAACAAAGGAGAACGGGAGCTACTTCCAACGTCTGCACGCACTCGATATTGCAACAGGCAAAGACGTAGCTGGTAGCCCGGTCGAGATCACTGCGCAGGTTCCAGGAACGAGTGATGGCAGTAGCAATGGCGTTGTTCCGTTTAATGCTTTACGCGAGAATCAACGATCTGGCTTGCTCCTGCTCAACGGAAACGTCTACATCTCCTGGGCTTCACATGGGGATAGCACTCCCTACCATGGCTGGGTTATTGGCTATAATGCTGCCTCGCTCCAGCAAGTAGCAGCATTTAACACATCTCCTAACAGTGGGTACTCGGGCATCTGGCAGAGCGGAGGGGCGCTTGCTGCCGATAGTCAAGGTAATATCTACTTCTCGACTGGCAATGGCGATTTTAATCTGAACACAGGAGGAACTGAGACAGGAGATAGTATCCTTAAGCTTAGCACACAAAATGGTCTCTCCCTGGCCGATTATTTCTCGCCCTTTAACCAGGGATGTCTTGAACAGTTTGATGCTGATCTGGGGTCCGGCGGTGTCCTACTCATCCCTTCGCACAACGAACTGATTAACGCCGGCAAAGAAGGGCGTCTCTACGTGCTCGATCAGAACAATCTGGGCAAGTACACAACGATTGATAACGCTTGCGACAATCAGAACCGCACAGACGTTGACCAGATTCTGCAAGAGACGCCACCTCAGACCCTCGCCGGTGGTATGTTCAATACTCCGGCATATTGGAATGGGCCAAATGGTGAGGTCATTTATGCACTTGGCACAAATGACGCCTTGAAAGCATTCGCTTTGAGTAACGGTCGTCTCTCAGCAACTCCAACCTCAACCTCTCCTGAGAGCTATAACTATCCAGGTGGCAACCCCAGCATCTCCTGGGATGGCACAAATGCGAACAGCGCGATTGTCTGGCTGATCACGCCGAGTGCAAGCTGTGGGACAGCTACCGACCACTGTAACCCTTCAGGGACAGGTCAGGCTTTGCGCGCATTCGATGCGAACAACCTGAGCCATGAGCTCTACGACAGTAATCAGAACGGGGGCCGTGACGCCCTTGGCAGTTACGCCAAGTTCAGCATTCCGACAATTGCAAACGGGAGAACTTTCGTAGGCACAGCCAACAGCCTGGATATCTATGGCCTGTTGAACTGAACTTCAGCGCTTGGAGAACTTCTCGGTCCAGGCCGATATGCTTGTTATACTTAACCCCTCACACATATTTAATGTGTGAGGGGTTAACAATAGATGCGTTACTTCAGCAGTGCACGCACTGCTTGCGCGATATCGCGAGCACTGATCCCGGCCTCCTCTAGCAACTGGTCGGGTGTCCCAGAGCCAGGCATAGACTCGACGGCGAGCTTGACGATCTGTGGCAATGTTCCTTGAACCTCGCTAAAGGCTTCGAGAACTGCCTCACCCAGTCCACCTTCGGGCCAGTGATCTTCAACGGTGATAATCTTGCCACCCGCTTCCTCTGCTGCAGCGATGAGGGTCTCGTCGTCTATCGGCTTGACCGAGTAGGCGTCGATGATGCGCACAGTGATGTTGTCGCTGAGCAACTGATCATAGGCTTTGAGGGCTTCGTGCACGGTAATGCCTGCGGCAACAATCGCCACCTGGTCATGGTCCGACTGGCGCAGCACACGACTTCCACCCACGCTGAACTTCTCCTCAGGCGAGTAGAGGACGGCCGTTTTCTCACGCGTTGTACGCATGTAGACAATACCAGAATGATTCGCCATCTCTGCCGTTAATTGCGCGGCCTGGTTTGCATCGCAGGGATAGAGCACGGTACTGCCGTAGACGGCGCGCATCATCGCCAGGTCTTCCAGCGCCATCTGCGAGGGGCCATCCTCACCAATCGAGACGCCGGCGTGTGAGCCAACGAGACGGATATTCGCTCGTGAGATGGCTGCCATACGAATAAAGTCGTAGGCACGAGAGAAGAAGGCGGCGAAGGTCGAGGCAAACGGGATTTTCTCGCGCACGCTCATACCAACGGCGGAGGCCACGAGCTGCTGTTCCGCAATATACTGCTCGAAGTAGCGCTCTGGGAACGCTTTGGCAAATTCCTCGGCATAGGTGGAGTTGCTCACTTCACCATCCAGGCCGACAACGAGCGGGTTCGCAGCACCAAGCGCTTTGAGACCATCACCATATGCCTTACGTGTGGCAACCGCGTCACCACCCTGTGGATACGTGGGCAATTCGAGCGCCTTCTGCTCTCCCACTGTTGCAGACTGGAGATTTTCGGGCTTCTGTACCGGATAGACCATATCCCGCGCCTGCATATTCAGTTCCGCGATCGCCTTCTCCGTCTGCTCTTTATTGAG
>DAOUDD010000307.1:0-8747 GCA_034431765.1 Ktedonobacteraceae bacterium | reverse complement strand
GGTCGGGCGCTCAAAAGCATCAATCAGTGGTACAATGAACGCATGAAAGAGCTAAGGCTGTGCCTTCCCAATAGGAGGTACAGATACTCTCTCTATTTCATACATGAGGTGTATTCTATGGATAAAGAAGGCGTTAAAAAGGCATTTGTTGCCGCAGGTCTCTCGCGGCTGGTAAAAGATCTGGATGCGCTGGCACGACCATCGATTCGAATCACGACAGCACCTGTAGACCAATCTACTCTTAAGCCCGGCACATCAAAACTTGGTGGCTTGCCCGATCTTCCTGCCGGAGAAGTCTGGCCCGAATGGAAAGGGGTACCCCAGTCGTTCATTGCGCAAATTCGTCTCGCCGATCTCCACCCCCATGATGTCGAGGGCGCATTACCTGCACAGGGTATGCTCTGGTTTTTCTACGATGCACAACAGGAGGTATATGGAGCTGATCTTGCTGATCGCGGTGGCTGGAAAGTGCTTTTCAAGGAGGACATTTCACAGGTGCAACCTGCTTCTGCTCCACAAAAGCTACCATTGCAGAGCCGCTTTCGCCCTTGCTCAATGAGCTTTTCCAGCGAGATCACACTGTCACAGCATCCAGAGTTGGAGATCGCGAACTTCGATTGGAGCGAGGAGGAGCAGCAAAAGTACGAGCAGTTTCTTTCGACTTTCCCCTCAGCTCAGGATCATGCTGCCCTCCATCATCGTGTGCTGGGTAGCTCGGAGACGCTCCAGGACGATATGCGTTTGCAGTGCCAGATGTACGCGAATGGAGTTACAGAGGCTGATGACGCTCAAACTGCGAAATTGCAGCAAGAGGCGAAAACCTGGCAACTATTGTTGCAGGTAGATTCAGACGAGCATGCAGGTATGCGTTGGGCAAGTACAGGTATGCTCTACTACTGGATTCGCCAGGAAGACCTGCACGCTCGTCACTTTGACCAGACCTGGCTCGTGTTGCAGTCTGAGTAACTCTACCAGAAACTCTTGCCTGCAATGCATAGATATGCTATAATCGCGTGCTAGCGGGAGTGCTTTTGAAGAAGGCTTCTCTACGCCTTCGATAGAGCTGGAAGAGATTGTAGAGGTACCTGTACCCGCCTGTCCTGTTGCTCTCCTGAATCGCGCAAGTTTTCTTAACTGTGCCGCAAGAGCTTGTATATAAGGACACCCGCTTAACGCCGGTATCTTCCTAAGATAGAGAGAAAGAAAACATGAAACAGAAGTTAAAAACGCACAAGGCCATGGCGAAGCGCGTCAAAGTGACCGCTTCTGGCAAGTTCATGCGCCGTAAAGTGGGTATTAGCCACCTGCGCCGTCACAAGTCCGCCCAGCTAGTTCGTTCAGCAGACAAAGATTTTCAGTTGGCAACCGCCGATACACGCCGCCTGAAACGCTTGCTTCCCTACGCTTTCTAGTAACTACCTTTCATTCAGATGAGCGCGAGCTAGATACTTCCTCTCTGTTGCATTAGCTGTGCTAGACACCTCCTTTCATTCAGATGAGCGCGAGCTAGACGAGGCTCGTTGCTTGCAACAGATATCAAGCTAGAAGGAGTGTCGTTTCTGAATGCGGATAAGTATAATGTCTGCTAACTTTTTAGAAAAAGAGGAATATTAAAGAACTATGCCAAGGGTGAAACGCGGAGTAGCCGCACACAAAAAGCACAAAAAGATTTTACAGTTGACGGAAGGTCATCGTGGTACGCGTAATAATCTCTTCCGTCCCGCGCACGAATCTGCCATGCACGCTATGGCGTACATGTATCGTGATCGCCGCAATCGTAAGCGTGATATGCGCCGTCTATGGATCACCCGTATCAATGCTGCAGCACGCATGTACGGCATCTCTTACAGCCAGTTAATGCATGCGATTCATACTGCGAACATCGAGGTTGATCGCAAGATCTTAGCGGAGATGGCGGTTCATGACGAGGCAGCTTTTGGTTCACTCGTCAAAACAGCTCTGGAAGCTGCTCGCTAAAGGAATTCTATTCTGTCCAGGGACCCAGTATCGATGAGAAATGTTTCGATTACCAGGGTCCCTTGCTATTGCATGAGGATGTAGCATGACTGCCATGACCAGCCCGTCAAATCCACGTGTCACAAAGGTGCAAGCCTTGCATACAACACGTGGGCGCAAGAAAAGTGGCCTCTTTCTTCTGGAAGGGCCGCATCTCTTAAAAGCGTTGCTGGATGCGCAGATGCAGCCTCACGAAATATATTATCAGCCCGATCTGCTACAACGGACACGTGAAGGGAGAGCGTTACTGCAACGACTTCTTCACACCGCCCAACTTTCTGAGCAACAGCTCATCGAAGTGAGCGAGCGTGTCATAGAGGCTATTGGGGATACACAGTCCTCTCAGGGTGTTATCGCGGTCCTGCCACTCGAAGCACTGGACTCACAACGTATACAAAGCCGTCGCCCCACCGCGCAACGTCCTGCACTGCTAATTCTCGATGACATCGCCGATCCCGGAAATATGGGAACAATCCTACGCACTGCTCTTGCCGCAGACGTAGCTCGTGTGCTGCTTACGCCTAACTGTGTTGACTACTATAGTCCTAAAGTCGTTCGCGCCGCAGCCGGTGCTCATCTGCTCCTCCCCGTCGAAAGCAATCTCTCATGGAGCACAATAGCGCAGCGTGTGGATGATCATTGCCTCAACACACCACGTATCTTGCTTGCAGAAGCAAACAGCTTACAGATGTATTACGAAGAAGATCTGACACGCCCTTTTGCATTGATAGTCGGTAACGAAGCTCACGGCCCCTCACAAGAAGCGCATACACGCGCAACACAATCAATCGGTATTCCCCTGGCTCCCGGAGTGGAATCGCTGAATGCAGCGATGGCAACGGGGATTATTCTGTATGAAGCTGTGCGCCAGACGCGAAGTGCTCATACAGAGTAATCGGGACTACCTTGCCTATGCTATTAGAAGAGCTGCAAAACAGAGCGGCTAGTATGTAAAATACTTTTTTTAGCCATTGTGAGTATTGCTGTTGCCTTCATTGCCACCATCCCCAGGTATATTAAGACTACCTGAATATCCACCATAGGGGCTTGTGGGATGATTTGCATATCCATTATAAGGGGTTGGCCCAGTAGGATGATTTGTATATCCGTTATAAGGGTTTGGCCCAGTAGGATGATTTGCGTATCCACCATAAGGGGTTGGGCCGGTAGTGCTACTTCCAAATGCACCAGATGCACTGGATGTGCCAGGAAAACCCTGTGGTCTATAGCCATGACCTGGACCATACTTCTTTTCCCCTAAAAGTTTGCGAAGATTAGAAACAATTTTATCAATTTCATTATTATTATCATAAACTGTCACGCCTATAGTATCCCCGTTTGATATTTTTAACTCAAAATGATGCAATCTAAAGAGGTCCAACGATTCATCTTTCTCAATAACCTCCGAACTATTACCTTCCTGAAAATTTCTTAAAGAATGGCCTTTTGCAGTGGTTCCAACACCTACAATATCGTGATAATAGTATGAATCTGCCTTATTGTAGCAGTAAGTACTCAGAGCATTAATGTCTCGAACATAGACGCAAATTTCGTGCTCTGCTATAAACATAATAATAAATCGAGCAATGCTACTTCTAGCTCTATTATCATCTCCCCGCTTGTGTCTGATAGTTCCATTATAAATTGCTGCATCTCTATCATTCCGGTAGACAAAGCCTTGAATGATAACAGGTGCCCTATCCATTCTTGAAGCGTTAAGCGCTTCTCGAAATTTCTCAAGGCCCTCACTATATGCCATATCTTGATGGCTCCGAATCCACTGGTCGTACTGCTGATCAGTTATAGTTGGTCGCAAGGTATACATAAACCAGCGGATCACTTTCCAGATGAAGCGAAAGGTGAATAAAAGAATGACTATTGGGAAAAATGATCTGCCTAATAAAGCGGTCAAAGCAGCAAGGACTCCAAAAGAAGCGAAAATGTAGGTGAGTATAGTTGGCTTGAAAGGTGGCAGTTCAAAATATCTCTGTCGCATCTCAAGTGTTATTGAGCTAGATGAATTGGGTATTTGGCCTGGTTGCTGCATAGTCGCTTGTTGATACATAATCCTGGCTCTCCTTAAAAGAATTTTTGAACGTACCTGTAGAGTTTCGGTTGAACTGCGGCCAGAAGATGGAGAACTTCTTGATCCTCCTCTGATACCGAAGTTTTATAAGTTTCTCGCTCAAGTTGTTTAACGTCAACGCCTTTTCTACGTAGTCCTGTTTGTGCAAAGTCGTCTTCTATCGCTGTCAGGATAGCAATATATGATCGCAAAGGATGCTCGCGTAGCGCTTCATGTATGAGCGCGCTTGCAGATTGTACTGTGGACGGTTGAAGATCGCGTGGGAGATTTCCTTGAAGATATGCAAGTGCTTGCATGAATACAAGCCATGCTACTTCGCGTGCATCCAAATCTTTCTGATAGTTTTGCACTATCATCTTACTAGCATGATAAGCTTCACTATAATCTTGCTTCTTTAGCGCGTTTTCGATCTGTTGAATCAATCTGGCGTGGGAAACATTCCAGCGAGGTGGAGTGTTGCCTGGGAAAGTTGGCTGGTTCTGCACAACTTTGTGAACGTGTTTCGCTGCTGAACCTGCTGGAAAAGGCACAGAAGCTGGCTTAGTCCTTCTAGAATCAATCCCTTCTAGCAATCTTTTTCGTGCTTCCTGTTCGTCTAAATCGAATAAATCTATGTAATTGATACTACCCAATAACCCCTCAACCTTGAAGTTCTCCACGCGAATAGGAAGTAGCTTGCTTTGTTCTCCTTTAAGGTCATTTTTAAGGGCAGGTATCCATTCTACAAGAGTATATTCTGATTGAAAGTATCTTTGAGAGAGCACTGCTATAGTGCGTTCCGCAATTCTCGTTGCCTTATCCATTTCAGCCACGAAGTTGCTACCCGGTCGAAAATCCCAGGCCTGGATAATCACTTGCTTATGATTATCTTCTAGCTGCCATGCAATCCATTCCGCCCAGCCCTTATCTGCACTCGTGTAACTGATGAAAAAGTCTTTGCGTTCGTTCAATGACGTAGGTTCCTTCATCCATCAAAATCCATTTCAGCATATCATAGGTGTATTCCCTCCGAACCATATTAAGTATAGCAGAGAAGGAGAAGAAATCTGATATTAAAGAATACAGTATTTTTATGTTACCTTAAATTTCTTGTGTGAAATATACTCTTGTAATATTCATAGAGAATCGCCTCTAAAGCTGGATGAGATAGGTTTGTTCTAACGGCAATTTGGGAAAGAACTGTTAGCGAAGCGTTAGAAACACGAATTTCAAGATTCTTCTATATAGCCAAAATATACTATATAATGTCGTTTTGTATCAAAATGTATTTGGAATGAGACTCTTATGCCATCTCTATTTTTTCCAATTGACACTCCACTGTGTGTCTGCATTGCTCAGCACCTTCTGGAGAAAGTAGTTCAAGAGTATTCGGATGATAACAATGGCGGCAACTTGCCCTATCTCTATCCCAGATAGAGCAATAGCTGTGCTCTATCTGCACTAGAGTCGAATGAGAGCTAGAGCAAATCAGCAGCCAAAGAAAAAACATGAATAAATCACTCTACCAGAGTGTGCCAGGGAAGTCTTTATGGACAGTTATCCAGAGTTTTTCTGCTCCTCCTGCTGAAAGGGTAGACCTTTCTCGGTATTCTGAGGCACGGGCCAGCGCCAGTTGCCCACGCTGGAGATAGAATGTCTTGTTGATGATGAGAATGGAGCCACAGGTTGAGCGGCAGATGGTGCCTGGGGCATAGGTGTTTCAGAGCGGGAGAGGCCGTGCAAAGTTTGCTCTCCAGCATTCAAGCGCAACGGTTGCGAGATAGAGCCGGCTCTGCGAAAGACACCGCTGACTGTCAGTGGGCTATCAGGTCCTTCCTCTTCTTCAAAAGGCATCTGAATCCGCGCGGTGGGAATGTAGTAGTCATGGTTTTCGCGTAGTTTAAAGACTCCTACAGAACTACGCAACTGCTCAACGCGACGTATCAGTCGCTCCATATTCTGCGAGGCTTCACGTGTGTTCTCACTGCCCGCACGCGTGGAGGCAGAAACTTGCTGCATAATTCGTACAACGAGCCCTGATATACGGAGTTGCTGGGTTGTCATCTGCGTAATCTGTTCTATCTCACGTGCCTGGTGCTCGACGGCAGTGAAGATCGCTTCCAGAGCCATGCCTGTATCCTGGCTCAGGCGCGCACCTACAGCCGCCTCGTGTTCAGTCTCTTGCATAGCATGTGCCGCCTCAGAGATATCCTCACGAATGCTGCGGACAATCTGCGAAATTTTGCTTGCCTGCTCCCTTGCACGCTCGGCCAGTCGTCGAATGTCCGAGGCAACAGCAGCAAAACCTTTGCCGTGTTCTCCAGCTATTGCTGCTTGAATAGAGGCATCGAGCGCCAGGCGGTTGGTCTGGTGCGCAATCCCGACGATGACTTCGATGATTTCGTCGATTTCTCGTGAACGTTCGTCCAACACCTGCACCTTGCCTGTAGTTTCCTGGACATTCTGGCTGATGTGTTCAATGCCCGCGATACTCTGTTGCACAGATTCACGACCTACCTGAGTTCCTTGCCGGGCAATACGTGCAATCTGGAGAAGGTGCTGGGCGTGTTCTGCAACCTGCCGGCTGCTGTTTGACATCTGTTCCACTCCCTCTTCAGCGCGGGTCATCTGTTCAAGCTGTGTCTCCTCAGTCTCTACCAGTTGCTTCATCCGCTCTTGAATCTGCGTCGTTGAGCGTTCGACTTCAGTGGTGACAGACTTTACCCGTACTACCAGGCTGCCAAGCTCTTCGATCATATAATTGAAGGAGTCTGCCATGACGCCGAGAGCGTTTCCTGTCACTTCTGCCTGAATACGCAGGTCGCCCTCTCCAACTCCACTGACCTCACCGACGAGCTTCTCTATCTGTCCCTGTAAGCTATCATGCTGCTGCTGCGATTCCTGAAGCAGTTTTGCGATATTGTCGAGGAGCATATTGAGAGAGCCTGCGATAGTGGAAATCTCGTCCTTGCCTCTCACTTTTGCGCGTGCAGCCGTTTCACCGTTTGCAATACGACGAGTGAAAATTACAAGCTGGTGCAGCGGGCGTATCACTGTCAGGTAGATGATATAGCTGAATGCAAGTACGATGAGGAGAGCCGCTGAAATGGCGATCAAGACGAAGAGGAGCATCTGGTGGTTCTGGCTGGGGCTGACCTGAGCAACTTTAATATTGATCTCTTCTTCAAGAGAGATAATGGTATCCCAGGCGTTGAGCAGAAGCGTATATTTGTCCTGGACATTCTGGAACAATGACGTGACTGAATCTTTAGCGGCTCGTGCCTGTAGCGCTTTGGACACTTGCTGCTGCATATCTCGATACGAGGGCCAGAGCTGACTATTCACTCTCTTAAGTAGATTCTGTTGCTGCCGGGGTAGCGTTGTATGGGCATCATTCTCCTGCAAGAAGGCAAGGCTATTATGCATTTGCGGCGCAGTATTGAGCTGGTATGTGTGCTGGTACTGGTAGAGCGTGTGTGTGAACTCATTGGTTGCATTGAGAAGCTGACTTTGCAGATCTGAAGATTGTAGACCGGTTGCAACCTGGGGCGAAACATGCTCTTGTACCGCTTGCCCCTGACGAGGTGCTACTGCATACGTATCCTGGTACAGCTTTTTGAGTAAGTCATTGGTCTGAACGATAGACGAGCGTGTATTGTGCGCTGAATCCAGTGCATAGATATCGGCTTGAATAGCCTCGCTTCGCTTTTGCTGGGTATCGAGAAAAGTTATACTTGGTAGAGCAAGAATGATTCCTGGTATCGCAGCGGCAAGCAAAAGTGCGAGTAGTAAGCGCTGCGAGATGCGCATATGTGTAATAAATCTGGGCATATGTGCTTCGACCCCTCCTCCAATGCGCTCGGCTTCGGCTTATACGAGCCGAGCGCCATTATAAAAACCTCACCTACATATCTCCGCGAAGCAGCGTGAAGTGTTCGCTTGAATCCTGCCTATACAATATCTATTAACAGCTTTTCCAAATCCGAGTGCATATACAGCGCTCTGCCAGTGTTCAGTGCTCCTCAGGGGTGCACTCATCGTTCCTTATCTCAAGGAACGGCATGACGTTGGTAGAGCAGTCGCACCAGTTAAGAGAGCTGCGATGGTTTCCGTATAAGATCTAAGAATGATTCAAAATGGAGAATCACTGAACAGTGTACTCGTCTTTTGGCAAATACAAAATAGACGACTATGAGTAACCCCAAATTCCTATTGCCGCATCAGTGCAGATGCTATACTGTCTATACCAGAAATAAACGAAGTCGAAGGAGCCTTCCGTGGATAAAGACTCAGCCGCTCAATGGCCTTTTGAGAAAGTGTTAATTGCCAATCGTGGTGAAATTGCGCTACGTGTGATTCGCGCCTGTCGCGATCTAGGTTTGCAGAGTGTCGCGGTCTTTAGTGAGGTAGACCGACATGCGCTACATGTACGTATGGCAGATGAGGCCTACGCGATTGGCCCAGCTCCTGCCGCACAGAGCTATTTAAATATGTCCAGGCTAATTGAGGTTGCAAAGCTTTCTGGCGCTCAAGCAGTGCATCCTGGCTATGGATTTCTGTCAGAGAATGCGAGCTTTGTCCAGGCGTGTCAGGAAGCCGGGCTTATTTTTGTCGGCCCTCCCGCCGCTGCTCAGCGTGCAATGGGCGAGAAGACGGCGGCTCGTCG
>DAOUDD010000306.1:0-2283 GCA_034431765.1 Ktedonobacteraceae bacterium | reverse complement strand
GTTTGTTGGCCTTCCACCCGTTGCGCCCAGAGTACAACAACCTCTCGTGAAGGGTGACTGGAAAGGAGCGCAAGGGCTGGCCCGCGATATTCAGTACTATGGAGAGTGGATGCTCAAAGAGGCGCAAAAGCAAATTGCCCATCTCTATCCCACAGTACAACTTCCACCAGAGCATGAAGGAAAGCAGGCACCGGTGATTGCCTGGCTGTGGGCACGTACAGTAACATGTCCCAATCCTGCCTGTGGAGCACAGATGCCACTCGTACACTCATTTCTCCTCTCACAAAAAATGAAAACCATTGCTGCACCGCGAGTCGATTATACAACCATCCCACCCTCTATTTCTTTCGATGTGACAAAAGGTGCTCCAAGACAGGGTACAGTTAACAATAAAGGTGCGACATGTATAGTATGTGATAAACCTGTTTCTCTTAGCTATATTCGCAGTGAGGGAAGAGCACACAAGATGAGTAGGCAGCTTATGGCTGTAGTGGCAAAAGAGAAAAAAAGGCGCGTTTATTTATCACCGACGTTAGAACATAGTACTCTTGTAGAAAGGATCCTACCAGTAGACGTTTTAGACACGAACTTACCAGAGCGTGCCTTAAGTTTTAGCGCGCAAATTTACGGTCTAACAAGACATAAAGATCTTTTTACCGCTCGTCAACTTGTTACTCTTGCAACTTTTTCTGACTTGATCCAGAATGTGAGAGAGAAAGTTGTGCAGGATGCACTTGAGGCTGGAATGCTCAATGACGAGAAAGAGCTGAATAATGGTGGTAGAGGAGCTACTGCATATGCTGACGCAATTGCTACATATCTTGCGTTGATGGTAAATAGACTTGCCGATAGAAACTCTACTCTTTGTTCTTGGGACGCTTCCCGAGATAGTATACGGAATACCTTTGCGCGTCAGGCGATTTCGATAGTATGGGATTTTGCTGAAGCCAATCCACTTGGCGGTTTGACAGGAAGCTTTCTTACAGCCATGAGAAGTGTGGCAAAAGTTATTAAAGCTTCTCCTGCTCAGCCTGAGGGGGAATCCAGGCTTGGGAGTTTGCTCGATGAACAGATGCTTGCTGACAGTCCGAAAGCGGTGTACCAGCGCGATGCGATCCAGTCAGTGAATGGCTTACGCAAAGCAATTATTTCGACTGATCCTCCTTATTATGATAACATCGGCTATGCCGACCTGTCAGATTTCTTCTACGTCTGGTTGCGCCGCTCACTGCGCTCGATCTATCCCGATCTTTTTGCAACGACTCTGACGCCGAAAGAGAATGAATTAGTTGCCAATCCATTTCGCTTGGGGGGTAAAGAGAAGGCGAAGCAGTTCTTTGAAACACATTTGCGGGCTATCTTTAAGAAGATGCACGAGATACAGGATGACGCGTATCCCTTAACGCTTTTTTACGCGTTCAAGCAGGCAGAGGTTGAAGTCGTGGAGGAGGCAGATGATGGAACTGCAACGACCAGGGTTGCATCTACAGGATGGGAGACTATGCTTGAAAGCCTGACCCAGGCAGGCTTTACCATTACCGGAACATGGCCGATACGTACCGAGATGTCGAATCGCAGTGTGAGTCATGGGACAAATGCGCTCTCCTCTTCCATCGTCCTCGTCTGTCGTCCGCGGCGGGTAGTGCGGATTGTTCCGCGACGACAATTTCTTGACGAGTTGCGCACGGAGCTAGGGAGCGCAGTGAAGATGCTCCAGCACAGCAATATTGCTCCCGTTGATCTGGCACAGGCGAGTATTGGACCGGGCATGGCAATCTACACACGTTATAGCCAGGTCATGGAGTCTGATGGATCGGCCCTCTCGGTTCGCACAGCTCTACAGCTCATCAATCGTGAACTGGATAGTATCCTTGCCGAGCAAGAAGGTGAATACGATGTAGAGACGCGCTGGTCTATCGCCTGGTTCGAGGAGCACGCAATGAACATTGGGAACTATGGTCGCGCGGAAATTCTCTCGAAAGCGAAGAATACCTCTATTGGAGCAATGCAAGACGCTGCTATTCTCGATTCAAAGGGGGGAAAAGTGCGTCTCCTCAAACGGGACGAGATTGCCGAAAAGTGGGACCCCGAACGCCGCCAATTCACAACCTGGGGTCTGCTTCAGCGCACGATTCACGCCTTGGAGAAGGATGGTGAACAAGGTGCAAGCGCAATTCTCGCAGGTGCATCTCAGCAGAGCGAAATTGTCCGTGACCTTGCCTATCGCCTGTACCAGATCTGTGATCGGAAAGAGTGGCGTTCAGAAGGGTTCTCCTATAATGC
>DAOUDD010000305.1:0-4565 GCA_034431765.1 Ktedonobacteraceae bacterium | reverse complement strand
TGCTCTGGCCGACAAATGTGGACCACATGGTCTGGACAGATGAGGAGCCGTTGCAGGCACTTGCCCTGGAGCTACCTCAGGAACGTTCGGCCTCTACACGATAATTGTGCCGTCCTTGAGGAAGAGCGTCTCGTCGATCCAGACTTCGCCAGTGCTGCGCAGATCACAGATCATGTCCCAGTGCAGCGCCGATGAGTTGACCCCTCCGGTTTCAGGATAGCTCGCGCCAAGCGCCATATGCACCGTTCCACCCATCTTCTCGTCGAAGAGAATGTTGCGCGTGGGCCGGTTGGCGCGGGCGTTGTTGCCAAAGGCGAACTCACCGAGATAGCGTGCCCCCGTGTCGAGACGCAGCATTTCCTGCAAGAAGTCCTCTCCCTGGCGCGCCGTCGCCTCAACAACCTCTCCCTCGCGGAAAACAAGGCGTACACCTTCGACGGCGCGTCCATCATAGGTCGTCGGAATGTCGAACTGCACAGCTCCATTCACGCTCTTCTCAAGCGGACCGGTGAAGATCTCGCCGCTTGGAAAGTTGCGCTTGCCGTCGCTATTGATAAAGATGCGGTCCTTGATCGAGAGCGTCAGATCTGTACCATTGCCGAGAATTCGTACCTGATCATGTCCTTTTAGCCAGTCTACCAGGCGCTGCTGTTGTACTGAGACCTCTTGCCAGCGTGCGATAGGATCAGGATCATTCAGCAAGCAGACATCATAGACGAACTCTTCAAACTCGTGCAGGGACATATTCGCCTCCTGCGCATAGGCAGTGGTGGGATAGAGCGTGCCGCACCAGCGAAACTGTCCCGCCTGTTCACGTTGCCGCAGCAGCTTCGTGAGCGGTTGCGCCGCCGCTCGTCGTTTCGCAACTCGCGCCGGATCAGTTGTGCTCAAGGCTTTGGGATTGCTGCTGGATGCAATGCGTAGTCGTGCATTGGCGTGCTCTGTCAGCAAGCGATTGAGCGGCGAGACTGTTGCTATCTGCTCCTCATTCCCCTCGCGCAGCAGAATCTCTTCCAGTGACTCCAGCTCGATCACTGGAACAGGCTGTGCTCCTACAGTCAAAGCTTCGCGATAGACGGCCTCAACAAGCGGTGAGGCTAAAGGCGTCGCATAAATAGCGAACAGATCGCCCTGCTTCAACGAGAAGCAGTAGTGGACGAGCGTGTGTGCCCAACGCTCGATACGAATATCAGCCATAGGTATTTACTCTTTTCTACGTACTTGTTATGTAGTAAAGTATACACTTTTTTAGGTGAAGACCTACTAGCGTAGTTCTATCTTCAACAGGACGGCAGTCTCCTCCTCTCATTGCTTTTCTCCCGTATGCTTTGTACAGGTATTCAAGAGAGAGAAAAAAAGATGTCACCCATCAGGAAGGAGATGAGACAGTTTTGCGACATATTTGTCATTGTTCTATGACATCCTATCTCTATCATTAGATATAGATTATACTGAGAGAATAAAAGTGATTTCTGTTGTGAAGGGGTGAAGATGATGAACCGAGATATGCTTACCAGACCTGAAAATACATCACCTGTGACAACCGGTCCACTCATAGAGCGGACGACCGAATCTTTATTCGACAAGAGTATCTCAGCATCCGAGGTTGGGATAAAGTCGATCACGGTAAATATACTATGTACATTGCTCTTGCGCATCAGTAGCCGCATCAGCTTTGTGCTATTGAGCTTTTACCTTGGCGAACATTTTGCCTCTGCCGCCGTAGTAGCGCTGATCCTTGAAGCCTTCTATATTACCGAGCTTGCTTTATCTCCTGTGATGGGAAGCCTGACTGACCGAATTGGACGCAAGCCATTTTTGCTCAGCGCTCCTCTCGTGGGAGCTGGTGCTGCGCTCTGTTTTCTTGTCGGTTCGTATCTCTTTCCTCATCCTGATGTGAAAGTGATGGATCTGCGTCTGCTCAGCCTACTTGGATTAGTTTTGATCGGGCGGTTACTCGAAGGGGCCGCAACTGCTATCAGCGTTCCAGCATCTCTGGGCTACATTACTGATACCACCACATCTTCAGAGAAGTTACGCGCACGTGTGATGACGGCGTTTGAAATCGCAACTGTCGGTGGTCTGGCGCTGGCAATTCCATTGGGCGGAAGCGTTAGTAGTCTGCTAGGCACAAAAGGATTTCTGCTAGTTGTTGCCCTCTATGTAGTAATCAGCCTGCTTACCGCTTTTTTTATTCGTGAAAGTCATCATCGTGTGCACCAGCAGGATAAACATGGTTCGGTCTTAGAGAGTATCAAGCTCCTGCGCAGCAAACGTATCTCTTCCTTCCTTCCAGCCTGGCTTGCAATCAATACCCTGGTAGGAGCGTGGATTACGCTGATCACGATCATGCTGGCATATCCGAAGGCGCAGGCAATTTTACGTCATCCACAGCAATTGCTCTATGGTGGCTTTAGCAGGGATGCTGCAACGATGTTGTTGGGTGGCTTTGGACTGATATTCCTGCTGGGTATGTTGCTCTGGTTGCCACTGCTGCCACGTTTACGCCGTTCCACAATTATGTGCCTTGGTCTAGTGGGTCTGGTCCTGACCATCGTCTGCCTGACCATTATCAACGGCCTGGCAGAAACTATTCCCCAGCTTTCAAGTGGATCGCTGACACTGTTGTATATGCTGATGCCGCTTGTCGTTATCGGCGTTGTACTGCTGAGCGGATTCACCCCCGCCTCGCTGACTCAAATGGCAACTATTGCAGAGACGCAGCCGGGCAAGCGTGGTGCTGTAATGGGCCTTTATTCAGTCGTATTAGGAGTAGGCCAGCTCGTCGGTGCCTCGCTTGGTGGATTGGCAGTAGACCTGGGCGGCTTCTACGGGTTGATGGTCTTCTCGGTTGTGCTTGGGATAGTCTCTCTGGCGAGCGTGCTTTACATGCGTCATCAGGGCTTTGACCAGGATAGCAAGCTACGCAACGTGACCACGACGTTAGAAGCCTGACCTGTGGCCTTTAATCAAGCTGATCATCGAATTCGACCAGATTGTTATCGGGGTCACGCACAATGATTCCGCGCTGTCCCCACCTTTCAGGCTGGGGACCATCCGGTTGGATGCCGCGTGTCCCAAGGTGTTCACGTAGCGCATCAAGATCGGATGTGCCTATTTCAACATGAAAATCTTCTTCTCGGTTCAGCATCACGAGATTGATACGTCCCGTCCCTATGCGAATTACCGCGTTAAATCCGGGCTTCTCGTGATCGAGTTCGGCACCAGGGAGAGCAAGATACCAGGCTTTAGCCGCTTCCAGATCTTTTACATGCACGGAAAGACCCGTTAATGATACGTAGGGCTGATCCATTCTTTCTTCTCTTTCTATGAGGCAAAACGTCGTCTATACTTTATCTATAGCACGAATAGAATCTCTTGAAAGTTGTAGAATGTGACTTTCTAAATATGACTTTCTATATCAGCGATAGCTCGCAATGCCACTTTCAAAAGCAGCCTGATCACCATCCTCAACGCCATACAGAGCCTCTTGCAATGCAAACGTGCTGGCATAAAAACGCGCTCGCGGCAGCAGCGCTTCGATACCTAGATAATGAACGGAGAAGCGTTCGAGAAATGCTTCTCCGTAAGAAATGGAGCAGAGAAGAGAGGCAATGTCAACGGCGGGATCTCCCCAATGCATAGAACTGAAGTCAAGAATCCCACTGATGCTAGAAGTGTTGGGATCATAAAGAATATTGCTGGGACCAAAGTCACCGTGAATAAGTGCCGGAGTATAGTGGTAGTTCTGTTCATCTCTCAAGAAGTCTTCAAACCCCTTTACCACCTGCAAACGAGCCTCATCTCTCATGAATGGGAAAAGCCTGTCTCGAAAGCGCTGATAGAGGTCGCTCCACTCTGCACAGCCCTGAATGTCCGGCAACTTTACCTCTAATGTCTCCAACGGAGTAGAGTGTAATTGACGAAGAAATATCGCTAACGCCTCTGCCAGAGATTGTACGACCTCGTTGCCCAATGTGTGCAGTAGAGAGGGTCGCAAAGGTTTTCCTGGCAACATCGGATACCCCATGAAGATCTGCCCGATCCCCTCCGTTTCCTCCCTTACATAAAGTGGCTGAGGAATGGGCAGGGAAAGACGAGCTTGCAGACTACGCAGCAACGCTACCTCTGTTCGCAGCTTCCTTGTCTCTCGCTCAACCTTCGGAAAACGGAAGATCAGCGCATCATTAACAAGGAGAATATCATTGAATTGCCCACTCTGATTGAATTGCACCGTTTCAATGGCGAGATCAGGATAGGCATTCTGAATCGTCTGCACATAGATCGCTTGTTTGTTCATATATCTACTCGAATTGACTACATGTAACACACAATGAGGCTTATCTGGCTCTTAAATTGAGCAAAGTAAGCCTCACTAATGCTATTTATTCAATAAACCTTCTAATCCACAGCCATTTATGGCGCGAGAAATAGGGGCCAGATTTATCACGCCCGTCGTCCTCCCCTCTCTCCCAGACACTTTTTGGGGCACCCGTCTGCTGGCTCCCATCACCTTCTCCCGCTGCGCATTCCCGCACGAGCATCAGCTCGTCCCCCCCCCCCCC
>DAOUDD010000304.1:0-4221 GCA_034431765.1 Ktedonobacteraceae bacterium | reverse complement strand
TTCGCGTGTACCTTCGTCCGGTTAATTCTTTAAACTTCATCATGGCGTCCGCTTCGTCGGGCGGCAGGAATGTGAGCTATCGCCTCTTAACCTGATGCGTATTGGACGGCACTTCAGGGCGTCCATTGCGTGGCAATTCTCTCCCGTTCGCCAACACTATCAAAATTCACGATGACTCAAAAAAAAATACCTATTTATGGGCGAAGATAAAGGAGCGTTTTTATGGACATACTGAAGCGGAATGAAGTGCGCGAGAGTCTTGACGAGTCTGAGGGGCTTTCGTGGGGACGGAGCTATCTCATGTGTCCGCCGGATTATTTTGGCGTGTTCTATGAGATTAACCCGTGGATGCATACGGAGGTAGCGCCTGATGTGGAGCGAGCGCATGAGCAGTGGGACAATCTGGTGGCGAATCTGCGCGCAGTGGGGGCGACCGTCAAGGTGATGGAGGCCGTCTCCGGCTTGCCTGACATCGTTTTCACAGCGAATGCAGGCCTTGTCAGCGGCAAGCAATTTATTCCCAGCCGCTTCAAATGCGCGGAACGTCAGCCAGAGGTGCCCTATGACATTGCCTGGTTCCGGGCAAACGGCTTTGAGATTATAGAGTTTGCCCCTGGCGAGCAGCTCGACTTTGAGGGATGCGGTGATGCGTTTCTGGTGAATGGACATCTTGTCGCAGGCTACGGTTTCCGTACAGATGTAGCATCGCATGCGCAGGTCGCGCAAAAGCTTAAGGTCCCATTTCACTCGATCAAGCTGGTAGATCCACGGCTCTATCACCTGGACATTAGCTTCTGCCCGCTGGATGCACGACACGCGATTATTGCGCCGGATGTGTGGGATCGCAAGAGTCTAGAGGGTCTTGAGCGTATTGTGCCGGAGCCGCTGGTGCTGGAGCTGGATGAGGCGCTGACCTTCTGCGCCAATTCTGTCGTTGTTGGCAAAACAATCATCATGCCCGCCTGTTCTCCACGTGTGGGGCGAATACTTGAGAAGTGGGGCTTTACAATCTGTGTCTCCCCTGTGGACGAGTTCCTCAAGGCTGGTGGCGGTGTACGCTGCCTGACACTGGCCCTGGATGTATAGGTTTCAATTTCCTCAAAGCGGATCTAACGAGCAGAAGTGCAGCAGCGCTCCTCAATCTGCAAAACGAGATGTACCCGAAAGGAGGAGGTCTTTGAGAAAAGGCCTCCTCTCCTGATTTCAAGAGCGCTATGTGTTTGAGAGGTGGAAGCGATCAAACGCGCGTTCTAAGGCAGTCAACTGATCGCGCTGGGCGGCCTGGGTCACCTGCGCGCCAGTGACCATACGGAAGCCGTGGTAGGCACCTGGATAGACGTGTAGCTCTGTTGGCACGCCTACTCGCAGCAGACGGCGAGCATACTCCAGGTCTTCCTCTAGAAATAGATCGAGAGCACCTACGTTGATAAAGGTGGAGGGTAAGCCTTCTAGATGTTTAGCACGCGCTGGCGCAGCATAGGGCGAAACATCGGGTCCGCCGGGTTTCTGACCCAACAAAGCGGTCCAGCCAAAGCAGTTAGACTCCTGTGTCCAGATGAATTCTCCCGTGAACGGATGCGGTTTTACCTGAGTACACGTGCGATCATCGAGCATAGGAGCAATCAGGAATTGGAACAGTAGAGAGAATTCTCCACGGTCGCGTGCCAGAAGTGCCAGCGCAGCGGCCAGTCCTCCTCCTGCGCTACTGCCGCCGACGGCAATCCGCCGCGGATCGATACCCAGCTCAACAGCGTGCGTAGAGAGCCATTTTAAGGCGGTGTAACAATCCTCAACTGAACCTGGATAGGGTGTCTCAGGGGCCAGGCGGTAGTCTACCGAAACGGTAGCACACCCGATCGCTGACACGATGCTTTTGACCATGAGATCTTCCGCATCAGCCGAACCCATAATATACCCACCCCCGTGAAGCCAGAGCAGGGCAGGGAGTGGCCCCGGTAGTGAAGTTGGTTGGTAGAGCAACACACGTACATCAGGTGCTCCTGCGGGACTGGGAATGAAGCGTTCGCTCACGGAAAGACCTGAAATCTGTGATACGTGCGCAGCAGGCCGGGCACTCATGGCGCGTATCCTCCCCAGGTTTTCAGAGGTGAGTACCGGAGCCGGAATCTGATCAAGGAGAGTAACAAGCTCAGGATCAACAAGATGTCTGGTTGTCATTGTACCCTTCTTCATTAGTATTGCTGTTTTAGCATATTGCTGTTCCTTCTCAAAGAAAGAAGGCAAAAAAAGAACCTGCGATGCTCAGTGATCACATCATTTCGAGACTTCAACATTATAGCACGTCTATAAATCAGGGACGTAAACGTATGGGGATGCATCTCCCTCATCATTTCAATGGGAAGATTTTTATGCAGAATTTAGTCGTATTTTATGCATTCATAGGCGAATTCAAAAGAGTAATTAGGCAGGCTATGTATACTGAAAGTAGCTTGTCTGACTGTATGCATTATAGAGGAGGATGTTGGAAGGGAGGGTAGCACAACGACATATACTAACAGGAGTAGAAGTCCCATTTTTTATGGGTTGATGTATACCTTTCTTTTAATCCACTTGCCCTCTTCCACGAAATCCTCTCTGGCAGACACGCTAGTATGAACAGCTTGTTCCATTATTTTGAGAGAAAGAAAAATTCTTTATGAAGAGAAAACGATTTTTGTGTCTGGGCGTGTTGCTGATAGTGGCGCTGTGTGGATTGGCAAGCGTCTCAATGCTGAAGGCGCACGCAGCAGGGATGAATGGAAGCTGGACGGCGACGGGAGATATGACAACAGGGGGCAGTCGTCAGAAGGCGGTGCGATTGCAGAATGGAAAGGTGCTGGTGGTTGGTGGATACGATGGCTCTCATTATATGAAGTCGGCAGAGCTGTATGATCCGGCAACGGGAAGCTGGACGGCGACGGGCAGTCTCATGACGGGGCGGGTTGATTTTACCGCAACGTTGCTTGCGAATGGGAAAGTGTTGGTCGCTGGGGGCGATTCGGTGAATGGGAGAGAAGCGTCGGCGGAACTCTATGATCCGGCAAGTGGGACGTGGTCGGCAACAGGAAGTATGAAGCACACACGAGATAACTTTGCTGCGGTATTACGACCTGATGGAAAAGTGCTGGTGGCAGGTGGATTTGAGTACAGCTTGAGAGAGGCCCAGAGTTCAGCCGAGGTGTATGACCCAAGCAATGGGACGTGGGTAGAAACAAGTGATATGCCTGATGAGGCGGCACACAATACGCTGCTTGTGTTGTTGAATGGGAAGGTGCTAATGGTAGGAGAGAATCAGTACGTGGCTCATCATAGGTTCACAGAGTATGCGGTAGAGGCGCTGTATGATCCAGTTCATGGGACGTGGACAAAAACCAATCAGCCGATAGCCACGCATGACTATCCTACTGCCACCTTGTTGCCGAGTGGGAAAGTGCTGATGATTGGACAGGATGAAGAAAGTAATCCCGTAGCAGATATCTATGATCCCGCGAGTGGAACGTGGTCAGCTACCGAAGCACCAGCTTATCCTACTGGCAATTTGACGGTGTTGCGCAATGGCATGGTGCTGTTCGTCAATGGCACAGATGCAGAGCTGTATGATCCGGCGGCTGGAACGTGGTCAAAGGCGAGTTCTCCTGCAACGGCTCACTATAATGGGACAAGCACATTGTTGCTCAATGGTCAGGTGCTGCTTGCTGGGGGATACGATGGAACGAAGAGCAACACATCGGCGGAGCTCTTTTCCTATCAAGGTATGACAACGCCACTGTTGTATGCGCCCCAATCGATTACGGTGAATGCGACGAGTCTGAACGGAGCGGTTGTAAAGTACAACGTATGGGCAGAGAATACGGATGCGGGCGCGGTCACTATTACCTGCACGCCGCCCTCAGGTACTCTCTTTCCGAGCAGGATAACGATTGTGCAGTGTCGCGGCATTGACCCTAATGGGAATGTAGGAAGGACAAGCATTCGCGTCACGGTCAATGGGGAGTCATATCAGATCGGGCAACTGATCCGGCTGGTTGATAGCTTCCAGTTGCAGCCAACGCTTGGACAAAGCCTGGACCAGAAGTTGAAGCAGGCGCGCAACGTGCTCAATCAGGCGAACGAAGGGCCTGCGTGTGGCTACATAGTCGCGTTTTCGCAGCAGGTAAGTTCGCTGTCGGCTACAGATATTCCAACCGATCAGGCGAAGCAATTGCTCGACGCGGCAACGAA
>DAOUDD010000303.1:0-24937 GCA_034431765.1 Ktedonobacteraceae bacterium | reverse complement strand
TCTGTGCCTCCTCACGCGGAATTGGACGAAAGCGTGCGAAATCTACACCGTTGGGCAGGACAAAGACTTTTTCGACCGGGCCGTTCAGTACTGTCCTCATCCCTTCTGACTTGACGATAACTGCATCTACCCAGCGAGAGAGGGCACGACTGAGGGCTACTATCTTGCGGCTGCTTTTGCTGATAGCGCCTGTGGCTGTGACCGTTCCCAACACATCATCTCCCAGGTACGAGGCGATGACGGGGGTGGTCCACTGCAAGCGTGCAATGAGCGACCAGAGGCTGTAGTGTCCATGCACGATATCGTAGCGCTTCGTCAGGGTTTTGCAGAACACCCCGATTGCCGTGCTGAGGTAACGCTGCCACGATGGTCCTGGCGCGGGATGCAACACATCCACGTCCACTCCTATTGCACGGAGGGATTCGACCTGGCTGGCAATAAAGGTGCCAGCATGCGGTTTGCGTGGCGTTGGATAGACGCCAGTGACCATTAGAATACGCACGTTTTCTCTCCTTCTATAAGGTCGGAGACGGAGCCAAGGGGTTTTGAGAGGTAGGGAGGATCGATGAAGACGCGGAACCAGAGTTCCAGGCTAGCGAGGGTGAAGAGTTGGGCCTGGTAATTGGTTCGGCCGGTCATGTGCTCGCGCAAGAGATGGGTGACGTACGCTGTGTTGAAAAAGCCGCGACTGCGTAGCCGTTCGGAGAGCAGCAGGGTCGGGAGCAGGTCGCGCTGGGTCTCGCGAAACCAGGTACCGGTCGGGACGTTAAAGCCCATCTTCTTGCGTGTTAGAATTGCCGGTGGAAGAAAATCGGCAAAGGCGTGTTTGAGTACGTACTTCGGTTGCAGCCAGCGCGTCTTCAGGTGCGAGGGGATGCTGGCCGCGTACGAGATCAGATGCTCGTCGAGCAAGGGGATACGCGCCTCCAGCGAAGCAGCCATCGTCATCTTGTCGCCCTTCATCAATAAATTGTCGGGGAGCCAGGTTTTGGTGTCGAGGTAGAGCATCGCCGAGAGGCTGTCGCGCGGAGGGTTGCGCTCCAGCCAGAGCCGAAAGACGTGGCTGGCATCCAGATCGACACGCGTTTTTAGTGCTGGAGCGAGCAAGGCATCTTTGAGCTGGCCGTTGAAGATGCCGAACCAGGCCATCCAGCGCTCGGGAGCTGGGAGAGCAAGGTTGCGAGCTGCCATGCGTACTTTGCGCATGCTGTATGGCAGACGCTCTAGCAATGGCCCAAGCAGCGAGGGAGGGAGAAGGCGATAGTAGCGGGCGAAGCGATCCACGATGTACTTGGGATAGCCAGCGAACAGCTCGTCTCCTCCTTCACCCGAAAGCACGACTTTGACATGCTGACGCGCGAGTCGCGAGATCAGATAGACACCAAGATCGGAGGGTTCGCTCACCGGCTCGTCACGGTGCCAGGTGAGCAGGGGCCAGTAGCGCGCCAGATCGGACGAGTTCACAGTCAGCTCGTGATGCTCGGTGCCAAAGTGTTGCGCCACCATACGTGCATAGGGCAGTTCACTATAGCCAGGTGTATCAAAGCCAACCGAGAAGGTTTTGACCTGTGTGTTCGTCAGCTTACTCATCAGCCCAGTGATGATGCTTGAATCGACGCCGCCGCTGAGCAGAGCACCAACGGGAACGTCGGCCATCATACGCTCCTCGACCGCACGCTGCACGTGTTGCCGCACACCGTGAAGGTAGTCGGAAAGTGGACGTGGCTCGGTGTCGCCAAAGCTGACATCCCAATAACACTTCTCGACGACTTTCGTCTCCTCAAAGAGGAGCCAGTGGCCGGGGAGCACTTTGTAGATGTTGGCGAACAATGTTTGCGGCCCTGGCACGTAGCGCACACTTAAAAAGTCTACCATGGCCTGTACATCGACCTCGCGCCTCACCAAAGGGTGACAGAGCAGGGCCTTGATCTCCGAGGCGAAGAGCACGTTTCCCTGCACGCGTGTATAATAGAGCGGCTTCTTCCCCGCTCGGTCTCGTGCCAGCAAGAGACGTTGGCGCGCGCCATCCCAGAGCGCAAAGCCGAACATGCCGTGCAGACGGGAGACGCAATCTGTGCCGTACGCCTCGTACGCGTGCACGATTGTCTCGGTATCGCTGTGCGTGCGAAAGCGGTGCCCGCGCCGGAGCAGTTCCGTGCGCAACTGCTGATAGTTCCAGATCTCGCCATTGAAGACAAGCCAGATCTCACCCGTCTCGTTACACATCGGCTGATGTCCACCATCGAGGTCGATAATGCTCAGGCGAGTGAAGCCCAGGCCCAGTGCGCCTTGCGTACAGATGCCGCGATCATCTGGCCCACGATGCGCGATCTGACCCATCATCTCCTCCAGTAAGAAAGGAGCGACGGGTTCGCCACTGTGCGCATTATAGATGCCACAAATACCACACATATATACTCCTTATACGGCAACATTGCTCTCAATTCAGCACGCTATATAATTGCTGGGCGTGTTGAGGAGAGAGCGCAGGCGAATCCATATAGATCTGGAACCAGAGTTCGAGACAGAGCAGGCACCAGAGCGCTGAACTATGATCTACCAGGGAAGAACGCTGGTGCGCTCTGAGCAGACTATTGACAAAGTGCGGGTTGAAGATGCCGCGCTGGCGAAACCGTGAGGACTGGAGCACCTCGTGAGCGAAGGGCGCAAGCTCGCCACGAAACCAGCATCCCAGCGGGATTGTGAAGCCTCTCTTCTTGCGCCTCACAATTTCGGGTGGGAGCAGGTCTGCTGCAACCCGCTTGAGCAGGTATTTCAAGGTCCCGTGACGCATGCGCAGCTCTGAGGGGAGTGAGGCAACGTACTCTACAAGATGTTGATCGAGCAGAGGCGCACGCGTCTCCAGCGAGTTCAACATGCTGGTACGATCCACCTTGACGAGAATGTCATCGACCAGGTAGCGATGCGCATCCACGTATTGCATCTGTGCCACCACATCCAAGTCTGAAATAGCGTTGAAGAGCGAGGTTTGACAGGCATAGGGGTTGGTAGAACGCACATGTGCAAAGTACTCTGCTGTGTAGAGCGAAGGGCGTGCGCCAACAGGAAAGATCATCGTACCTTGAACGTAGCGCATGGGTAGGGATTGATCAAGGTTGCGCAGACGCTTCTTGCCACGCATCCCATCAGGCAACCAGGCGCTTTTCGATGCAAGCAGTGAGCGAAGAGCTGCCGGGAAATACTGAATGGCTCTTTCGCGTGCGTAGTGACGGTAGCCTGCGAAGATCTCATCGCCACCATCGCCGCTGAGCACGACCGTCACGTACTCGCGAGCAAGCTTAGAGACGTAGTAGGTCGGCAGCATCGAAGAATCGCCGAAAGGTTCATCGAAATCCCAGACCAGTTGCGGCAAGACTGAGACAAGCTCTGGCCGCACCACCAGCTCAACATGCTCTGTGTTGAGATATCGTGCCACACGGCGTGCATATGGGAGTTCGCTGTAGTCTTCCTCATCGAAACCGATTGAGAACGTCTTCACGGGTTGAGCTTGCAATGAGTTCATCAGCGCGACAACAACGCTAGAATCAAGACCGCCACTGAGAAATGCACCCAACGGGACCTCGCTCATTAAACGAACACGTACGGCATCGCGTAGAAGTTCGCCGATACGTGCAATAGCAGTTTCTTCATTATCGGTGCAGGATGGCACAAATGAGAGATCCCAGTAGCGGGCAGTCTGTATGTTGCCCCTTTCGTAGATAAGCGTATGCGCGGCGGGAAGCTTATAGATATCGCGGAAGATAGTGTTGGGAGCTGGCACATAGCGGTAGACCAGAAACTCGTCGAGCGCGTTTGGATTGATCTCTCGTGGTATGCTCGCCTGCAGAATCGATTTGATCTCCGAGGCGAAGAGCAGGTGCGTTCCGTCCCAGTAGTAGTAGAGCGGTTTCTTGCCGAAGCGATCGCGTGCCAGGAGCAAGCGTTCACGGCGCGTATCCCAGAGTGCGAAGGCGAACATGCCGCGCAGATGCTTCACGCAGGCATCGCCATACTCTTCATAGGCGTGCAGTATCGTCTCGGTATCGCTCCTGGTGCGAAAGGTATGCCCACGAGAGGATAGCTCATCCTGCAGTTCGCGATAGTTATAGATTTCGCCATTCAAGACGACGAGCATTGTGTGATCTTCGTTGCAGATCGGTTGCTGCCCACCCGTGATATCAATGATTGAGAGGCGGCGCATGCCGAGCGCAATATCGTAGCGCGCACTGGCTCCGACCCAGATTCCCTGCTCATCGGGACCGCGATGACGCATCACTTTGCACATACGATCTAGCAAGTGGCGTGCGTCGTCGTATGTGTAGCCCATATTTGCAAATCCAGCGATGCCACACATGCTGTTTGTCCTTTCACTACGAGTACGTTTTTTGGTTATCCTATGGAAATTCGGTTGGATGCAATAGATTTCGCGATGAATCGCGGCAGACGCGATAAATCGGGTCCCTATTTTCGCCCAATTAATTGGGATTGACGGGTTGTCGCGTGTTGTTGCTGCTCTCTTCGAGAGAATTTGTTGATGCACGGCTGAGATGTATGGGAAAGGGTTTTGCTCGTTTTTGCTCTCGATAGGTGAGAGCGGTGTAGATAGCTATGTATTGCTGCAAAATATGCTCAAGGGTGTAGGATTGCTCGATCAGGGCATGAGCGGCCTTGCCGAATCGTTGTGCAAGGGCTGGATTTTGCAGGAATGTGAGCAAGGCGTGAGCCAGAGCAATATAATCTTCCTCTGGCACGAGTAGGCCGTTTTTCTCGTGCTCAATCAGGTCTTCGCTGCCACTGACGCGGGTTGCGATGCAGGCGCAACCTGTTGCCATCGCTTCTAAAAGAGCGTTGGGCATCCCCTCCCAGCGTGATGGGAGAACCGCGATTGCGCCGCGTTGCAGTTGTGCCGGTACATCCTGCCGCAGCCCGGCGAACTCGACAGAGGAGGTGATACCCAGAGCTTCAGCCAACAATACAAGTTGTCGGCGCAGTGGTCCATCTCCAACAATTACCAGGCGTGCTGTTGGACGGTGAGTGATTACAAGGTGCCAGGCGTGCAGCAGCACGTCGATTCCCTTCTCATAGCGCAACTTGGAGAGACATACAACCGTCTCCGACCACTTGCCATCTGCAGGAGTTCGCGGCAACGGTTGGAAACGCGAGATATCTACGCCGTTGGGAATCAACTGGGTAGCGAGCGCGGCGCAGTGTTGTTCGTTGACATAGCGCTGCATGCGTGTGCTGAGTACGATTATCGTCCCTCGTAAAGGGCGCAGCAGGGCACATAACAGATGTGCAGGTATTTTATTGGCTCCATGTGTCCAGCAGAGATCACCGTCGATCCAGCTTTGCTTATCGATGGTGAGCCAGGGAGGTTCAGGGTGTAGCGAGCCTGCGAGTAGATGTAGCGGTCCAGGCACAGGTGCTTGACCGGTTCTGGCGCTAATGACGACGATGACAATGGGCTTTCGAGTCAGACGGCAGACGAGCGCTAATGGGAGAACAAGCATGCTAAATTGACAGACTTGTAGCACATCGTAGCTATTGCGCTCACGCCAGAGCGTCCAGCTCATGCATAGCATTGCCAGCAGATAGAGCATTTTTTGTAGTGGACGTGGCAAATGCTGTCGCCGTCCAAGTAGTGCGCGCGCGACACGCAAAACCGGCACGCCTTGCACGGTCTCAGATGAAGGCCATGCCTGTTTATGGCAGAAGGTGACGACTCTCACGTCGTAGCCGTGAGAGCGAAGTTGCTGACACTGCGCTAATGTCTGCGTTTCTGCTCCCCCGACGTAGGGGGAAAAGGTTGAAATGGCGATGTAGATACGCGGTTTGTTGGTCATTTTCTGGTGTGTGCTCCTTTGCGTGTTGGAGGGCCAAGTGGTAGAGCGCGAGCATACGGTCGGTGATGTGCGAGAGCCTGTAAGACAGTAGGACAGTGTTACGACCCTCAATGGCAAGACGAGCGGCAAGGGGTGCGTTCTCGATCAGAATGTGGAGAGCCTGAGCAAGGGCGCGCGGATTTTCTGGCTCGACAAGCAGGGCGTTGCGACCATCCTCAACGATATCTTCGCTGCCGCTAACGCGGGTGGCGATACAGGGGGTGCCGCATGACATTGCTTCCAGGAGCGCGTTGGGCATCCCCTCCCAACGCGAGGGTAAGACAAAGCCCCACCCTTGCTGTAGCAGGGAGATGACATTGTTACGCGAACCCAGAAAGAGGACGGTGTCCTCAATTTCCAGTTCGTGTGCGAGACGTTCTAATTGAGGCTGGAGCGAGCCGCCGCCAGCGATAAGCAAGCGCGGTTTTAGATCGGAGCGCCATTGTGTGGGAGCATCCAACATGCGTTTCCAGGCGTGCAAGAGCACATCAATCCCTTTGGGAAATTCCAACCGTGCCACACAGACGATATCGCGTTCAGAGCGTTCGGGATCGGGACGCTGCAAGGGATCGGGGCAGAAGTGCTCGGTATCGACGCCGTTGGGAATGCACGTGATACGATCCGCACGAAATCCACGGGCAAGCAGATCGGCCTCGCTGCGTGAACTCAAGACCTGGTAGAAGACATCCGAACGCTTCAGGTAATCGAGAATCGCCTGACCACCGAGCGCAGTCTGTGCCAGGGAGCTGAGATCGCCAACGTTGATATCGGTATAGGGAACGCGCAGAAACCCTGTATCCAGCCCTTTCTCCTCCAGCGTATCAGCCATTAACGTTGCCTGCTCCTTGCTCTGTACTCGTCCAGGACCGGCGCTGGGAATGCTGACGATAACCGGCTTGCGAACAAGCTTGCTAATCAAGGCGGCAACGCCTGCTAACGAGGAGATCTGGAGCGCGTGCAGCAGATCGTACTGCTTGCGCATGTGCCAGAGCGTCAAGAAGGTGAGCAGCGTGATCGGGAGATGCCCTAAACGTCCACGGCGCAGCGTGCCATCGCGTTTGAAGATTCCTCCGATCCGTATCACAGGCAAGCCGTCATAGTTTTCTCTGACGGGCCAGGAACGTTGCAGGCGCAGAGTTAGAATTGTTACCTTGTGTCCCAGTGCCTGCAACTGGCGCGCCTGATTCTCCGTTCGCGTCTCAGCACCACCGACGTGAGGTGCAAACAAAAATGCAATCATGCAGATACGCAACCGCTTCTCCACACACGTTCTCCTTTAAACACATGCTTTCTCCCAGCACGTCGCGAACGCGAGCGCCTGAAAAAGAAAGAAGTAGATACCAATTGATGAGTCCCAGATATTATTGGAGACAAAGCACTGTATGATCACAGTGAGTGCGGCCCACAGAGCCATCGCGATAAACAGGCGTTGCTGACGTTGTGCATGTTGCCAACGCAACAGCAGTGAGCCGAGTAGAACGAGTAGGGTAACGAGTAACAGCGCCAGCCCAATCAGCCCGTGATCGTAGAGGATTTCCAGGTAGACGTTATGCGAAGCTGTGGCAATCACCCCACCGCGAAAACCGACGCGGAGCTGCGCAAGCAAGGTATCGGATGCCTGGAAGCCAGCGCCGAGCAAGCGGATCGGCTCAAAATGGTCCAGTACTGCCTGCCAGAGATAAGTGCGTCCATTGAGCGAGCCAACGTCAGGATTGAGGAAACGCGCAAAAATCTCGACATGCAAAAAGTTGGCAACAAGCAACACGAGGATGCCTATCACCAGACCCGTTGAGAGGAGCGCGACTTTGAAGCGGCGCGTCGGTAGCAGAGGTAGGATAAGCAATCCTTCGAGCGGCAGCGTTGCGAGGATGCTGCGATCAAAGGTCAGGCCAAGTGCCGCAAGGAATATGCCCAGCACCCCCCAGCCAAGCCAGAGACGCCAGCCTCGCAGTGTGAAGAGGCGAAAGAGCAGCAGCGGAATCAGCATAGCGAGATAGAGGGCCAGCGAGGTAGGCACATCTCCGAAAAGAGAGGCCGTACGAAAATAACCTGTAGTGGGATCAACAACCCCATTCTGACGTGTAAAGTAGCCCCAGATCCCATAGACCGCGATGACGAGCGCAGGGAGAAGCATCGCATCGAGCAAGAGCAGAAGCCGTTTGCGCGAGTTCACAAGCAGAATGGCAAGTATCGCAACAGCAAAGAAATCGAGGCGAGTCGTCCACGATATTACAAATGCGAGTGGCGTCAGATCCGAACGCCAGCAGCTTGCAAGCATCCACAACAGCAGTGCCAGGAAGGGGACAAGCGCAGGCATCCGTTGCATCGCCCAGCCAGTTGGAAGCAGACAGAGCAGCAGCAGAGTCGGCACAGTCAGAGCGGTGAGAAAGTTATTGCCGTTGAAAAACGCAACAGTCGAGCCGATAAAAGCATTCGCAAGCACCCATGTAAGCAGCAAGGTATAGCGATAGCGCAGGAATGCCAGCACGAGCAGAGACCCAAGCGCGACGCGGAGTGCCATGGTTGCATTCAGGGCAGAGCCAACGATACCTGCCGCAAAAAGTGCGGCGATACAGAGACCTCTTGCAACAAAGCGTCCTGGTGTCGCCCGCTTGAGCCGGTAGTTTGAATAGTGGGAATAATCTGCAAGCTTTCGATCATTTGAAGAATCTCTAAACATCAGCGCACGTTCCTTTCGCCGCTGGCCGTGACGAAAAAGATGAGTGTGAAGGATATGCGTATGTTTATGCAGAACATGTAACGCCTGCACAACCTCAACTGGAGGAGTCAGTAGAGATAGACGACCAATGCAAAGCCGCATCGTCGTCAGCAGAATCGTCACGGTACAAAGATAGACCAGCGAGGTGGCAAAGGCGATGCCGAAACTTCCCCACAGACGGCCAAAGATGGAGTCAAAGGCGGCATTCGCGAAGACGCTAAAGGTTGAGACACAGAGCAACACAGACGTCTTGCCCAGAGCGCTAAAGGCCTTTGAGGTGATGTAGCCGACAGACATTGGGGCCAGACCAAGCGCAAAGCCCTGCAACGTGATCGCGGTATGCTCAACATCCGCTTGCGAGAAGGCACCTCGGCGAAAGAGCAGCGTGATCAGTGGGTGCGCGAAGATTACCATGCCGAGCGCGAGCAGAAACGTCGTGCTAAAAATGCCCCATACATACAAGCGCAACGTTCTCTTGAATCCACTGAGGTCGGAGAGCGCCGCATGCGCAGCAAGATAAGGCAGAATCGCGCGACCAGTCGCGGCAAATATAACACCCGTGGGGACGCTATTGAGCTTGAGCGCGTTGTTGATCACCGAGATCGTGCCTCGCGACTGATATGATGCAAATATTTGATCGACCAGGGGACTTGCCAGGCCGATTAAGCCTGCGAAGAGCGCGGGCCAGGCGGCGTGAAAGACCGCGCGGATATGCCTGTTAGTCAGATCAAGCACAGGTCGATAGGTAAGTCCGATATGATGAGCGCGTATAAGAATGACAACGAGTTGTAGCACCTGTCCAACCAAGGTGCCGAGACAAAGCGCGTCGATTCCAGCAAATGCTCCTCGTGCATGACCTGAGAGTACGACAACGGTTGCAGTCGTCATAGGAACGAGGACACCAGCATAGGCGGGCCAACCAAATTTTCCTTCAGTATTGAGAATACATTCCAGAAAGCTACTGATCAGCATAAAGAAGAGCACGGGAAAGACCAGGGGAGCCAGGCGCACGGTTAGAGCCAGAGCATCTGGACTGGCACCGGGAGCCGATACCCGTAGTAAGTTCTCGCGGAAGACGAACATACTCACCAGCAACAGGGTAAGCGCAAGAAATAGCAGATTGAGCAGTGTGCTGAAGAGGCGCGTGGCACCTTCGCGCCTCTCCTGCGCACGTACGCGTGTGTAGACGGGGATGATGGATGCTTCTAATGCCCCTGCCAGCAATTGAGCCAGAAGCGTAGGGACAGTGGAGGTGATAAAATAGGCGTCCATCTCCATCCCCTGTCCAAAGCGTGCTGACACCACGACGATATTGAGCAGTCCCATGACGCGCACTAGGAGGTTCGCGGAGGCAAGGCTCAGGACAGCCTTGAAGATGTTTTTGTTGGCTGATTGCAGTTTGGTGGTGAGATGGGCCTTACTGCTCGTGTCGAGTGGTTGAGCACCCCATTTGTTAGGCGACTGCAAGGGTTTTGCTCTATCCGCCCTACGCGCCTGTTCATAGCGCGAAGGGAAGGGCCTTATGCCCCCCTGCTCGCGTTGGTCTTGCAATACATTGTCGAGATTACCAGGATGTGGTGTCATACACGATTCCAGTTCTTTCCCTTCCACGATGAATGATTTGGGCTACCAGTTGCTTCGTACATGCCCAGTGCAAAATCACTTGACCTTTTCGGAGTACTCACATATACTGGATGAGCCTGAGAAGCGGGCTGATGCACGGCCTCAGACTACTCATTGTTCGATCCACTGTGAGGATACTGCACTTAGAGACGCAGAATTTTCCCTTCGGTGAAGCCCCGTAGCATGTTGCGGGTATCGACTATTGAGCGAGCCTCGCGTGCTATAGTGACAACATCGTAATAGTTGTGGTCGGTGACCAGCACGACGCAATCGGCAGCTTGCAGCAGTCCACTTGTCAACGGTTGCGAGGTTAACGTCTGGCCGCCGATTGTCAACGAGGGCACATAGTCATCGTTGTAAAGCACCTGTGCCTTGTAATGGTGCAGATCCTTGATGATATCGAGAGCGGGGGATTCACGGATATCGCCCACATTCCGTTTATAGGCCACGCCCAGGATCAGGATAGTTGAACCGTTCGGGCTACGCCTCTGTTCATTCAACGCCTCATTGATTTTGCGCACCACGTAGTGCGGCATACTGCTGTTGACCTCGGAGGCAAGCTGGATAAAGCGTGCATTATAATTCAACGTTCTCAGCTTCCACGAGAGGTAGTGAGGATCGACAGGGATGCAGTGCCCACCCAGTCCGGGACCGGGGAGGAAACGCATAAAACCAAAGGGTTTTGTTGACGCTGCGTCAATCACTTCCCATACATTAATATTGAGCTTCTGGCAGATGATAGCGATTTCATTCACCAGGCCGATATTGACAGCGCGAAAGGTGTTCTCTAGCAGCTTGGTCATCTCAGCAACATGAGCTGAAGAGACCGGGATAACGCTCTCAATAATCGATCCGTAGTACGCGGCTGCCAACTCGGTACAGGTAGGAGTAATACCGCCGACCACTTTGGGCGTATTTCTCGTATCGAACTGCGTATTGCCAGGATCGATCCGCTCAGGTGAAAACGCGATGAAAAGGTTTTTGCCGACCTGCAAGCCCGTAGATTCCAGCTCTGGCTGTAATATCTCAGAGGTTGTACCTGGATAGGTTGTACTTTCCAGTACAATCAGTTGACCAGCATGCAGATGTTCACGTATCTGCCCAACGGCGGAAAGAATATATGAAATATCCGGGTCGCCTGTCTTGCGCAAGGGAGTCGGGACGCAGATGCTCACCGCATCGATCTCGTCCAGGAGCACATATTCGGTCGTACAGACAAGCTTTTCCTCCCGCACGAGCCGCTGTAACGTTGTGTGTTCGACATCTGGTATAGTGCTCTCGCAGGCGTTTAAGCGCTGCACCTTCTGTGCATCAACGTCGATTCCTATAACACAAAACCCTGCTTCAGCAAATGTGACTGCGAGTGGCAGACCAACATAGCCCAATCCAATCACAGCAATACGCAATGAGCGATCGGTGATCTTCTCCATAATCTGTTCGTACATATACCGTTCCCCCTTCTGCTATTTACGTGTACAGACTCTATAGCATTAATATTACAATATTTTATGCATTTCTTGATATAAAGCAAAGAGTTTCTCTTCACATATCATGCTTCAATGATGTTGTCTGGAGGGAAGGGCAAGATCTGTCTGTTCGCCCTCTTGCCTCAGCGCTGGTTCCTGTGGTGAAGGCTGAGTTTTTGCAATGTGGAAGAGGTGCTGCTGCTCTCTCACGAAGTCCCGCATCTCATACGAGGCAGGCCAGAGGCTTTTATTGAGCACAACGCCGAGGAGATGAGTCCCTGTTCTGTGGAGAATTCTCTTTGCCTTTTCAATCTGTAGACGCGATGTCTTTGAGGCATCCACTACAAGCAGAGTTGTCGGTATATAAGTGGCAAGAATTTGTGCATCGGCGACGGGTAGCACAGGAGGAGCATCAAAAATGATGTAGTCAAACAACGTTGTTATACGCAACTGCTCAAAAAGGAAGCTTGCAGTTGATGACTGAAGTACCTCAGAAGGATTTGCCGCAAATGCACCGGAGGTCAGAACGTGTAAAGATGGGATCGCTGTTGGCTGGCCTTCCAGAATCTTCAGGCCTGAACGGTCTCCACAAAGGATCTGTGAGAGGCCATGCTGATTTTTCAGGTGAAAGTGCTGGTCGAGCAGCGGGTGGCGCAGATCTGCATCCACCAACAGGACTCGTTTACCGGATGCAGCCAGGATTGCGGCAATATTGACGGCGAGCGTACTTTTGCCCTCATCCGGGAGTGCACTGGTGATCAGCAACAGCTTTCCGTGAATGGATGAGAGTTCAAGCGTGAGATTTGCGCAGAGCATGCGACAGTTCTCCGCTAACTCGGCGTTCTGGATGGGCTGCGTATCATCGTCCGTCGAGCGTTGGCGATGAGGGCGTAGCTTAGGAATAATTGCCAGCACATCGAGGCCCAGCGAATCGGGTATCTCATCTGGAATTGTGACACGGTTCCCCATCCATTCAAGCACGGTGACGATGCTTGCAGCCAGAGCCAGCCCTACAAGTGCTCCGATCAGGCCATCCTGTAACGGTTTCGGTTGTGTTGGGATGACGGGAGGACGCGCAGGTAGAATATTGCCTCCAATCGTATGTTCGTAGACGGGCGTTAAATAATTGTTGATGAAGCTTTTCGCAATCTCATTTGCTAGCAGCGCCGCATTGTACGCGTTAGGGTTACGAACATCAATTTGCAGAATCTGCGTATTCGACTGCTGCTTGATTATGACCATATCGCTCAACTGCTTCAATGTCAGATTGTGGGCATCCGCAACTGGTTGCAGCACCTGGGGATGCGTGGCAATCTGAGCAAACGTGGGCAAGAGCGATAGAGAGGCCAGGGTATTATCATTGGCGGATTGCGAGGTTTGCACGGTGATAATTACGACGGCCGACGCCTGATAGGTGGGCGGCAAGAGCTTTGCCAGGAGGTAAGTTATACCTCCACACAAGCACGCTCCCAGGATAACGAGCCAGGCCCAGCGCCGTATTAATACAATTAGACGACTCAATTTATTTTGCATGCCAAAACCATCCTTCTCAACAAGGCTCTCCTACACAAATGAAATTCGGCAGGAGGGTTGGAGAAGGATAGGGGGAAACTCATCTCGAAATTTGGTGCTGCTGGCGGACGTGATAGCAGGCTGACGCAGTCGGCGCAATAGAATGTGCCGCATCTCTCCTTGGTTCTGAAGCGCGAGAGGGGGGGCACATGGCGCGAAATCTGCTGTTTTGGAGGAAGGATTTCGCCAACAGCACCAAATTTGGGATGATCTATATGAAATTATTAATGCTCATTGATTGCTAGAACGCGAAATGTTTGGCGGTCTATAAGCACTTCTATACGATTGTTGGTGCTCTTGCTTTGAAAGACGCTGACTACTGCTGGTATCCCAGCATGCTCGATCTGTTCTCCCTGTTGCCAGTGAACACGTTTGTGTGTTTTCCAGAAGCGCTGAACTTGAGGAAGGTCGAAGGTGAGATGCGAAAGGGTATTATAATGCGTACGCTGACATTGAGAACAGACGATTGCGACACCCTGTTGATCGCCCAGACCATGATATTTTGGAGGAAGAGACTCCGCGTCTTTCACAGTCAATATGGCAGTCTCTCCACAAAAGAAGCATGCCGGCTGCTGGTCTATTGCTTGCCAGTAGTATGCATACAGCCATGCGATGAGTTGTATGTATTTAGCTGCGGCACTACTCATCTTTTGCCAATGAGCAAAGTTGCTTCGGCCTCCCGCAGAGGTGTGACAGCTACGACAACGAAAGGAGAGTTTGCCATTTTGCGCATTCTCGTTGAGGACAAGGTAGTCGTTTCCACACCAGGGACAGTACATGCGTGTCACTAGTATTCGTGGCACTGCATCTTGCGGATAGATGCCATAGGTTGCCAGTTCATCGCTCAAAGAGGTGGTTAATAACAGGCGCAATGCTTGCTTTCCCCGATAAATACGCTGAACCAGCGCCTCTTCGCTCACCTGAAGTTGCTGTGTGATCTCATCGTGGGAAGCGCCTTGTAGATACCGAGCAACCATAGCTGCTCGTAATGGCTCTGATAGAGATGAGAGCGCCCGGCTTAGTAGAGTGTTCAACTCCGCACGCTCAAGCTCGATTTCAACACTATACTTATCTGGTGATGCAACGAGTTCTATACTCCATTGGTCTCTTCCCTGGCTACTTGCACTGCTATCATTTGCAAGCGGCAATTGCTGTATAACTCGATGTGCACGCTCGTGATAGTCTTCACGTAACCAACGCAAACAGATACTTTGAGCAATGGCCGCAAGCCATTTTCTGACTTGCGCTTGCCCATTAGAGGTGAGGTCATGCAGTTTGTACTGATTGCGCCATGCTTCCAGAAGTGTTTCTTGCGCCAGGTCCTCAGCAGCATCCGCGTTGCGAGTAATGAGCGCACATTTGCGTACTAACCATGCACGCTCACCTGTTAGAAGATGGTCAATGGTCTGTTCGCTTTTCTCCCTCTGCTGCATGGGCGGCAATACGACGGTCTCTTCATACGATTGTGACAACACTTGTTTTGTCTCCTTCTCAACGTATTCTATAACGGCTTCCCGAATAGGGGACTCTGCTTTATCGCAGATATGGGCAAAAACCTGACATATTCTTTGTCTGAACATCTGGCAGTTAAAAACCAGGCTTAAGTTCTGTTTGTATCAGGCGATGAAGAATCTCTGATATTATTTTTCAGTTAGGGGAGAGAGTATTGTGGATACCAAAGGGCAAGAGGGAGGCCAAAGTGTGCAGATGATAGCGAACGTGGGTAGACTCCGAAAGCGACGGGCGCGGCAAGCCTCAATACATTTCACGTAAGGCCACTACTTAAGCGAATGTGGTGGCGGCAAGCCTAGCCGCAATTTCTCGTGCGAGAAGTTGCTCTAGATATAACATATTCTTTTGCTCGACTGGATTCATGTGCTTATAGATTGGATTGGAGGGAGAGGGGAGTATGAAAGTTCGTACGCTGTTGCTGATACTGGCGCTATTTGTGCTGGCAAGTGTTCTTGTGAGTATTCCGTTGTTTGGTTCGACGCTTTTCATGGGGAACAATTCTGCTTCGCTTGCAGGTAGTCAGGAGACGACGCCTGGGCCGGGGCCGATGGCGAATACTGCGATTGCACGCGAGAATGCGCTTCCAGGCACGAGTTCATGGCAGATTCCAGCAGGTCAACAGGCGACGACGCAAATTCAAGCCTTTGCGGGCGCTACTTCGGTTGCGCCGGGCCAGAAGCTGGCGTTTTATGTCAGCACGCAGAGCGCGCAAATGCACTACCAGGTGGATATCTATCGCATCGGCTGGTATGGAGGGGATGGGGCGAGGTTGCTGCTTTCCAGCTCTGACAATGTTGGAATAGAGCAGGGTTATTATGATGCGAATCATAACCATCTTGTCTGCTCCTCGTGTACGACTGATCCCCAAACGGGTCTGCTTGAGACGCATTGGAAGGCATCGTATATGCTTTCAGTACCACAGAATTGGCCCTCAGGCGTCTACCTGGCAAAGTTTACCGATGCACATGGCTGGCAAACGTATACACCATTCGATGTGCTCGACAACCCTTCCTCAGCTTATGTAGTGGTGACGCCGGATACGACGGCTGCCGCATACAATACGTGGGGAGGAGCGAGTCTGTATGAGGCAGATGAACAGGTGACAGGTCAGGGTACGGAGGTGACGAAAGGTGCTGGAGTTGCCGCCGTTTCGTTTGATCGACCTTACATCCAGGAAGATGGTTCAGGTCTGCTGCTCCTCTTCACAATTCAGACGATTCGCTGGCTGGAGCGTCAGGGCTATGATCTCTCGTATATGAGCAGCGTTGATCTTCACGAGCATCCTGAACAACTGTTGACGCACAAGGCATACATTTCGATGGGTCACGATGAGTACTGGACAAAGGAGATGCGTGATGGGGTAGAGAAGGCGCGCGATGCTGGCGTGGGATTAGCGTTTCTGGCAGCAAATACCGACTACTGGCAGATGCGCTTCACACCCGATAGTGCTGGCACCCCGGATCGCACTATTGTCTGTTATAAGGTGCAAACATCCAATAACGATTTGAGCCGTGATCCTCTGTACGGCAACGACAACTCGCGCGTCACGGCGCAGTGGCGCGATCCGGTCATCGGACGGCCAGAAAACGCGCTGACAGGCGTCATGTTCTCCGATCTCACCCACAAATTTCTGGGCTTCCCCTGGACCGCTACTGAGCAAACAGATTCAGCACTGCTAAAAGGGACTGGCATACAAGCGGGAAAGAGCTACGGTTGCGGACTGGTTGGATACGAATGGGATCGTGCCTTCACGAATCCCAATGACGATCCGACGTACCGAGATGCAACGCCTAAAGGACTCCACTTGTTCAGCAGTTCAAGGGTAACCGCCAGTGACGATGGGAAAACGGATGGCATTTCAGAGCTAAGCCAGAGCGCATATTACATTGCTCCGTCGGGCGCACTTGTCTTCGCCAGCGGGTCGCTCTACTGGGGAAGCGCACTTGACGACTATCGCAGCACGTCTCTCCAGGATGATTATGTAGTGAAATTGAAGAAAACGTGCGGCGATACAGTGACAGCCGTGCCAGAGTTACAGAAGTTGATGGGGAATGTGATGCAAGCTCTACTCATCAAGCATGGGGGCAATGAGTAGAGGATAGGCAATGTGAAAAGTGGAGGTGTAGAGAGAAAAGGTATATGCGCAAAAAGATCAGTATTCTTGTGGCGGCATTTTTCTACTATAGTGGCCTGGTCGCGCTCTTTCGCTGGTGGATGAGGCAGCGTTTCTACAAGGAGCGTTGCGTGCTTATTCTCAATTATCACCGTGCGAGCCGGGGAGATTTACAGAGCCACTTGCTCTATCTACGTCGCCACTATCGCATGCTGCACCTCGAAGATGCATTGGTTGAGCTTTACACACCCACTCCCCGGCAGAGCAGCAGAGATCGGCGTACAGCGCTAGTGCTCACCTTTGATGATGGGTATGCCGATAACTATACACATGCCTTTCCACTGGCTCAGAAACTGCAGGTGCCGATCACAATTTTTGTGATTCCAGGCTATATCGAGAGTGGGGAGGCGTTCTGGTGGGAAGAGGGAAAGCGCCTGCTGGGACGAACGCCACGAATGAAGATACTGTTCGAGGGACAGAATTATTCCTTGCAAGACGAGGAAGAACGCGATGAGCTGCTGGCGAGGATTGAGCAGCGTCTGCGCTTTGCAACATCGGTAGGTGAGCGGGAAGCATTTCTGACCCGTGTGCGCAAACAACTGGTTGTGCCAGCAACATTGACAGCCACCGATGACGAGTATCGTCCACTGACATGGGCGCAGGTGTACAAAATGGCCGCAAGCGGCTGGGTCTCGTTCGGAGCACACACTCAGCATCATCCAATTCTAGGATATTTGAGGCGAAGGGAGGAGGTATATGATGAGCTTGTTCGCTGCCGCAAGATGCTGGAAGAACGGCTACACTATCCCGTGCGCACGCTAGCGTATCCAGTGGGCAAGAGTGAGCATATTGGAGCAGAGGCAATTCTTGCAGCGCGTAAAGCGGGCTATATCTGGGCGGTCACCACGCGCAAGGGTATAAACACACCCGTGAGTGATCCGTATCAGCTTGCGCGTTTTTCGAGCGGTGTCGAGCGTCACTGGTTGATCATGGCGGCAGAGATCTGTGGTCTATGGTCGCTCTTTGCACCGTTCTGGAAGCTGTTTGTTAGTGGCGATGGATAAAGCTAAAGAGGTCATTGCTGATATTGAACACATTTTTACCAGAAGAGGTCGGAATTGAGGGCATATGCATGCCTTTTGTGTCTATAAGAAAAGGAGCCGCTCATGAGTATTGTCCCAGAGAAATTACAGCAGCAGGTGGAAGAAAGCTTTCCTCTCCAGCATGCGACATATGATGTCGTTGTGGTTGGAGCTGGTCCGTATGGATTGACTACTGCTGCTCATCTGCTGGGGAAGGGGTTCAAGGTGGGGGTGTTTGGCAAGCCGCTGGAATTGTGGCGCAATTATATGCCGAAAGGGATGTATCTGCGCTCCCACTGGTGGGCCTCTAATCTCTCTGATCCCTACAAGAAGTATACCTTCGAGCGGTTCTTCAACATCTCGCAGCACCAAAAAAGCTATCCAGTGCCCAGTGAAGCGTTTATCCAATATGGACTCTGGTTCCAACGGCATGCGGTTCCTTATGTGGATGAGACGTACGTCTCTTGCGTGCAAAAAGTGCAAGACAGCTTCAAGCTGACCCTGGCGGATGGACGCGTTGTACGAAGTCAGGTGGTGGTTATAGCGGTAGGTCTCTACTACTATGCTAACCGACCAGAGGAATATGCCGGCCTTCCCACTGAGCTGGTGACGCACTCGTTTGAGCACAACAACTTTCAGCGTTTCGCAGGCAAGCATGTACTGGTCGTCGGTGGAGGACAGAGCGCGGTTGAGTATAGCGCTCTCTTATATGAATCTGGCGCACAGGTAGACCTGGTTGCACGCCAACCAATTCACTGGCTTGGACCTGACCGGAGCGCGGAACGAAGCTGGTGGGAGAGAATTCGTGAACCTAATGCTGGAATTGCCCCTGGCTGGCGTAACTGGGCGCTTGAATACCTGCCCTACATGTTTTACCGCTTTCCGCAGAACAAAAAAGACTACTATCTGAGCACACGCTATGGAGCTGCTGCTTCACACTGGCTACGCGAGCGTGTTCTTGGGAAGGTGACACTGCACGAAGGTACACGTGTGGAGAAGCTGGTCGAGCGAGATGGTGGTATTTCCGCAACGCTTTCGGATGGTCAAAAGTTACAGGTCGATCACGTGCTGCTCGCGACGGGCTATGCTGTCGATTTGCGAAAATTGCCCCTGCTCCACTCGGAACTACGCGAAAAGATAAAGATGGATCAGCATGTTCCTGTGTTGAATCATTGGTTTGAGAGCAGCGTAGATGGCCTTTACTTCGTTGGTCTGTCATCAATCCGCGCCTTTGGTCCGCTTTATCGTTTTGTCGTTGGCAATAAAGCGACTGCTGAGCGCGTTGCGAAGTCGGTTGCACAACAATTGACGAGGAGATAGCCACGAATGCCGGAGAACGATGTGATGGCAAAGTGGGTCTCATAGAGAGCTATACCTACCCTTGTTGATGAATCATGCGCATTTTCCCTAGATTACGTTTGTGAGCCATAAGGAGCATTTATGCACAATGGAAAAGCGAACACTTTAACAATAGAACCCATCGTATATAAAATGCTCAATGGAAGGCGGACACGAGGTGGACAGCAATTTGATGCGCTACTCCTTGATGCGCATCTGCGGCAAACACTGGCGACAGTGCGTTCGCTTGGAGTACGTGGGAAGCGGGTGGCGGCTCTGGATACGCGTAGTGCGTTGACAAAGCTGAAGTATGTTCCGACCTTCTCCTCGCGCTGGTGCCAGCATGTCTACATTGCACCGGAGTACGAGCAGGAGAGGGCAACCTTTCTCAGCTACTTGCTGGATGTGCTCACTGTTACAGAGCCAGGCGTTGTAATTCCTGCGTCGGATGGAACGATTGCGCTGTTACGAGAGCATCGAGCACGGATCGAGCAACAGACACGCCTGGCTCTGGCGAAAGAGCACGCCCTGGAGATTGCTATTTCAAAGGAGCGTACACTGGAAGTCGCCGCGCGGTTGGGGATCGACGTTCCACGTGGGGTTGTCCTTGCGGGTCCAGAAGATGTGGCAGCAAGGCTGAGGGAAGTTGGTTTGCCGGCAGTTGTCAAACCGAGCGAGTCATGGGTATGGGATGGGCAGCGGGGAAAGCGCTTAGTCTGTCAACTTGTGACGACGCGTGAAGAGGCGCAGCGAGTCGTTGCAGAACTGACAGAGTGTGGTGGAACGGTGCTCTTACAGCAATTTCTCTCTGGACGACGTGAGGCAATCAGTTTGCTCTATGCTCACGGAGAGTTCTACGCTCGCTTTGCGCAGTGGGCCAAACGAACACATCCAGCGCTGGGTGGTGTTTCGGTGCTGCGTCAGAGTATCGCTCTTCCTGAGGATATCACTGAGCAGGCCGAAAGGCTGGTACGAGCAATCGACCTGGAGGGCTACTCCGAGGTCGAGTTTCGACGCGATGACAGGGGTGTTCCCTACCTGATGGAGATTAACCCACGGCTCTCTGCTTCGATTGAAATAGCGGTACGCGCTGGCGTTGATTTTCCGTACCTGCTCTATCAGTGGGCAAATGGTGAGCGCATTGACAGAATAAACAGATACCAGACAGGGCAATGGATGCGCTATCTAGAGGGCGATTTTCTAGCAACTGTACAGGCGTTTCGGTTGCACGGGCAGTCCGACGTCTCACAGCCACTACCAGCATTAATGGCGTTTCTTGCAACTTTTCTCAAGCCGATGAGGTATGACTATTTCGATTGGCACGATCCCTTACCAGCGTTGACGGCGATGAGGAGTTTTTTCTCTCGTGTGGGTGATAGAGTGTCGAGGAGATTATCAGATTTGAGCTGATAGTGAAGGACAGATGCAGACTGCGAAGGTAGGGAACACAACAAAACTGATAAATGATTTCATAATTATTGCGCATTTACAGCTCCGTCTCGATGAGTAGATTCTCAGCGATTCTTGCGGTTTTTGTGACCAATCGTGGTAGATGTGATACATGCAGTTTCAGAATTTATGCCGGATATCGCGAGAAGGCATGATATGCACGTCCATTGCATGGAACGTGCGATGAATTGCAGCGGACGCCATAGAATCGCGTCTCTATTTCGCGAGCAATGAATTGCGGATGGGCGACCGCAATAATGTGTAAAAAACAGCAATTTGGTTTCTGTGAAAGTGTGTTATATAGCTCTATTTCTTATGGTCGATTGTGTCAAAGGATTAAGAAGATGCGCAGATATATTCTTCTAGCTATCGCTGCCTGCTTGTATTACAGTGGGGTTGTTGGGTTCGCGCGCAAATGGGCGAGGCGTGATGGGGGACGGCTGATTATTCTGAATTATCATCAAGCGAGTGGGGGAGATCTGCGGCGTCATCTGGAGTATCTTAAGTACCATTATCGGTTGCAGCATGTTGAGGCTGCGCTGGAAGAGTTGTATAGTAGACGGAAAGGGCAACGACAGCCTGGGGATAGGCGTACAGCGCTGGTGCTGACCTTCGATGATGGGTACCAGGATAACTATACGCATGCCTTTCCACTTGCCCAGGAGTTGCAGATTCCTTTTACGATCTATCTGATTCCAGGTTATATTGAAAGTGGCACTCCTTTCTGGTGGCTGGAGAAAAAATGGCTACTGCAACGTACACATATACGGGAGGTGATGCTGGAAGGGAGACGTTACGTCTTGAGGCGGCGCGAGGATCGGCGGGAACTTGCCAGGCTGATTGATACGAGAGTGCGCTATGCCTGTTCAGTGGCGAAGCGCGAAAGGTTTCTAGTCGAGCTGCGACGATGCTTGCAAGTACCCCTGCTGGAGGTGCAGAAGGAGGATGCAAGCAGGCCGCTGACTTGGGAGCAGGTCCACGAAATGGAGCAGAGCGGTCTGGTCTCATTTGGCGCACATACGCTGAGCCATCCTGTTCTCTCTGCGCTAGCCGAGCCGCTTGAGGTTGAGACTGAGCTGATACGATGTCGGACAATGTTAGAGCAGCAGTTGCGCTATTGTGTTCGTACGCTGGCATATCCGGTCGGGCAATGGCAGCATATCAGAGCAGAAGTGCGCGAAGCGGCACAGAGAACTGGCTATAGCTGGGCGTTGACCACACACTATGGCTTCAACACGGCGAAGAGCGATCCGTACCTGTTGCGCCGGATTGAGGTGGATGTTAGTCAGCACTGGCTGGTAGTAGCGGCTGAGGCGGCGGGCGTGTGGGGTTTCTTTGCACGCTTGCGCTGGTTTTCGTCTATACGCCAGCATTTTACAAATGCGTCTTATTCAGATTGAAACCTTGTAAACATTTTTCGTTGTGGTAGGGCAAAACCATTTTACATATATCATATTGCTCGTAAGGACAAAACTTCAATATCTCATCCAGAAGCGAGGCAAGCGCGCTCCCTACGCAGGATTCGGTGGTGCATTGGTGCTACCATTATAGTACGTGAAATGTATTGGAAGCAAGCTCGTTTTCTAGCGCTGTTTGATCTTGCTTTCGCCTGACACTCGTTTAATGTATTGATCTCAAGCGTTTTCTTTACGCATCTTACGTTTCTGTTCTCTTTATATATATGCGTTTAGATAGAAGGAAGTTGAGCTATCTACTATGAGTGATAACGATATTACATCTTTTTATGTGCATCCTATGGCTGAAGTGGAAGAGGGGGCTGAAGTTGGGGCGGGGACGCGTATCTGGCGGCAGGCACACATACGGAAGCATGCACATATTGGCGAAGAGTGCAACGTTGGCAAAGGAGTTTATGTAGAATCACATGTACGCATCGGCTCACGTGTCAAGATCCAGAATCATGTCTCGCTCTTTGAGGGGGTCACACTTGAAGATGGTGTTTTTGTTGGGCCACATGTCTGCTTTACCAACGATATGTATCCACGCGCGATTACGCCGGATGGTCGGCTGAAGAGTGGGGATGATTGGGAAGTGACGCCAACGCTCGTCAAGTATGGAGCCTCTATCGGAGCGGGGGCGGTGATCGTATGCGGTATTACTATTGGCGAGTTTGCATTAATCGGTGCTGGATCAGTCGTAACAAAAGATGTCTCTCCACATACACTGGTACTTGGCAATCCTGCACGCGTGTATGGCTACATCTGTCGTTGCGCGCGTCGGCTCACACACGTAGGGGAGCGCGATGGCAACCTGAGTGGTTGGTGTGAAAGATGCGGTGCATTCTGCCAGTTGGCAGCAGAGGTAGAATAAGGAAGAGTGCACGAAAAGTAATAGTAGTCCCTATTAGTCCTATTCTTTCTTGACATGTTGATGCGTGCATATGTATTATAGCTCTAATACTACCATTGCGCTTAATTGAGCGAAGTGAACTACGCGCGAATGTAGTAAGCGGAATGCAAATACAGGAAATTCTACAGTAACTTCGTTTCTCGTGCCAGAGCATTGTACGATAGGATAGCTAGAGCAGGTTCATCCTCTCGCTATTCCTCCAACAAATATAGCCTGCTGGTATAGACGAAAGAAAGCGGGAACTGAGCGTGTCCCAGGTAAGTGTTTACGGCCTCTCCTGGCAAGGGCCAATAAGTGAATTAGCGCAGATCGTGCAACGTATTCAACGGCTGCGTGCATTTGGTCGTCTCTCTTTGCGTAATCTTGAGCGCATGGGAATTGCGCATTTCTATTTCCGTGCGGGCAAACTGGTGCACATTGTAGGGAGCCGAGGGAATGCTCAGACGACTTTGCTTGACGTACAGGAATGGCGCAAGGCAACGCTACGTTTTGACCGAGGAGTGACAACGCCAGAGGTGACGGTCAACGAGGAGTATGAGCAGCTTTTAGATAGCATAATTTTGAATATGCAGCAACGTGGAGTCGTTCGGGCACAACCTGTTCCACCAATGCCACGCGTTGTTGAGAGCCGGCTCGCAGCAAGTTCTGAGGGAAAGCAGCTCATCTCACCTGCTGAATGGCGTTTGCTGGTTGAAGGGACGCGGCGTGTCTCGCTTGCCGTCGCGCAACTGGTTGGGCCACGCGAAGCCTTGAAGGTGTTGCAAGACATTCTCGACGATTGTGCCACGACCTTCCCCGCTTTTGCCAGCCTGAAAATTTCCTCCAATGGCTATCTTCAGGTGATTGAGCGCAGTGCACTCGACCACCTCTCACGCCACGAACTGCTGGAAGGCTTCGCCGCCCTCATCGCGATCTGTCAGCACTTCTGCACTCCTATCATTGGTGAACGAAAGGCGCACAAGCTGATTATCCAGGCCCTTCAGGAGATGGGTCCGGCACTGACGGGCCTGGGCGTGTTTCATGTTGATAGTAGACTGCTTGGTAACGAGAAGTAACTCAAGCTTTTTTGTCTACACAGCTTCTTCTCCAGAAATCTCGCAAGCAGTCGTTATAAGGCTTTCCAGTAAGTGGGATAAAATGGCCTTTTTCCGAGATCACAGCATGTTCTGCCCCTAAGTTCTCAACCAGTACCTCACACACAATCTCATGCATGGGAATCGTTCTACTGGAAAGGACCAGTTTGGGAAACGAAGCTTTTGCCAGAGCTTCTAGCGGAATAGCGGCCTCCCACGGACCGGGTTCGCGCATGTTAGCCTCGGTTCCTTTGCGACCAAAGGGAGTTGCAAGCACATCAAGAACTTTCTGGGGGAGTTGCCCACCAGTTCCAAAGATAGCGTTGTGTAGATGAAGAGTAAATTCTTCTGGTGTCATCTCCGAGAGTGGTTTTGATCTGGCTTGCACGCGCGTGATAAAGCGCTCGACATCAGCGTTGCCACGAGCCAGGCTAAAGGCTGCAGGCTCACTTACAGCAAGCGAGTAAACAGCCTCTGGTCGCATGGCTGCGGCGAGAAGTGCGACGACACCGCCATAGGAATGGCCTACAAGGTGCGCTCCTTCACCGAGCAAGTCGGCAATTGCACGCGCATAGACATCGAAGGCTTCTCGTTCAGGAGGTGGACTCAGGTAATAGCCGTGGCGTGCGGGTATGATGAGCTGATATTCTTGCGCGAGTTCGAGCTGTTCTGTCCAATGCTCGACGGGGTTGCCAAAGAGCGAATCGCCATGTACAAACACAACCGGTTCACCGCAACCTA
>DAOUDD010000302.1:0-6293 GCA_034431765.1 Ktedonobacteraceae bacterium | reverse complement strand
AGCGATTCGTATCTTCGGCGAGGTGTTTGTCCAGTTTTACGGGCAAAGCGAGGCTCCTCTTCCCATTAGCTCGCTTTCGCAACGTGCTCATCGAGCCAATCCAGATGGAAGTATCCCGGACCGATTGTCGTCGGCGGGCAGAGTCAACCCTGCTGTCGAAGTCAGGATTGTCGATCCTGACCATAGAGAGGTTCCCTTCGGAGACGTAGGAGAGGTCGCCATTCGCAGTGATATGGTCATGCTCGGCTACTGGAATCAACCAGAAGCCACGGCAGAGGCCATAGATAAGGAGGGGTGGCTGTATACGGGCGATGTGGGACGCTTCGACGAAGAGGGATATCTTCACATTGTTGACCGGAAGAAGGATATGGTTGTGAGTGGAGGCTTCAACATCTATCCGAGCGAGGTAGAACATGTCATCTCTACCATCCGCGGCGTTCAGGAGGTCGCGGTGGTGGGAATACCCAATGAGCAATGGGGCGAAGCGATCACTGCTGTTGTCGTACTCCGTCCTGGGTATCAACTCTCTGCCGAGGAGGTTATCTCGGTGTGCCGAAACAATCTTGCCTCGTATAAATCTCCCAAGCGTGTCGAGTTTTGGGAGGTATTGCCGAAAAGTGAGCGTGGCAAGATTTTACGCCGCGAGATTCGTGCTAAGTACTGGAATGATAGGGAACGGAAAGTGTGACTGCCGAGAGGAAAGCAGAATGTCAGAGAGCAATAACCCCGTCATCTTTGAGCAACGAGCATCGACCGCCTGGATTTCTCTCAATAGACCAGACGCACTGAACGCGCTCGACGATGCGATGATCGATGAGCTTCAGCATATCCTTGATCGAACAGAGCGAGATTCCTCTGTACGTGCATTGGTCATTACCGGAGCAGGACGAGCGTTCTGTGCAGGAGCTGACATTAGCTCTACGAGTGGAGATGAAGATGCTCATGCACATGTAACGGTATTCCTTGAACGTCTCGGTCGCGTCTTCAATCAGCTTGAAGCGTTTCCTAAACCGACCATTGCAGCAGTCAATGGAGTGGCGGCAGGAGGGGGACTGGAACTGATCCTCTGCTGTGATCTAGTGGTAGCAGTCGAATCAGCGAAATTCGCTGATGCTCACGCAAACTACGGCTTCATTCCGGGCGGTGGCTCAACGGTCCGCTTGCCACGCAAAATAGGCATCAACCGCGCCAAGTTCCTGCTTTTTACTGGACAATTTGCCTCTGCGAAGGAAATGTTCGATGCCGGACTTGTGAACACAATTATGCCACCTGGAGAACTTGAGCAAGGCGTCCAGAAACTGGCTGACTTCATTGCAACCAAAAGTCCGCTTGGCCTACAGCGCATGAAGGAACTAGTGAATGATGGTCTCGACACGCCAACACACATTGGCGTGCGCCGGGAATTGCTGGCCTCTAACCTGCATCGTCGTTCGGAGGACAACCAAGAGGGCTTAATCGCTTTCCAGGAGAAACGTCGTCCCATCTTCAGGGGAAAATGACTAATTGAGTGATGAACGAGAGCGACAATAACGAGAAGGGAGCAAATATGGGACTGGTACAAGGAAAGGTTGCGATTGTTACTGGTGGAGCGCGTGGCATCGGGCGAGCAACCGCCGAACAACTTGTTGCTCAAGGGGCGAAAGTAGTGATCAACGATCTTGACATCGATCTCGCCCGGCAGACCGCCAGAGATATTGGGGGAGAAACTATTGTCTTTGGTGGAGACCTGACCAAGCCTGAAATTCCCGATCAACTGGTACAGATGGCTGTGGAGAACTGGGGACAACTCGACATCATCGTGAACAACGCAGGATATGCCATTGATGGACCAATTCACAAGGTGTCCGATGAGCAGTTTCAAGCAATGCTTGACATTCACGTCCTGGTACCGTTTCGTATTTTACGTGCGGCTGCTCCCTATCTGCGCGAACCTGCCAAACGTGAACGCGAGCAAGGCCGAGAAGTGTTTCGCAAGGTAGTGAATGTGACATCGACTTCTGGTACACAGGGAAACGCGGCGCAGGTAAGCTATGCATCCGCCAAGTCTGGTATTGTCGGACTGACGAAGGCACTTGCGAAAGAGTGGGGTCAGTTTAAAATCAACGTCAACGTCGTCGCCTTTGGGGTTATCGACACACGCCTGACGGCTCTGCGGAATGCATCTAACGTCTTAGAAAAGGATGGGGAGAAGATTCAACTCGGCGTCACAGATACTGTGCGTACCGCTACGAACGCTCTCATTCCACTAGGGCGACCTGGAACAGCGCAAGAAGCTGCTGGTGCTATTTTCTTTCTCTGCTCGCCGTGGTCCGACTATGTGCATGGACAGGTCTTGACGGTTAATGGTGGACATTCCTTTGGAATGACAAGCTAGATGCAGTCTACATCTCAGGCACTCATCAACAATCTCATCATCTAAGAAAGGGAAGAGGCCGATAGCCATGCAAGTACATTATAGTCTCACGGAGCAGAATCTCGGTACGATTCCAGAGAATGCACGAACTGCCGAAGCGATTGGTTATGATGGCCTATGGCTGATAGAGGGTACACACAATCCCTTTTTTTCTCTGCTCTTGGCTGCCGAGCATACATCGAAGATGCGCCTAAGCACGGGTCTTGCTATCGCGTTCGCTCGCAATCCGATGACAGTCGCAAGTACTGCCTACGATCTGCAAGCCTACTCGCGGGGCAGGTTTACGTTGGGGCTTGGCTCGCAAATCAAAGCACACATTGAGAGACGTTATAGCATGCCCTGGTCTCATCCAGCCGACCGTATGCGAGAGTTTGTGTTGGCACTACGAGCTATTTGGGATGCTTGGTCACATGGAAGTCAACTCAACTTTCAGGGAACCTACTACACGCATACACTTCTGCCTCCCGCGTTTAACCCAGGACCCAATCCTTACGGCAATCCTGCTGTTATGCTGGGGGGAGTGGGAGAGCGTATGGTAGAGACGGCAGGCGAAGTAGCGGATGCATTCCTGTGTCACTCGTTCAATACTGCAAAGTATCTAAGAACAGTAACGCTCCCAGCACTTCAGCGCGGGCTGTCAACGGCAGGACGGAGCCTGAATGACTTCGAGATCAACAGCCAGTTGCTCGCTGTGACTGGAAACACTGAAGAAGAGATGAATAGAGCGAGAGAACGTGCTAGACAAGATATTGCTTTCTACGGTTCTACGCCAGCTTATGGGCGAGTGCTCGAACTGCACGGTTGGAGTGATGTACATACCAAACTCCATCAACTCTCCCGTGAAGGAAAATGGAACGAGATGACACTCCTCATCAACGACGAAATGTTAGAAACAATCGCCATCGTTGGGGAGCCACAAGAAATTGGTCGGATTGTAAAAAAAAGGTATGGCGATGTCTATCGGAGCGTCTACCTCTACACTCATGTGCAACCTCATCCCGACCTATGGACACAGGTACGAGAAGGTTTCAAGAACTAGTTGAGTCAAAGCAGGATGTGAGGGATAGTATGAAGCAAGACGAAGTCGTCAAAACCTCTTTGATTCAGGTTACAGCGAACAGCCTAGTGAACAAAGATATCACCGTAGAAGATGCTGTCCACATTGCAAAGGATGCAGGAGCAGACGGATTCGAGGTTCGGCGTGAGCTTTTGTCGCCGGATATGCAGCCTTCTAAGATGCAAGACATGCGTTTGCAATTGGAACAGTTTTCAACTCCACCAGCATATTCAGTCCCATACCCTCTTTTTGTCGAGGGATGCCTCAACCGCGATGTTATCCTGCAAGCACTGAATGAGGCACGGGCAGATGTCGCTGTCGTTTCGCCGCCTGTGCCTTGTCTGAAACCACAGCAGAGGGGGAGCGAGTTTGCAGATGCGAGCGAAGTCCTTAGACAGATGGCTCCCCAGTATCGAGAGGCGTTGTCAGTACACAAACGCGTGATAGTGGACGCGTTTGTTCGTCTGACGGGCTACCATCGTACTTACGCGATGTGGCTCCTCAATCATGCTGATGAAGGGCAGCGATCACCAGTGCATCCCCCCTCGACGGGTGTATGAAGCAGACGTAGAAGAGGCCCTGGTGCTGGCCTGGAACAAGACGAACCGTTTGTGTGCTAAGCGTCTGGAAGAACCTTCCGTTCATCTGAAAGAGGTTGATGCATTCACTATCGTACTTGAGCAAATAGCAACTGCTCTTCAGCAACTAGTTCCTTCATCTTTGCCAACTCATATACAACCGAATGGACTCTCAACAAGTCATGCACAATCAAGCATAGAGACAAAGGAGACACTGTAAAAGTGGTCTGGATTGCCTCACCTGAAATATTCCTATCTCTGTACTCAACTTCGTTTTTGAGCCAACTTTATAAGATGCCGAGTAAGGCTCTTGACGAAGTGGTCATTCACCGTTTTCGTTCTTTATATCCCTGCGTCAGTCAAGGCTTGTTCTAGGATATCGCTCACCCCAAGAGGTGGTGCGAATTGTCGAAGATAGGGGAGATCGAGGACATTTGCCTTACGCTTCATCACTTCGACAATATCATTCCATTGTCGAGGTGACATTCCTCCACCCATTTTCCACCAACTTAGTTTGTTAAGAATGATATCTTCGGGACTAGCAAAATAGAAGGGGCGCGTTCCTGTTTGGATCACGTCCTCTCGTGCTCGACGCAGTTCTTGTTGTGCAAATGCGCTGCTTTTCAACACAAACACATCGACTTTGATCCCTGTTGTGTGATGCAACACATTGAACGAGGATTGGTGACGGATGGCATCGTTGATCGATGCACCATCAATGTAGTACTCGTTTTCGAGGAGTTTGACCAGTGTTTGGACATGGTGCCGTTGAATGGCGGCAATGATATCAACATCTTGCGTTGCACGTTGTTTGCCATGCACGGAACTGGCAACCGATCCACCAATATAATACGGGATATCGAAACGCTCCAAGACATCGACGACGGGAGTGATGGCTTGAAGAATATCTGGGGTATTCATCGGGGACGAGAGAGACATGCTGTTTCCTTCCTCTCTCCTTAATTACTTATTGAACGTTCTCAAAGGAGAGATTTCTCTAGAGAGTCGATGACGACACGTCTTCACGAATTCCAGCATCGATAAGTGCCTGCGAGAGCAGTGCTTCGATGCCCATCGCTGTTGCTTGTTGCTCAAGATAGACACAATCCACTGTTGGTGCTTGTACCTTAAGTATCCCAAGAATGTCGTTCCACCGATCATCTGCATTAGCTCCTTGAGCGTGGTACTGGAGCAGAGTGAGTAGCGTCACATCTTCGGCGGATGCCAGCAAAATCGGTCCTCTCCCTTCAATAAGTTCCTGTGCCTGCCTTCGTTCCCACAGCATTTTGTCAAAGACGGTTGATGGGAGGAAGACATCGACGTTGATGAGTTGGGAGAGATGCAGCATGCTAAAAGAAGTCTGCTGCTGCAATGCTATACTGACCACGTTCGGGTCAAAGACATAACTGTGAGCAAGCTGTTCTAAAAGGAACTTGGAGTGTTCGGTGGAGAAATCAGCCACAATGTCTAGGTCGTGAACGGATCGAGGGAAGCCATAGATGGAACTTGCAACCGAGCCGATGAGGAGAGCAGGAACGTTGCATTGTTCAGCAATATCGAGCAGCGGAAGCAATGCCTCTTGAATGTCTGATGCTTGCAGTCTCCACTCTGGGTGTTGTTGAAGGGCTGCGAGAAAAAGGGATGCAAGTGGCTCACCATACTCACGGGCCACGAAGCTCACTGCCTGATCGTGCTCCCAGTTCTTGTTCGAGGACTCAGACGAGCAGTGGAGGTTGGCAGAGGTGATCGAGTGAGTCCAACTGCGTGTCGAGGCGAACTTTCTGGCGGCAGAAAATGTGCGGGTATGGGCGATCTGTATCTGCTCAAATGCAGGAGAGGTATCTAGAGATTGTGTTCTCATGCCATATACTCCATTGTCACCCTTTCATATAGAGGAAGGATACCGAATCCTGGGCGAAGTGTCAAGCCTTTTTTGAAGAGTACTTTTTAGCATCACCTTGCATTTCTTGGAAAAGTGGAGTACAGTGCATCCAGAGTATGCTGACGAAGGAACACCTTTTCTCGAAACGTTCGCAACATCTTATGTCTTGTGGGAAAAATAAACTCAAGCATAAGAGAAGAAAAGCGAGTGAAAAGGTCGTGAAACCTTTTGTCAGAGTAGCTCAGATATCTTCTAGAGCGTGTAGATTGGCTCTGGAGGCCGATGCATACGAAGCAAGCGGTGTTTTTAGGAGTTCCTGCCTTCCAAGCAGGCTGTCGCGAGTTCGAGCCTCGTCTCCCGCTC
>DAOUDD010000301.1:0-7329 GCA_034431765.1 Ktedonobacteraceae bacterium | reverse complement strand
AGCAGGTGCCGGACTTGAGTGGAATGTTGCGAGGAGGAGGGATGCGCTATGTGCCCAATGTGCATGCGACGGATACTTTTCTGGTAGAGCTTCTCCGTGAGCCTGGGATATCGGTTCGACGCCTGTCAGATGGGGGAATCTTTGTGATTCCGCAGGTGATGCCGTTCCTGTATGAGCATAATGAAGCGTTTCGTCAGAGCGTGTTAGGCGATCAGGCACAGCAGGAGGGGGTGAGTGGGGGCGTGGTGGTAGGTCATTATCAGCGTTCCCTGGGGCTTTTTTCGCTGTTGGAGCAGGAAATGCCGCTTACTGATCCTCTTACAAGGGAAATCGATAGTGCGAACAATCGGATAGAGGCGAATGAGGTGCGCCGTCACTTAGAGCGGTTTCTGGAGAAAGACGCGAAGGAAGATCAGGCTCCGAAGGGATTTGGGGATGGTTTCAAGGAAAAAGAGTAAGATGAAAGCAACAGAGATTATTTGTCTGCTGGAAGAGCCGGGTGATGATTTCCTAGCCATCAAATGGAGGGTGAGGGATGAGGCTCCGATAGAAGAACTTATAGCAGCTATGCATGAATCAAAGACAGCACATATGACTGAGATTTTGTGTGAACTATTAGGGAAACGTCAAGATCCGAAAGCTGTTCCTGTTCTTATAGAAGCACTGCACAACGAAGGTGCTGGTGTGCGGAGTGAAGCTGCTCAAGCGCTTGCTTTGATAGAAAGCCCACTTGCTGGTGAAGCACTGCTTACTCAATATCTTAAAGAGAAGGATGAAGAAGTCAAGGATTGGCAAGTAATTGGGCTTGGTGCAACAGGATATCTTCCTGCCGTTCCCTATCTCATTCAGGCGTTGCAGAGTGATCGTTTGCGTCGTTATGCAGCCCTTGCTCTTGCTGAATTACAAGTGACAGAAGTGAAACCAATGATCCAAGAAGCTCTAGGCCATGAAACAGACGAGTATGAGCGGAAGCTTATCGAGCAAGCATTGCAAAAGCTGTCCTCATAGACAAATGATCTAGCGTGCTTCAATGGCTTGAGCTATAGAAATTGGAAATGCGCAATAATGCAGTACTGAGATCGAATTTTATGTTTGATAAGTATAATGGTATAGGAGTGTTGTAGAGATGCTTTATAAAGTGCGTGCAAATGAGCGATGATATTCGTGGTGATATATTTGTGTCGGATGCTACTAAGCTTTCAATCGAAGAGCTAGTAACACGTACATATGACATTCTTGGGCCTGCTCAGCGTTATGAGCATGATGCTACTGTTGGTCATACTGTGCGTGTTTTGATACCACTGGAAACTATCCTGGATCAAGTCGGGCAAAGAGGAGGGGCATCTACAGAGTTTGCGATTGAGAATATTCAATTTCTTTTCTTATTCACAGGTTTTTCGAGTTCCTCATACCGAACTATTGAGATTTTTGCGGATGAAGCGTACTTTGATGCAGATGATGAGGATTTCAACGCGGAAGCAAGAGGACGCTTTACCGCTGTCTGGGCACATCTATGTGATCACCTTGAAGCTGACTACGCGTATTTTGCTCCTCTTCTTAATCTGGTAGATGATGATGTGATCGAGTCAGAAGTTCTTCCAGTATTAGGAAAAGAAACGTCTGTGGAAGATCGTGCCGAGTATATGCTGTATACAGTGTGTTGGCGTAATTGGCTTACGTATCTGAGTTCTCGTCTTGTTCAAGAGATTCCAGACGAGCAATTAGAGAATTTAGAGAAATCTGGAGAGGTGAAGATTACGAAGATGCCTTCAGGAGGGCTGTTTTTTGAGTCGGAGAAGACGCCGTATTGAGGCGAAAGGAGATGGATAAGGTCCTTATCTCTCATCCACCGGAGGCTAGTTCGATGCGGATGTCGTCGATGGAGGCGGGGAGGTGGTCGCTGTTGGAGGGGGGGCGGATGGTGACGGAGGCGACGCCGGGCTGGGATTTGAGGTATGCCTGGGCGGCGGCGAGGGTGGCTCCTTTAATGGCCTGTCGCCACTGGCGTGTCTGAGTGTCGCCGAGGGTGTAGATCCAGGTGCCGTGGACGCTGACGCTGAGGTTGAAGGTGTCGTTTTTGACACTGGTAACGGTGGGGGTGCCGTTGAGGGTAATGCTGTCGTGGAGCTGGTAGGTTGAGCCAAGGTCGCGCGAAGCTTTCGCACGCAGCAGTTGCGTTGCGAGCTGCTCGGCCTGGCTGCGTTTGTATGCTGGTGCGCTTCCTTTGACTTCGAGGGTGACCTGTACCTGGTCTGCCTGCATGTCAACGGGCTGATTTGAGCTGACGTTGTAGCTGAAGGTTGGGGGTCCGGCGAGGGTTTCGTCCGAGGCGAGCGCTTTCTGGAGCTGCTGTGTGACCTGCTGCTCTAACTTGCCTTTCAGGGCGTCACGCGCCCCATCCAGGTCGGCTTGAGTGACGATACGTAGCTGCTGGTTATCGCTGCCACCGGTGAATGGGGCGGGATTGCTGATGGTGAGGGCGTTGTTACAGCAGGGGCCGTTAAAGATGCGTGCAGCAAGGTTACCACCAGCGCCGGGCGTGATCGCGAAGACGGTGGCGCTGGCCTTGCCACCGTCCGCTTTTTTGGGCACGTCGAGATTCTGCGCCAGGCGAAAGTGCACGCCGTTCGCGCTGACAAATTCCTGCGTGGTGGGGACGGTGACGGGATTGTCGCTATTGTTGACGAATTCGAGTGTGCCACGCGCGGGCGCTCCGGGGATAGCACGTGTGCCTGTTGTCGCTACGGTGTTGTTGTCGGCGGCGGTACTCTCAAGGCTACGGGCAGGAATTTCGTGACCCTCGACGTTGAGTTCTTTGATCTGAGTGGAGGCGCTGAGGATGTAGCTGTCCTGCTGGTTGTTGATCTGCGGCTTGATGTAGACTGTGGCAGATGCAGTTGCGCCAAAGCTGGAGAGTCCGGCGGGAAGCAGATTGACACCAAGCGCGTGTGTGACCAGAAAGGCTGTCAGGGCAAGCACAACTCCCAGCGAGAGCGCGACCAGGGCCGAGGGCGGCCCCTTACGTTTGCGTTTGAACGGGGGAATGTGATTAACGTCTTCTGTGATGCGTGGTTGCAGCGCGCTTTGCACAGTATCGGTTGAACGCGGGGTCTCCACGCGTTCAAGTCGTTGGACGCGCTCGCTCCCCTTATCGCGCAGTGCAACGGGGACAGGATCGGGTGCGGGCTGGCGCTGAAAGACCAGCGGTTCCGGTGCTGCTGTCGGGAGCGATGCTGGCTCAGGCTCAGGGCGTGGCAATGGATAGGTCGGGCGTGCCACAGGGACGGTGCGGCGCGGGCGAAGTTGTGGCGTTTTATCATAGTCCTCTTCCGTTCCCGGTTCGGGTCCAAGCAGCGCGGCCTGAAAAGCGGTGCGCAACTCGGCAACGCTCTGATAGCGATCCTCCGGGCGTTTTGCCATCGCAATGCGCACCACATCGCAGACCTCGCGCGGGATCGAGGCATCCCTGTCACACGGCGAGGGGATAGGCGCTTGCATCTGCATCTGAATGACTCGCACCTCATCGGGATCGTTGTAGGGCAGGCTGCCGGTAAGCAACTGATAGAGCAGCACACCAAGCGCGTAGACATCGGTGAGCTGAGTGATGATGCCACGCGTCTGCTCAGGGGCCATATAGTGTGGTGTCCCTGGCACCTCCTCCAGTGGAATCGGCTTCCCCACCTGTTCGGCATCGCCGGGACGCATGATGCGCACCAGTCCAAAGTCTGCCAGGTAAACATGAGGAGGACCGCTGCGACGCATCTCCAGCAGGACATTCGAGGATTTGATATCGCGGTGAATCAGCCCGTGGTCGTGGGCGTACTCGACGGCATCGAGCAACTGCTGGTAGATGGAGGCCGCCTCACTGAGATCCGGGAGATGGCGGCGCAGATAGCTTGTGAGCGTGCCGCCCTCGATAAAGGGCATCACCAGGTAGAGGACGCCGTCCGCATCGCCAAACTCGATCAGTGGCAGGATATGCGGGTGGTGCAGGCGCGCGATAGTGCGAGCCTCGCGTGCGAAGCGGCGGCGCATATCACGGTCCTGCGCGAAATCGCCCAGAATTACCTTGATCGCGACGCGGCGATCAAAGGCCGTGCGCTGCCGTCCTTCATAGACGGCCCCCATGCCACCGACACGAATGCGCCGGATCACATCGTAGTTCCCGAGCTGCTTACCTTCCAGGGACAGCATTATCCTCGTTTATCCTTTCACATCAGAAGCACTGTGTGCAGGCTCAATGCTACCTTTGCCGCGTACATCTGGCGTAGCCGATCCCGGCTGATTACCAGGATTTGTGCTGTTACCTGGAGATGATGGTGGGGTGGGCTGACCCGGAGCCGAAAGACCGTTTGGGTTCTGCACCACAATCGTGATCTGCTTGAAATCAGTGGGCAGGGTATCGCCCGAACTGAGATCAATTTTGCTCTTGCTCACATTCTTCTGTTTCTTGAGCGTCGCCTGTGCGTCGCGCAGCTTCTTGCCGGCGAGCCCTTTCGCCAGATCTTGCTTGTCCTTGTCGGTAAAGTTGTAATACCAGACGCCCTGTGCCGAGACCGGCAGGTTCACGCTCTTCGCATTAGGATCGACATTGTCAGGCACCTGCGGCGTGGAGACAATGCTGCCAGCCAGCTTATAGTTGGGGAAGGCATCCTGTGCTTTCTTCGTTAGCAGCGACTCGGCGATGCTCTGCGTCCCCTTTGCGTCATAAGCCAGGCCGCTACAGGTCACCGCGACGCTCACATTCGCAGCTTGCACATCCTGCTGGGCATCCCCAACCTTCTGATCCGCCTGGACATTGGGATCAGCACAGCGTACCTGCCCGATGGTCTGCTCCCCCGTCTTCGCCTGCTTCTGTACCGCGTCTTGCGCCTGCTGCTTCAACGAGTTCTGGACCGTGCCAACGTAGGCATCAATGTCGCTCTGCTGCAGGAACTTGTAGGTTTTTGCATCCTGCCCGCCAGTGAATGCTGAAGAACTTGCGAATTGAATTGCATCTGTACAACACACTCCACTTATAGCTCCATTAGCTGCATTCCCTCTTGAACCAGGCGACGTCACGCGTGCACGACCACCTGCAGTACCTACAGCCGTAAAAGATCTTGCTGGAATCGAAACTGGATTAATGAGTCTGATTGATAAACCGTTAGGACCAGGCAAATCAGTTGCAGTACCTACAGTATAGCCAGAGTTTCCCCCATTGGTAAATGTTATAGTGCCGGATGCCTCCGTCGCTGGAATATTGCCCTGGCCTGTCGCGTCCACCTTTTTAGATTGGGCGGGTGTGGTGAACGAGAGGGTACGCAGGCTGACCTGGCGGTTCGCCGGGTTGGTGTCACCGTTGGAGGCGGTGATGAGATAGTTGTCCTGTACCGTCTGGATATCAGGTGTCAGCGTGACGGTGGCGGGCGCGGCGGGGGTACCTGCGATTGCCGCTGTGAAGTTATGGAACGCACCTGTACTATACCCGACAAGGCTGCAGACGAGAAGACTAAGTAGGAGCAGCGCTACAAGTGCAGCAGCGATTTTACGCCAGTCGCGCTTGCGAGGAGGTGGTGAAGTGCGCACGGGAGGGCGCGATGCCCCAACGGGACGGAGCGCTCCCACGGGGGGGGCTGCAGCTCCACTGGCAGCCGCCGCGCCGAGTCCAGCCAGGCCGACTGCACCAGCCGTTGCCATCTTATTTGTGTTGCGTCGTCTCGCTCCCCCACGCGTTGGTGTGGCAGTCGTCTCAACCGGAGTCGCCGTAGTGGAAGCAGCGGGAGCAGCGGGTTTATCCGCTGGCGCTGTAGGTTTTGACACGATAGCAGCGCCAGCCAGCCCTGCTGCAACGCCTGCCCCCGCGATTGCCGCCGGGGGAAGCACAACCGTTTTGCGTCTGCGTTTTGTCTCCGGCAGTTGAATAATATTGGGATCGTCCCCATTCCCCGCCGAGCGAGGTCCAGCGGAGCCGACACTCACAGGCTTATCCGCTGCGGAAGGCGTTGTAGCGACAGGGATAGGTGTCAGAGGGACATCGTTAGCGGCTGTGGGAGGCGTCGTATCTATCTCACGTGCGCCCGGTGTATCGGGGATAGAGGAAGGTTGTGAGGGAACAGGGGGAAGCGAATCCCATTCCTCATCAATATTGCCGCCGGCTCTATTCGCGGCAAGCAGACCGGCACCACCAGCAACCGCCGCACCACCCGCCAGTGCAGCATCATCACGATCATCGACAGGTGTTGATGAGGCGCTAGCCTGTTGGACAGGTTGCCGTGTAGCTGGTGTCGCCGAAGCGCGCCTGTTCTTGTGCGCGGCATCATTGAGTGCAGCGCCAGCAGCGGCTCCGGCCGCACCTGCTGCCGCGATCGGAGCAACCTTCTTCGCGCCGCCGAACAGCCCGCCGAGTCCGCCGAGTCCGCCGCGCCTGTTCTCGCGTGGCTGCGCCTCAGGTTCAGCCTCATTGCGCAACGACGCCGTATAGTTTTCCAGCGTCGAGTAGACGGGAAAGCCGCTCTGGCGTGCAAACTGAGCCGGACCGGAGCCAGCGGGTATCACAAAGGCGAGCTGTGCCGTCAATTTACGCTTGATGACCGACTTCAGATCATCGAAATCCTGTGAACGTTGAAAAGCCTTATTTTGCTGAGGCAGCACGACGGCGACCTGTTTGCGCCCCAGATTTTCCTGCGTGAGGATCGCAGTCAACACGCTCTTACGATCATCTGTGGGCGAGACATAGATCACGCCAATACTCGCGCTTCGTGGATCGTTCACCCCAAGCAATTCAGAACCATTTCCCTGTCTCATGGTCGCTTCCCTCGCATCCCTTAAATGTAGCGTTCCTCGCTTTGTCTCAGCGTTACTGCCATTTTACACTAAACAATCGGAATCGGAAAGAGAAAAACGGGTGTTCCTGGTATAAATGAACAAATTCTCATGCATTTTCGCCTTGTCGCAAGCCCGTGTCCTTTTAATAAACGCGGGCGGGCGTTGATGTGAAACAGACGTTGTTCTTTCCATCTCCAGATTCTGCTTTTGAATGTATATCATGAATGATATTTTTTCATTTCTATGGTTAATACGGATTAATGATAGGAGAAGATGGTGGTGCTGAAGAATATCATGGTCACGGATGCGCGATGAATGGCAAGCAGGCGTTATGTGGCGATGAATCGCGGTGTGGCGATGAATCGCCGCGGACGCGATGAAATCGGGTCCCTATTTTTGCCCAATGAATTGGGTGATGGGCTGACGCTCGTGGGTTCGTGCATTGAAAACGCATTGGTGCAGTCGGTTACCCGTGGAATAGGGACGCGATTTCATCGTGTCCGTTTGCCGTTCATGGCAACA
>DAOUDD010000300.1:0-19575 GCA_034431765.1 Ktedonobacteraceae bacterium | reverse complement strand
TCGTTCTACCTAACCCGTTGCCGCCCTACAACTGCTTTTCACGAAAAGAACGTTTCAATTGCGTAATCTGCTCTAAATGTATCTTACCATGGTCGAGGTAGAGCATAAAGAGATCGAAGACGCTGACCTCACCCTGTTCCTCGTGCACTCCCAGGCGCTCCCACGCCTCGTCGGGGAGCAGACGGAGAAGTGCAGCCGTTGAAGCTCGTAGTGCCGCGAAGAGATGCAGAGCGAGTTCGCGATCCTGGATGCGATACGAGAGTTTATTGGCCCAGATCTCCTGATCGTACACTGCCAGGGGAGAGCGTGGTTCAGCCAGGGTCTTGCGCAAGCGCCAGTAGCCTACCGTCTCACTATCAGCCAGGTGAATCAGCACCTCGTGGATGCTCCACTCCCCAATTGCCGGGATAAAGTGAAGCTGTTCTTCGCTGAGGCCGTCAATTGCAGTGGAGAGCCTTGTGGGAAAGTGTTCGTAGGCGGCAATCTGTTCTAACGTAGGCTTCGACATCAGGATAGTCTCCTTTCAGGAGGAAAGGGTGGAGCGACAATAACAAAAAGGCCAGCGTTGCGGTTTTCCCATATACGCTGGCCTCTCTGCCATGTTGGATGTATACCAGAAGGATATTTTGCGCAAGCTACCTTACAGTATACATCATATTCTGATCCTAGAGGTTGGACTTTACGTCTGACTTGATCTCTTCGACCGTCTCCTGGATCTTGTCGCCGACCTTCTCAGAGCGCACCACCTCGATCGAGCACTTGGCGATCAGCGCGCCCATCACACCAATTGCGGCCCAGACGGGAGCCAGCAGAACGCCAGCGACACCGACGGTCAGAGGAACTTCCAGAATTGTGTGCCCTTCCTGCTTGATGATGATGCGGCGCACATTGCCCTCATGCACGACTTCGCGCACGCGAGAGAGCAACTGCTCACCCATGACCTGCAGCTCTTCCACGCCATAGCCTGCTTTTTGTTCGAGATCGGATGTGTTGGGATCAGATGTATTTGATGGATCGGGATTGTACCTATACTGATTGGGATCGTACTGAGCCATTGGTCTTCTCCTTTTTGAATTCACTATAGTTACAAAAACAACAGTAAGGGGTCTCCGAGCACGATAATGAAGTTTTACAAGGTATCGCAGGTATTGTGATTGTTGCGATAAATCGCAGTGGACGCGATAGAATCGGGTCCCTATTTCACGAGTAATGAATTGCTGTGGATCGTAGGGTACATTGTTAAACAACAGTATCGCGCTGTATTACTAGTATAATTTTTCATGTGCATGAGCTATAGCTTTTTTGTGATTCCATAGTGTATACGATATTCAGGGCTGCCTGGTTGGAGGATCGAGGATTTGAGCGGCAATCCTCTTGCATTTCTTCTCTAGATAGCTCCATAATAGTTCGAGAAGACTTTTGTTGAGGGTGGCATTTGTATGGCATATTTTCTCGCGAAAACCGATCCTGCTACATATTCTCTTGCGCAATTGGAGCACGACTCTCGAACGACGTGGGACGGTGTGCGCAATGTGCAGGCGCTCCAGGCGATTCGCCAGATGCGTCCGGGTGACGATCTGCTCATCTACCACAGTCAGGGTGAAGCTGCACTGGTTGGTCTGGCACGAGTCGCCTCTGAGCCACGGCCCGATCCAGAGGATAGCAAGAGCTGGGTGGTGGATGTCGAGTTTGTGCGTCGTTTTGCAACACCGGTCACGTTGCGCGAGATAAAAGGGAGCAGTCTCTTCGACGATTGGAGCTTGATTCGTCAGAGCCGGCTCTCGACGATGAGCGTGCCTGAGAGCTTTGTACAGTGGCTGAAAGAGAAAAACGTGCTTTAACAGAGATGGCAGCATGACAGAACGGGGAAAGGGAGAGACACAGTATGGATAACAATGCCTGGTGGTATATCAATGGACAGTGGATGCATCCGCACGAGGCGATGATCTCGATCAACGACATTGGAGTCCTGCGCGGCTACAGCGTCTTTGAGTCGTTGCGTACCTATGATCGACGCCCCTTCCATCTGGACGAGCATCTCACACGGCTGTATCGCTCGGCCGAGCTGATCGAGCTAGAGGTTCCTTTTACTCGCCAATTTTTAGTAGATATCGTACAAGAGGTTATAGCAAAGAATACGTACAAGCATGCCACGCTGCGTCTCTTCGTCACGGGTGGAGTGAGTGAGGACGGTGTGTTGCCGTCGGGGAATCCGGGGCTTGCAATCTTGATTACAGTGTTGGGTGAGCGTGATATGGAGCGCTTTGCACGTGGCACCAAGCTGATTACTACGCGTCTGCAACGTGCGCTACCAGAAGCCAAAACGTCTAACTACGTCTCCGCCATTCGTGCGCTTAAAGAGGCGGCACGACAGAATGCGAGCGACGCCCTCTTCGTCAACGAGCAGGGGCATGTGCTGGAGTCTACACGCAGCAACTTATTCGTCTTTCGCGGTAAGACACTGATCACCCCTAAAACAGACATTCTGCTCGGCGTCACACGTAACGTCGTGCTCGACCTGGCACGAGAGCGTTTCCCGATCGAGGAGCGCCCGATACTGCTCGAAGAGCTGACCTCCGTTGACGAAGCATTTATCACCTCCTCATCGAAAGAGATCCTCCCCGTCGTGCAGATCGACGAACACGTTATCGGGAACGGGCAAGCCGGCCCGAACACGACTGCATTGGAACAACGGTTTATAGAGATGGTTGATCGAGGGGAGTTTTAGAGGGCTCTCCTCGTCCGTGTGCTGTCACGTTCGCCAACGATATACATTTGGAATTACTCATAAAATCTTGCCTATTAAGAACTACGCTGCGCCTGTCTGCGGTACATTCTGCTTCCGCTTGCGCAGCAGTTGTGCCGCAGCCTCCTGAAGACGAGCCTCGCTACGCGGACCGAAGCCGAAGAGCGTGCGGATACGCTGTTGCTGTGCCGCTCGCCACAGCTTCTCAGGCGAGTCAATGCCTAGCCCTTCATAGAGCCTGATAGCGGTGTAGACGCCGATGTGCTCGACTGCCATCAGTGCACGCACGCCTGCTGGTAGCGTGTCGATAGAGAAGCCGTTGTTGAGCGTCATTGTGCCTGTTTCGACCAGCTCGCGAATGCGTGTACGAAGGCGATTTCCCAGTCCGACGACAGGAAGTTGTTCGCCGCGCTTAAGGATAGCGGCGGCAGGTTCGGGGAGGTCAAGCACGCCACGGGCTGCGTTGCGGTAGGCCTGAATACGGTAGGGATTCGCGTTCTGACTTGCCAGCATGTCGGCGATACCTGCCAGCACCTCCGCGATCTGCCGATTCGTCACTTCTGGCTCAGCGTGCTCCTCGACAAACTCCAGCCCTGGCAGGACGGGCTGCAGCGTTTTCTTGCTTCGTATAAACGAAGCCGGTGGAACCAATTGAACGGTTTGTGTTATCTGTATGATACTCATGAGACATTGCCCTCCAACTTTCTAAGGACAACATGCTGTCTGAATAGACGCCTGGAAACAAAAAATGTTGAGGAAACCTACGGAGAGGACACGATACAAATCTCTATGATAGTGTAAGTAGTACATTGAAATCTTGTTCTAATTATAACATATTGGAGAGAAAAGGTCAAACAAAAACGCGTGGAACAACGTCCCACGCGTTTTCAGGAGAAGGAGGCTGAATTTATTTTCCCTTGTCCTCTGCGAGTCCTGGAAGGGTTTGCGTATGCTCCTGGCGTACGGCTTGCAGTGCAGAGGAGCGGAGACCGAGCTGATCGAGAATTGTTGGCGCGATCTGTGTTGTCTGAACGGGGGTATAGACGTTGCTCGCCTTTAGTTCAGGATTGGCGATCAGCAAGGGGACATGGATATCCTGCTCGTTGAAGCCGCCATGCTCAGCGATCTTTGTGGCGTTTTTACCGGCATAGATCACGCCCTGATTGGGGATGACGACGATATCGGGTGTGCGCGAGTCTTTTTGCGGATCATTGAAGAGCAGCTTCAACGAGTCGCCTGCCAGAATCTCTTGAATGTTTGCCTGTGCTTCGTTGGCGCTCAGTTTAGCTACCACATCATTGACCTTGCTCGAATCGGTCAGCCAGATCAAGCTGATATCGTCCTGGGTTGCCTGGGCCAGCAGCCCTTTTTGCACGCTGTTGATCAGGTCGGGAATAACGTTTTTGCCGATGAGCTGCAGCTTGTTGGGATCAATAGGTGCCTGTCCGTGCTTGGCGGTCACAATGATCTGCGTTGAGGAGAGCAGTTTCTTCTGACTCAGCTTGCTAACCATCTTGCCAAGTGATTGATCGGTATGGGCAAATGCATCCTCCAATGAGGTGCTGGGCATGCCCTGGCTATCCGTATAGCCTCCGGTCGGGAGTTTCTGTCCAACGCTGACCGCCTGGAAGTTCATGCCGAAGATGGCCGGGATTCCGACTTTTTTACTGCCACTTGAGTCTTTGCCGTCAATCTGGTTGAGAATGGCTTTGACTTTCAGATCGTCGTAGGCCTCTGTTGCACTAACACTATTCGTTGTGTTGTTGGCAGCGATTTCAGGACCGTAGAAATCGTCGAGACCTTTGCCTGATGGTCCATTGAGCAGTTCGTATGCTGGATGTTTATCAACCCATGCGGTGCGCAGATGAGCGGCTCGCGCAACCTCGAAAATCGTGTTGACACGCAGGAAGTTGTGTGGGTAGACCGGCTTACAGCCCTTTGCAGGGTCAAGGGGCAATTTTGCAGGATCAATGCCGCCGCCAGCATCCAATGCATTGGAATTTTTGTCTATCGACTCATCGTAGACAACTTCCGTCCCCTTGCTGGAGCAGTTGGAGCCGGGCGCGGAGAGATTGCGGTCATAGCTATCGTCGTAGAAGACGCCGGTTGAGCGCGGTGAACCGCCTGTGACCATTGAGAGCAGACCTGGAAACGAGTCTGAGGGTTTTGATGTGGAGGCGTTCGTATAGTTCACGCCCATGTTCGCCAGCTTTGCCAGTGTCGAGTCGGGATGGATACGAATATAGCGCGCGAGATCCTGTGCATGCATACCGTCGATGCTGAGCAACAAGACGTGGTGAATAGCATCATGATCTCGCTCGTGACGCGATGCCGCCTGAACGTTCGCAAGAAATGGCAGGCAGGTGAGACTGACCGTGGCAATCAGAAAACCTGCAATAAGTTTTCGCCAATGACGTTTCATAGAACTCCTCTTGCTACTACTTGTAGCAGAAAATATCAAGGCAGAATAGAATAAATACGGATTTTTTACAAAGGAATGCCTGCTGCACAATCGCTTCTAAACAGCTTCACATTTCTTTATCTTGCGAGAATCTCTCTCTTTACTGGGTCATACCCTTCTAGAATAGGTTTCTCGTGTTAATTCGTATTAATGATTTTGTTAAAAGCGTGTTAAGTGGGCATGTAGTGATGTACAATCTTTGGTTCCTCTACTTCTAACTCTTGCCAGAAACTCTCAGGAGGTGCATAATCTAAGCAAGAGAGCATTGTAGTGTTTGGGAGAAATAGAGTATGGCATACCGTGCAACTCGTATAGATAAAAACCCGATTGAATACTTCCTGGAGCATCCTGAAGGGCGCACGGAGCTGCAGGTGGCAGATGTGCTGCTGCGTGAGAATAAAGATCCGAAGAAGGTCTTTGCACATCTGATTCGCATGGCGACGGCGAGCAAGTGGAGCCATTCTGCGTTGCTCTACCTTATCAGCGATCCCCAGCAGGGTTTTGACAACACGTTCCTGGTGCAGGCGATGACACAGGGAATCGACCTGGTGAGCTGGCGCAATGAAGTGATACCGTTTGAGCATTTTACCGTTGGCATCAAACGCCCTAAGCTTGATTGGTATGTTGAGACGCCACATGAGCAGGCTCGTCATACTCCCCATGATCCTGAGGATACCCACGCTATTGGCTACCGACGTCATGTACGTGGAATTGCACTGGATACCGTGAATGGTCTCTACGATCACAAGGTAATCTATGAGCTAACAGCGCTCTACACTGCGCGGGCCGCTCGTCGTCATCTGAGTGCTGTGCCACAGCTTGCTCAAGCAGCGGATGCGGTAGCAGATTTCTTTAAGCACTGGAATACGGAAGACGACTCGTACTCATCAGTCTTACATTTCATCTGTAGTGGCCTGGTTCAGTATAGTTTCTTTGAGGCGTTGCGGCGGCGTATCATAAATGACATGGCTATTCCAGAGCATCGGGATGCAGCGATGAGCAATCTCAGCAACATGCAGCGCATACTCTTTCGTGATGACCCACGCGGAATTATGCCAGGTTATATCGAGCAGGTACAGTCTGGGAGGCTTGATATTCGGAATTCACCTCCCGAAGATGTGCTGGATCTCTTGAAGACGGCGGTTCCCGCTGATTTCAACAACTCACCCAACCTGGAGTGGCGCTATGTCATCCTCAACGGTGTAATCTGGCGCATTGAAGAGGCTCCTGAGAGCTATGCGGCGCAGAGTAAAGATGAAGAGGATGTGCTGGAAATGGTCAGGTCCGAACATTTTTCTAAAGAGGACGAGCAGTAGCAAAAAGCAGGCAGAGATGAACAATGTGTAGAGAGCGTGCTTGTACCTATATATAGAGTTTTTGGGGAAGTATCGCGTAGGGGGGGACAAGGTCCAATACATTTCAGGTAAGACAGATCGTGGGAAGAATGCGAACCGAACCCCGCGTAGGGAGCGCGCTTGCCTCGCTCCTGGTTTCCCATATTGAGACCTTTTGAAGAGCATATGTACGATAAAGAGAATGAAGACAAACCAATAGCTGCATTCACTCTGGCACGCTACCCCAGGCTCTATAGCCTGATTGGATTGGCACACCTGGGACTTGACCGTTGGCCTCTAGCTCGCACTCCAGGCTTACGCTTCTGGCGGCTGCTTGGAGTGGGACGAGGGCGTGTCTTTGATCCGCGTGCCGATCTGCAGCGCTACGCCCTGTTCACCGTCTGGGACTCGCTCGCCGCGCTCAAACGCTTCGAGGTACATTCCCGATTGATGGGTCGCGTTCACCGACACGCTGAGGAAGCCTGGACTGTACATATGCTTCCTATGCGCTGGCATGGTGCGTGGGGAGGACGAGATCCTCTGGCGGGGTTTTCTCCTGCGTCCCCATCCGAGTCGGGTCCCTGGATCATACTCACTCGTGCAACCCTGCGACCTGCGAGTGTTCCTGCCTTTCTCCGCGCCGTGCCTCCAGTTGCCGAGCACCTGCTGCACCAGCCTGAACTGATCAACTCCGTTGGCATCGGCGAAGCCCCCTTGCTCTACCAGGCAACGCTCAGTGTGTGGCGCAGCCTCCCCTCCGTCACGCAGTTCGCCTACGGTCCACATGCCCACAGCGACGTAATTCGCCGCACGCGCAAAGAGGGCTGGTATCGTGAGGAGCTGTTTGCCCGCTTTCGTCCCGTTGCCTCATTTGGAACGTGGGATGGCGTGAATCCAATTGACATCTGAGTAGTGCTCAAGTACAATGCATATATATCAAATAGTCCGAGTCTTACTCGGATGTCGCGAGAGAGAGGTGCACTATGGAAAAGATTTTTGCTCTGCAATTGAATAGTGCTCTCTTGTCTCTCGCGAAGGTAAAGAAACGCTGAGTTCCGAAAAAGGAACTGCTACGCTGTATAGGTCACCCGCGAGGTGGTCTTTTTTGTTGAAGATGCCGCGAGACGACTCTCGCGGCATTTTTTTGTCTGAACATAAAGGAGGGCCTCTGCCATGAGAAATTTTTTATCGAACGTCAACTTTTGTTTTACAGGAGAGATCAATGTCAGAGGAAACCAACATAGTCACGGCCCTGGACCAGTTTTTTGCTGAGGGCCAGATTACCGATATTGTAAGAGTTGTAAAGAGCGGCAAGGAGGCAACGGTCTACTGCTGCCAGGCTCATCGGTCACAGGGTGTCGAGTATCTCGCCGCCAAGGTCTATCGAGAGCGCAATGATCGCAGCTTCAAGAATGATGCCGTCTATCAGGAAGGGCGTGTTATTCTGGATGGGCATGCGCGCCGTGCTGTGAAAAATAAGTCACGCTTCGGGCGCGAAGTACAGTCAGCACTGTGGATCGGGCACGAGTATGAGGCGCTGGAAACGTTGTATCGGGCGGGTGCGGATATCCCCAAGCCAATCGCACAGGCGAGCAGCGCGATTCTGATCGAATACATGGGCGATGGGAAGCAGGCAGCTCCAGTTCTCAACGACGTGCGGCTGGAGCGAGGGGAGGCGCAAAAGATCTTCTCACTGCTATTGCGCAACATACGGCTCTGGTTGACATGTAACTACGTCCACGCGGACCTGTCGGCCTTCAATATATTGTACTGGAACGGAACGGTGAAGGTGATAGATTTTCCGCAGGCCGTTGATCCGCGCTTCAACACCAACGCCCTCTCCCTGCTCACACGCGATATCGAGAATGTCTACAGGTATCTCTCGCGCTACGGCGTAAAGGCCGATCCCACGCGGCTGGCGCAGGAGTACTGGGATGGGTTTTTGAATAACAGGTTGTAAGGGGAAGGCTAACGGTGACTGTGTAGGGGCGTGCTTGTCCTGCTCCAATTCAGTTTAGGAGCGAGGCAAGCCCCAACACAATTCACGTAAGGCCAATACGCGACCAACATTCTCGCTACGTGAATTGTATCACAAGCCCGCTCCCTACGCGTCGTTCGATAGTGCTTTCTTGCCATCTTTTGATGAAGCTGCGTAGGATGAAAATCCTACGCAGCAAACTCAACTACTTATTCTCAATTACGACCCTTAGTTTTGAAGGGCCAGTTGATGGTGTTGAAGGTAATTTGAGCGGGTGTTGTGTTTTGGACGGTGGGATCGAATGACGTGCTGGGGTTAGAGACCCAGACGCCGGTTTCGCCGTTAACTGTCAGGAAAGCAGCGTCTCGTGCAACAGTGTTGGGACCAACGTTGACCGGCTGATTCGTCTCGACATCGTAGATCTCGAAGGCTTTCGCGCTGTTCTGCCAGAGCAAGAAGCGAGAGCCACCCTGAAGCGAACTGACGATTTTGTTGTTGTCGAAGTGAGGGAGATTCTGGCTGACTCCATTTACGGTGAAGGAGAGGATGTGTCCACTCTGTACCTCGTCGATTTGCGGAGTTAGGAACAACGGATCGCTTTGTGTTGTCCCTCCCAGCGCACTAGTTGTATCGACGGGAATCGGAGTCACAGTTGCCTGAGCTGTTGCACCTGTGCTAGCTCCAGTTGTTGCGGTTGCATTGGGTGTTGTAGTAGCCGTTGCAGTTGTCGTACTATTCCCTTTATCGTCAGTGTTAGTGCTGAGCAGGAAGAGCGTGTCTTCAACGATCTGTGGACGGAAGGACTTAGTATCCTGGCGGAAGAGGTACTGTTGCGTCTCCGGGTGAGCAACCCAGCGACCATCCTTTGAGAGAGAAGCGTTGATAACCTGTTGTGTCCAGATCGAGCTGCAGAGCCCACCGGTGGGCGAGTACCATTCTTCAGCCCAATAGATAGCTGTATTGGTGGTGTTCGCAGTAGGTGAACTGAGGATGTGTCCGTTGTTCGCTGTATGAAGAACGGTCTGTGTCGGACTCTTTCCCTTTTGGAGCTGATACTGTACCAGTTGTGAGTTCCCTTTGTCGTCAATCATCGTGACCAGTAGCGTATTTCCTGTTAGCCAGGCACCCTGAATGGGTTTGGTGATCCAGGAGGGAACGGTGCTCTGTTTGAACGTTTGCTTCTGTACAAGTGGAGTAATTGTGCTGGGATCGAATGCCTTCGTGGGCAATGGTGCAATCGAGGCAACATTCAGGCTCCAGGCACGCCCAGTATCGGCTGGTGCTTGTTGCGGAGGAACTGAACCATCTGGACGCACTCCGGCGTCAACTTTTGCCTCCTCGATCTGTAGCCATACCAGCCAGTCTTGAGTGCTTTCCAGGACGAAAAGCTGGTCAGGCGTTGCAGCGGGCAGTAAGGGGAGGCTGATATTCGTACTTTTATTTAACTCTTCAAGCTGCCAGCTAGAGCCAGCATTGTTGGTTGCAGTGTAGTAAAGGGCACTTGCATCTGGAAGAGCACTGACGACATGGGTGTATTCCGTGTTCGTCGTGTAGGAGAGCGATTGTACCTCTGAGGCACGTACAAAACCTGTATTCGTATTTGAAGGGACTGAACCGCCGTTGGAAGCGCTCAGCAAGAGAGATGTTAGACCGCCAGCCATGAGCAGAATCAGGAACGAGGCTGCGATACCGATAACCGCAAAGTGATTGAGACGATATGGACGCCGCCGCAATGATTGTATTCTGGGCAGTGGACCGGTGTCAGCCGAGGCAAAGGCCGCGAATTGAGCGGTTGCGGGAGAGTGGCGCGAGTCACGCGCAAGGTCTCTAAGATATGGTGCAAGAAACGCCGGCGTCGGTGTGGAAGCCGCTGACGTGGCGGTACGTTGTAGGTGACGCACATGTTCGGCGGCTAACGCCTGCATTAAATTTGTACGTGCAGTAAGGGACGGTTCGACCTGTGGCAAAGCACGTATACCCTCTCCAACAAAGGCATACTGCTGCTGAATCTCACGGCAGGAGGAACAACCTGCCAGATGCTCTTCGAGTCTCGTGAGATCCGTTGTCTCTGTTCTCTCCGTCGGATCTGAATAATATTCTCGATAGATAGCGAGGAGTGCTCGCGCCTGTCTACAGTTCAATCTTCACCGACCTCTTTTTGATACAAGCCAATAAATCGCTCGCGCGCGCGCATCAGGCGCATCTTTACAGCCGACGCACTGATATTGAGAACGTCCGCGATCTCAGCGCAAGACAACCCATCGTTTTCGTAGAGCCAGAGGCAGACTGCATATTTTTCCGGCATCTGTTGCAGCACGTGTTGCACAATCTCGCGATCAGCAACACGCTTTTCAAAGCGCCCACCATCATATCCATTACGCTCATAGAGGGAACTGACGGACCCGGATCGTGCCTCGCCTCCCTGCTCGTCGCCACTACCTGAACCTTCGGATGAGTTTCCTGTAGTGTTCGTAGCGTCGGAGACGACCCCGGCCCCGATCCCGCGATCCTCATTAAATAGGGATAATGGGAGCCATGAAATTAAACGGCGGCGGCGTAGCGTATCGGTCGTCGTGTTGGAAGCGATGCGATAGAGCCACGCAGAAAGCGCCCCCGGCTGAACAACGGTCCCGTTCAGCAGTGCCTTATATGCTTTGACGAAAACATCTTGAGCAAGATCGTAGGCCTGCTCCCGATTTCCAATCAGGTGGTAGATGAAGTTTGTGATCGGACCTTGAAAACGCGTGAAAATCGCTTCAAAGTCGGCTATATTCACCTGTCCTGGTTGTGTTGCCGTCGGTGACGAGAGCGGATCGAGGGATGTCTCTTCTTGCTCGCCCTGTTCGGCAGTGTCACTACCAGCTTCATCACGTGCCAGAGGAATGGATGCAGGACCTTGTGGTTCGCCTTCAGTAGACGAACCCAATCTGCTGTTCTTCGTATTGTACAGACGTATAGAGGTATCCATCGGTTACATCGGCCTTAAAAAATGTGCACTGTATCATGTAGAGCAATTTCTATTGAAGTATTCTGATAGATTGTAGAGAAAAGAGAACAGAGCAATGCTATTTTGTGTTGACAGCATAGCACATTCATCACTATTACGCTGTGACACAGTCCACAGTTGTGGAAAAGTCGAGCAATCCACTCCCCGTAAAAAACAGCACAACTTCATCGGCAGGCGTGAGCCTGTGCTGAAGCAGCAGCGTATGATATGCGACAAGGGTAGCTGCAGCCTCCCGTGAGATGAGCATACCTGCTCGTTGTGCGGCGTAGTGAACCATGCGCTTCATCTCGGCGTCGCTCACAGCGAGAGCACTTCCCCCACTTTCACGGAGCGCTTGGAGAATCAGGCGATCTCCAATTGCTGCTGGGACGCGTAGACCGGCGGCATCTGTATGTGCTTCGGCGGCAGGCCAGGGAGTGGCCTCACTCAAGCCCTGCTCAAATGCACGTACCAGGGGAGCGCACCCTGTGGCCTGGACCAGGATCATCTTCGGCAAAGCGTCGCGCTCCAGCCAGCCCAGGCGCTGCAACTCGTGGAAGGCTTTCCACATGCCCACAACGCCTGTACCACCACCGGCGGGATAGATAATAGCTGCAGGGAGACGCCAGCCAAGCTGTTGCGCGAGTTCCAGACCCATCGTCTTCTTCCCTTCGACACGATAGGGTTCGCGCAGCGTCGCGACATTAAACCAGTCTCGTTCCTGGGCAACCTTTCCTGCCAGCTTGCCAGCGTCACTGATCAAGCCATCGATCAGTTCGACTTTGGCTCCGTAGAGCCGTGCCTGTTCAATACATGCCGGTGGCGCGTCCTGTGGAGCACTCACGTAAGTAGGCACTCCTGCACGTGCAGCATAGGCAGCGAGCGCTGCTCCCGCATTGCCAGCGGTCGGTGTCACAAATCCACGCACTCCCAGCTCAATTGCGCGTGAAACGGCTGCCGACATACCGCGAGCCTTAAAGCTGCCAGTTGGGTTTTGCCCTTCGTCTTTCACAAACACACGTGCTTCGTGCTCAGTCCCCACAGGAGCCAGGCGTGGAGTGAAAAGCAACGGCGTCATCCCTTCTCCCAGCGTTTGCACGTGCTGACTGTCACGGACTGGTAGCAACTCGTGGAAGCGCCACATGCTGGCCTCGCGCGCGGCTAGATCGTCTCGCCGTATCTCACGCGCAAGAGCGGTGAGATCGTAATCTGCTAACAAGGGACGTGAACAGCAGGGACTTACAGTATGTTGTGTATCCTTATCATAAGAGCGTCCACAGACGCTACATAGAAGAGAACTCAGATAGCTGAAGCGACTACTCATAAGGAACAGTATAGCATATTTCCCGATTGGCTGAGGCGGGAGTAGGCCATTTCTCTGGATGAGTGTGTGACACGAAAACTGCTCTTTGTACGTCTTACTGCTAATGGGATGCTTGCGCAATCACCTCGATATTGTCTTTTTCAGGAGAATGTTTTATGCGGTTGGGTTATGCCTGTACAAATATTACGTTGGGGAATACGCTACGTAGCCTGCGTTTAGCAACATTGCAGGCGCAGGGGATGATATATTTACAGAGCCTTGTCGATGAGAATATGCAGGGGCTGGCAGAGGTGTTGCGCTGGAACCGCGAACATAATATCTTTTTCTTTCGCCTCTCTTCTGACCTTGTCCCGCTTGGATCGCACAATGCAGTTGATCTAAGTCAGCTTCAGTTTCCACTGGCATCTGCTATTACGGCGCTCACGCCAGGGATGCGGCTCTCGATGCATCCCGGTCAGTTTACGCTGCCCTCGGCTTCTGGCACGATCTGGGAGAACAGCGTGAAGGATCTGCAGTATCACAACTTTATCTTAAATGTGCTGGGAATCGACGGTGAGATTATCCTGCATGGCGGTGGTGTGTATGGGGATCGAGTGGGGACGGCAGAACGTATCAAGAGCAATCTGCTCTCCTTGCCGGACGAGATTCGGCGGCGCATTCGCCTGGAGAACGATGAGCGAAGCTGGTCGGTTGAAGATCTGCTGCCGATCTGTGAGGAGATTGATACGCCGCTGATTGTCGATAACCTGCATCACCAGATCAATGGCGGCGTTTCCCTTGCTGAGTTGCCCTGGCAACGTATCCTGGCGACCTGGCATGGTCGTGTGCCCAAGCTGCACTACTCGGAGCAGGACCCAACGAAACGGCCTGGGGCGCATAGTGAGTATGTGACTGCCAGTGCTTTTCTCGTCTATATGGAGGGTGTGAGGCTCCCGGACTATGATGTTATGTTGGAGTGCAAGGCGAAAGAGCTTGCGCTTCTGAAATTGCGCGAGGAACTTTTGGATTTGGGGGTAGGTAGGATTGGGTAGTTTGAATGTAATGAGATGTGAATTAGATTGTATGATAATTTGAATGTAATTAAGGTATGAATCGCATCGTATGGTGAAGAATCGAGTTTGGGGAAAAATGAGGGCGTATCAGATTTGGTGGGAAAAACGGGCGCGATAAATCTGGCCCCTATTTTTCGTACCATAAATGGTTGGGTGTTGTTGGTTGTGGTTTGTGAGAAAGTATAAATCTTGTCAATAGGGAGTGATTCTGCTAGTATGTGGGTATGGTGATTTCTCCACAAGCTATACAGGCGCGAAACTGGAATATTGTTGGGCATGAGCGGGCGATAGATATGCTGCGGCGAACGTTGTTAGCGCAGCAGATGCGGCATGCCTACCTGTTTACGGGGCCACCGCGTATCGGTAAGAGTCTCCTGGCGCAGCGTTTTGCGCAGACACTGCTCTGTACGGGTGGCGAGGACAAGAATATAGCTCCTGCTGATCCGTGTAATGTCTGTCTCTCCTGCCGTAAAGTGTTGCATGGGAACCATCCAGATGTGCACCATATCTCTCGCCCCACCGATAAGCAATTTATTGTGATTGACCAGGTGCGTGAACTGCAGAACAGTGCTTCACGGCGTACAATGGAGGGGCGGCGCAACATCTTCATCCTGGACAATGCGCACGAGATGAACGTGCAGGCGGCGAACTGTCTGCTGAAGACGCTGGAGGAGCCGGAGCAAGATGTTGTGCTCCTGCTCACCGTCCCCGATGTTGGCTTGCTCTTGCCAACGATTCTCTCGCGTGTACAGCTTATTCAGATGCAGTTGTTGACGGCCTCACAGATACAGAGCGCTTTGAGCGAGCAGTGGGAGGTAGAGCCGGACGAGGCAAAGCTGATTGCGGCCCTTGCGGCTGGTCGGATGGGCTGGGCGATCCAGGCCGTTGAAGATGAGGAGATGCTGAGCGAGCGGAAAGAGCAGCTCCAGTCACTCATCGCGTTACTCTCTGCCAGCAAGGTACAGCGTTTCGAGAGTGTGCAACGGTTGGGCAACGATGGGGAGAAGATACGTGCACTGCTGGAGCTATGGCTGCTCTGGTGGCGCGATGTTGTGCTTGCCGCCAATGGCTGTCTGGATCTGACCGTGAATGTGGATCTGCGCGATCTGCTACAGAAGCAGGCGGCCCAACTCGGAAGTGCCGGGGCTGAACGGATGGTGCGTGCAGTTCTGCAGACGCAGGAGTCGCTGGAGCAGAATGTGAATGCTCGCGTTGCCCTCGAAGTGCTGATGCTCGATATGCCGACGCTGAAGGGGTAGTGGTTTGATAAGGTGCTCGACGAATGTCTGGAGAAAGCAGAACTGAATGGCGCGTAGGTAGCGTGCTCGCCCCAGCTATTCCAACAAATTGTAACGGAAGAGGTCGCTAACGAGCGAAAAAAGAAGGACACTCATTCAAGTGGCTCAAAGGCACAGGCAAGAAGGCTACTTCCTAATTTGTTGGAATTGCTGGGAGCAATATACTCAGTACAAATAGCCTGGTGCGCCAGCGCCAGTGATCACCCATGCTCCATTTATCTGGCTCAATTCGACTGCCATTGTATATGAGCCGCCCCGCATAACGGTCACAGTGACGGAGGCAGTCTGGTCGTTCACAGACGGGTTACTCATGGTATGGCTCTTGATAGGGCCGCCATATACGCCCTGCCACGACTGCTCCTGTTGCTTGAGCTCACCCGCCGTTGTCACATTCATACTAGGATTGAGTGCATTCGTCACATGGAGATACTTGATTGCCGTATTATAATCGCCATTTTCCAGTGCCTTATAGTAATGATCAACCACTGTCTGGGGATCTTCCGACGGATCATGATGCTGAGTAAAGATGAACCCTATAGCAATGAGGATTAGCACCACAGCGCCGATGCCAAAAAGCCAGGGACGGCGTATATTGTTGATCGTTTTATTTGTCGTCGTACTATGGTGAATATCGCGTCCTGCGTTATACTGAGTTCCCACCTGCTGGTCACGTTGGTCAAATTGAGTCATAGCGTCGCCTTTCCTTTCAACTCATTATCTCAGTCGATGGAGTGCTAATGGAGTGCTCCTCGCTCAACGATGCGGCAAATTCCTTCTGTCACGTCAAAAAAAGCTTCATCACGTGTGCGAGCGCTTGAATTTATCACTGGCTGGCTGTCTGTCGGTAATACCTGTAAAATTCCAATGGTGTGTTGCGCCAGTAAATCGGACGGAGGATAATAGGAACAACGATGACTTCTCCTTGTTCATATCTCCTCAACGCTTGCCTCGTTTCGGGAACGAAGGGACACTCCTGATTCTGGTTAATGGTCATATCACGACCAGTATTGTACTGAGTACCTGTCAACTTTTGACCCCGCTGATCAAAAATAGCCATAGGATCTCCTTTTGTTTTTATCACGTCATGTCCATTCTCATCATGAACCGGGATCTTTTTTCATATCAGATAAGTACGGGAGTGTTGAATTGCCTATCTCTAGCTTACAAGAAAAAAGCGCAAGTATCATCACAATGGACGTTTAATAGTACTACTGGTGAAAAGAGTGTGTACTTTCCTTATAAGAGGAGAGGCACTATGTAGTTCTGTATCCTGTTTTCTACCTTTAACAATGCTTGCCCCGCTCCAGTTCGGTTTAGGGGAAGGGCAAGTGCGCTTCCTAGGCGGGTTTCGGTTGTGGAGGCGTGTCTGATCTCCTCCACCAATGAAGAAGCCTGTCATACTGTTGATCTGATTGATCACCGTCTGCGACGAGTTGTTGCTGATGTTGTCCAGGTCGATGGGGATCCATTGCGCATCGGCGGCATGATAGGTGTTTTTAAAGATACTGGCGTAGAACTGTGCGTTGGCAACCGAGTTATTGGCGGTTGAAGTGCCTGCATTCGGGTCCTGACTGGGTGGGATAGAGGCGCGGCGGTGATCACGCCGATTTTCGCGACCTGTTGCCCACCCTGCGAGGCTGATGATTTTGTTGTAGACGGCGGCATTGCTGTCCTGCGGTTGCCGCCGACCAGAACGAGGTTTTTCCCCGTTGCAGCCTGGGCGTGGTGAGGGGAGAACGCGTTAAAGGAGAGGAGGCAGACAAGACAGCAGAATGTGATGAGCGCGCGAAACAGAAGACGAGACTGACCGGGTATGGCAAAGCCCTCCTAATAACTTCTGGTCGTGCTTCCTGGAAACTCGCTGCAAGGAAGCGCGCCACAACTGTTGTCTCTCTTTCAGGTTGCCTGATATGCTGGGGTGAGGACAACTGAAGGCGAGACGAGACATAAAAGAGGAGTTCGACGAGACTGACTAGTACATATATAGGTAGCATAAGAAGGTCAAAAAGTCAATAAGGACATTTAGTAGAGGATAAGTCATGTGGACAGAGCGTACATATGTTTTTAGCACTTCTCGAAAACCTGAGTGCGCAGCGTCAGCCGTGATCAAGCAGTGTCCGTTTTCGTAGAAGATCTTAGACGGGTGCGAAAGATACTGAAGGAGTTTGCGCTGCATCGGCTCAAAGTGCTAGAATGCAGCGCTATCTATCGTGCCTCAAGAGAGAAAAGGGCGTGCTATGAGAACAGAATTTTCGACGCTGAAAGTTGAGCAGGAGAACGCTGTACTGACCGTGACGATGAATCGTCCACAGGTCTTGAATGCTGTCAATGACGAGATGCTGAGTGAACTGACAGAGGTGGCTGAGGAGGTGGCGCGGGATGAGACGGTGCGCTGTGTGGTGCTGACGGGAGCGGGACGGGCCTTTGGCTCGGGCCAGGATCTCTCCTCCTTCGCGGCTCTGCATGCGAGTGGTGAGCCGATCCACGTCAGTGAGCATCTGCGGAAATATCACCATTTTATACACCTGTTACAGGAGATGCCGAAGCCGGTGATCGCAGCAATGCGCGGAGTCGCGGCGGGGATCTCGCTCAATCTCGCGCTTGCCTGTGACCTGCGTATCGCCGCCGACGATGCACGTTTCACCCAGGCGTTTGCACGGATCGGGCTGGTACCAGATGGTGGTGGAGCATATTTCTTACCTCGGCTCGTCGGCATCGGCAAGGCGCTGGAAATGGCGCTGCTCACCGACGAGGTAAACGCGCAGGAGGCCGAACGGATCGGACTGGTCAATAAATGTGTGCCCGCCGCCGAGTTGGAGAGCGCGACGCGTGAGCTGGCGCAGCGTTTGGCCTCCGGTCCCACGCAGACGTATGGGTTGATCAAAGAGCTGTTCTATAAGTCGCTTGAGAGTGACCTCCAGCAATCACTGGATCTTGAGGGGAAGCTGCAAGATGTGGCTATTGCGAGTGCTGATCACCGCGAAGGTGTGACGGCGTTTCTGCAAAAGCGGCGACCTGATTATAAGGGGAGGTAGTGTGCAGGGCGAGGGGAAGTGATGCGCGCGTGGGTGCGTGCTCACGGCGACGGGCGCGATAATGGAGTTTCAGAAATTATTCCGGGCGGGCAATGAATTGCGGAGGACGCGATAGAATCGGGTCCCTATTCCACGGGCAATGAATTGCGGGTAACCGGAATAATTTGTAAAACAGTATAATCTAGCCCCTATTTTTTGCACCATGAATGGTTGTAGCATCCACAGTACTTCGTAGCATTGGTGGTACTTACGACTACGTATCCCCAAAGTGACAGAGAAAAAGGTTGTCCCTTTGGGGAACGTGCTTGAGAAGAGGAGGAAGAGCCAAAAATTACAATGTTACAAAGTTACAGGGTAGAAGGGAGTTTTGGTGTGTATTTCGATGTGACAATTTAGTGAGAGTTTTTAGAAGTAGCTTTCAGTTTTATGCGTATAGAAACTTTACCAGCTAACAATAGACAGATACAGGGTGCGCAACGACGAATGTGGTTGCAGGAGCATTCGCCTGAGCATTTGCGGAGTTGTAGTGAGATTGTCGTGCGTGGCCTGCGGGAGAGGGCTGCGGCAAGTTCACGCAGTACGCTTGTTCTGGGGGCCGGGGCCTGCACTGAGGTGCCACTGGCTGAGCTTGCGCGCAACGCGGATGAGGTTGTGCTGGCGGATTTTGACCTGGCGGCGATGCAGCGTGGGCGCGATGAGCTGGAATCGTCCGTGCTACGTAGGAAGATTCGTTTTGTACAGTGTGATCTGGCAGGGGGAGTGAGTAGCAATCTCGCCAGCCTGATTCGTCGTCAAGAGTGGTCGAGCCTTGTTGTGCAAGGGGCACGAGCCGTCTTTGATGCGGCCGCCGCGTGTCTTGAGCAATGTCGTGTGCCAGACCCACCGGAGATTTACACCCTGTATCAGGGCGATTTTGGGCTTGTTGTCAGTTCGCTTGTCCTCTCGCAGCTCTTCAGTTATCCCCTGCTGGACCTGTTGGATGCGGTGCAGCGTGTTGCTTCTGAATTGGTGGGGGAGCAGGAGCGGCACGCGCGTTATCAGGAGGCAGCCCAGAGTTTTCGCCTGCGCGTGATCGATGCACACCTGCACTTCCTGCGCAGCCTGTTGGATAGAGGGGGATGTGCGGTTCTCCTCAGCGATATACGCGGCTTCGTCTTCAACGTCTCCGGCACCGATCATGATGCCACGCACCGGCGCTACCTGCCCCTCGTGCCGCGCGTCTTTCCCCAGCATGTGAAAAGTGTCTTCAACGTCGTCGAAGAGCGTACGTGGGATTGGATTACCGATCTACCAGACAAGGAGCGGCCAGGGCGGGGGTACGAAGTTGTGGGGTACGTGCTTAAAGTTTGATGTTTTGAGCG
>DAOUDD010000299.1:0-5665 GCA_034431765.1 Ktedonobacteraceae bacterium | reverse complement strand
CTCCTTTCTTCACAAAATTTTCATCCAGCATGTAGTCATTTCTGATTTACAACTGGTATTTCTATGAAAAACTACAGGATGCACAGAATAGCTGTGCATTTTTAGCAGAATGTGGCAATTTTATAAAGAGAGTCAGAAATGGGTCAGATAGAGCAGTCTTCCTTTGGAGAGATTCTCAAGGCGTTTCGGAAATCGAAGAAGGTCAATCAGCAGCAGTTGGCGGAAAAGCTGGATGTGCATCGCAATACAATCGGAGCGTGGGAGCGTGGGGACTACCTGCCGGAGAGCAAGGGGATGGTGCTCGAAGTTGCACGGGTGCTAGGGCTGACGGAGCAGGAGTCGCAGACGTTGCTGGAGGCGAGTCTGACAGCTATCACACCGCACTGGAACGTGCCGTATACACGCAATCCCTTCTTTACCGGGCGCGAGGAGTTGCTGGAGCAGCTGCGCGAGATGTTGCACGTCGAGAAGACGGCAGCAATCGTGCAGTCCTTTTCGCTCAGTGGCCTGGGAGGGATTGGCAAGACACAGACTGCCATTGAGTATGCCTACCGACACTATCAGGAGTACAGTGCACTGTTCTGGGTGAGTGCAGAGGCTGCCGAGACGTTGATCGCCAACTTTGTCGCGCTCTTTCTGGGTTGAGATTTCTTCATTGTGAAGTATTTAACTTGTCAAAAACCGATTATAGATTATACTTTCATGTAGATACTGGTAGATGTTCTGATCAAGGAGTTGTGTATGGGGAAAAACATACGAAGAGCTTATCTTCCTGGTATGTTGGCTTTGTTTTTTGTAGTGTTTCTAGCACTTAGTTTCCCTGTAAATGACACGGCTCGTGCTGCGTCTCGCAATACGTCTGATGCCTGGCAGGGAACGGTCAATACGTGGGCAAATGTGCGAACCGGTCCCAACACTGGTTCAAGCGTGTCGAGAGTGGCAGCACCTGGTACATCCGTAACCGTATATGAAACAGTTTCTGGTCAGGCTGTCTCGGCTGGTAATTCTAACTGGCTACGCGTTTCAAATAGTCCGGCGCTCTACATCTATAGTTCGCTGGTCTCACGGGGTGGTGCTGCAAACAATGGTGGTGGAAATAGTACTCCCAGTGCGCGAGGTAAGCTGATAGTTGTCAGCATCACGCAGGAGTCGTTCACCGCGTATGAGAATGGCAATCAAGTATATACTGGGCTCGTCAACACTGCTCAGCCTGGCCTGGTTACACCAACGGGAACATTCCATGTTTTCCAAAAGTTGAGTCCAACTACATTCTACTCACCGTTCCCTAAGGGATCTTCCTACTGGTATGCTCCCACGTATATCCATTATGCGTTGGCGTTTCAAGAAGGTGGTTACTTCTTGCATGATGCCTGGTGGCGTGCAGCATTTGGTCCTGGCACGCAATATCCGCATTATGACTCGAAGGCCGGTTGGATATCAGGCTCACATGGTTGTGTGTCAATGTCTGTCGCGGATGCGGAGTGGTTGTACAATTGGACACCTATTGGTACAACAGTTCAGATTAATCAGTAGCTTCTGTGTATTGATTCCTGCGAATGAAGAGAGAGTCACTATTACCGCAATAGTTGACCCTCTCTTTTTGTTTGTCAGGCGTTGCTTTAGTGCTCGGTCAATGATTATGAAACGAATTTCACGTAGGGGCTTCTCCATTGAAGACGAGGGTAAGAGCCAGGCGAGCGCGCTCCCTACGCGCTGTTCGTTCCGGCTCTGGTTGCACCGTTGTCTTACGTGAAATGTTGGAGGCAAATGTCAATACATTTTACTTAGTGAGTAAATGCTGCAAAACGATCATTAGGAGCGAGGCAAGCGCACTCTCTACGCGTGGCTTGCTCTGGAACTAGGGGTCCTGGCAGAGCAGTAGGCGTAAAATGTTGCTATGATTCGGCGGTTGCTCCTAGTACGAATGCGTCCACCTGGCTGACTTTGCCGCGCCAGTACGGGACCTGGATTTTGTGACCTGCGTTGAAGATGCTGACGTCACGCAGGTGGATGGCGTTGAAGAGGACTGGCAAGCCCTCTGCTCCGATCTCAGGGCCATCCTGTGGCGGGACCAGTCCTCTGAAGTACTCGTGTAGCACGTCTGCTGTGTCGGGAGCCTGTTCACGGTACATCTCTTCGTATAATTGTATGTGGAAGCTTGCGTAGGTTGCGGTGCTGATCATTGTGCCGAAGACGAGCAGTCCGTGAATCTGTAACATAACTGGCAGCTCTAGCTCCAGCTTCTCGGTCCATTCAACCCAGAGGGAGAGAGCGATGTCCTGGTCACTGTATTCCTTGATCCAGATGTTACGTCGCTCGCTTCGTGTCAAAGGGCGTAGCTCGGTTTGAGGACGTGCCGAAGCGGGTGTATCTTGTCCTGGTGATTGTGGTGTATCAGAAGTATTATCCTTATCAGATGTCTCTGCCATCTCTATTTCTTCCTCCTGTGTACATTGTTTTTCCGATTGTAGCATAGAAGGAAGATTGGGACAAAGCGGGAGCGTTTCACGTGGAACGTTGTAGGTATGGCAGGCCTTTACCCTCGTGCACAGCACATTTTATGTAGGAGCAAATGCACCAAGAGGTTTAGGTAGAGAGCGATGCAAGCCTGCTTCGCTCCCTACACGCCCTTTGTTTTTGCTTTCTTGAGCCACAATGAACCTACGAAAGAGCATTAAGGTGTCTATGCGGATTCAGCGCTCTTAACGTTCTTCCTCTGTGTACATACGGACATAGCTGCGGTAGCGGCGTTCGTCGATTTTGCCTTGCTGGACAGCTTCAAGAACGGCACACCCTTCTTCGTCGATGTGTGCACAATCTGAGTAGAGGCATTGACCCAGGTGGGGACGAAACTCGACGAAGCACTCGGCCAGTTCATCGGGAGGGATATTCCAACCCGATAGTGCGCGAATACCTGCGGAGTCAGCCAGCCAGCCACCTCCCGATAAAGGGTAGAGCTGTGAGCCAGTTGTGGTGTGGCGACCTTTTCCGGTTGCATCACTGACCAGACCAGTGCGTATCGCCATGCCTGGCTCTAGAGCGTTGACGAGCGAGGACTTGCCAACGCCGGACGGTCCACTGAACAGCGATGTATGATCTTTAAGGAGCAGATGCAGCTCATCGATGCCCTGTCCTGTCTGTATACTCGTCCAGATCACGGTGTAGTCTAGCCTGGTATAGAGATCGGCTTCACGCTCAACGGAAGGATTATGTGGCAGGTCAGCCTTATTGATACATACAAATGCGTGTAGTCTAGCGGATTCGCAGATTGCCAGGTAGCGGTCAAGAAAGCCAAAATGTGGCTCTGGTTGTGCTGTCGCGAGAACAATGATCACCTGATCTAGGTTAGCCAGGAGTGTCTGTTGAATCATGCGTTTGTCTGAAGATGCAGCATCTTTACGAGCAAGCTCACTCTGACGCGGCAAGATCTCTTCTATAAGTCCGGTGGTTGAGTCTAATCTTCTTAATTTTACATGATCACCGACGGAGATGCGTGTTGGAGGAGGTGTTTCACTGCTATCACGCCTATCGATACGTTCGGTACGTGATTCATACGAAACTGGAGAAGCTTTACCGGGTCGATAAGAGGTAACACGTGGTTTACCAACAGGTTTGGCGGCATGAGCCTGAGCAAAAGCTTTTTTTAATTTACCTCGTAACGTGCAGCGTACGATTCCTTCATTAGTATGAACGTCAAAAATGCCATGTGCGCCATTAAGAATAACGCCAGTCAGAATTGTAGGATCATTAATCAAGCTGTCTCCCTCCACAGAGAACAAAAAACACGGCTATAACAATATTGGGCGTCTGATGTCTACCGTGTTGGAGGGAGGAAGCATCACCGGGCGATCAATCTCTGTAAGAGAAGTGATGTATCAACCTGGTTAGAAGGGGAGAGGTCCCCTTTTGCTGTACTACTTGCAAAGGTATGCTCAAAGTAGAGCGCTCTTTGCCCTCGGATTCGGTAGACAAGGTGCATACAGACACAGAAGAGAAATGAATGTGCTCTGTCATACAATGCACCTCCTTAACTGGCTAAGCCAGAATTTAAATGAACAATAACTCGTGACTTCTACAGAAACAAAACATATAAGAGTTTTATTTCTGACATAATCTTCCATAAGAGAATACTAGAGAAGGTAGGTCTTTGTCAATTGTTCTTGAACAGATCGATAAATCTTTTTGTAAAGCCCTTGACAAGAAAGGAAGATTGTAGTATCATACAAAACGTCGTCGCGGGATAGAGCAGTGGTTAGCTCGTCGGGCTCATAACCCGGAGGTCACAGGTTCGAATCCTGTTCCCGCTATTCATAAAAATCCTTCCTCGCTTTCGAGGAAGGATTTTTATGCTTCTAAATGAGATTGAGCATATCGTATCAAGCAGCGAGTTCGTGAAATGTAGTATACACTTCCTGATTTTTTTGCAGGAAAGCAGGCCAGCTATACTGTTTTTCAGCCACATTGCGTGCCTCCAGGCCCAGCTCTAAGCGTTTCTGTTTGTCTTGTAGTAATTTCAGTGCTCCCTGTGCAAGTGCTTCGGCTGTTGGAGGAACAAGCAGTGCAACGTCGGCTGTAAGAATTTGCGTGTGTGAGAGGATAGAGGTAGCGAGGATGGGTTTTCCCGCGCGGAGGTAGGTGTAGAGCTTGAGCGGAGTATGCGTTCCCTTGCTGCGTGGACTCAAGAGCACATCTGCCATAGCCATGTAGCACGGCATCTCTTCGAGTGGGCGTTGTCCTACCAGGCGTATCCTCTCTGTAATACCAAGAGCTTCAGCCTGTTTTCTCAATTGATCTACCTGTTCTGGTTTGCCACCGACAATGACGTAGTGGGCATCAGGAAATACGTCACAGACTGGTCGTACACTCTGAAGGAGCAGATCGAGACCTTGATAGTGCTCCAGCGTACCTGTATAGAGCAAGATAGGGCCGTGCTCGATGTGTAACTGCTTTCGCAGGCGTTCCACATCATCCTGGTGAGGATCTGGTAAGCCTTCATCGACAGCAGGGGGAAGGATAGTGTGGATATTTTGTTGAGAAGGGACAAGTTGTCGAGCAGTTCGTTCTAGCTCAGGGTAAAATGTTACAATAGCATCAGCTTGTCTAATCATCATTGTTTGTGCGCGAGAAAAGACTTTAAGTAGGAACGGCGACTTCACAAAGCCAGATGTTGCTACTAATTGTGACATGTCGCAGTGCATGTAGTAGAGATGCTTGCAACCAAAAATTCCCGCAAGAAGTATACCGAGGAAAGCAGCTTCTTCATGCGTATGCAGATAGCGGTAGCGCGAGATGCATAAACGCCAGAGCGCTGTCAAGAATACCAGGAGGTCAAGCAATAACTTTGCGCCCGATGGTCCAGCTTTTACAGAGCGAATAAAGGGTAATGAAGGAGCGCGAAAGATACGTAAACCCGGTAGATCTACATTTTGTCCTATCGGGTAGGTCACCAGGTCCACCTCATATCCTAAATCGCTCAGAGCTTTGACATGTTGATAGACACAAAATGGAGCACCGCGCGGCTCAAAAAAAGGTTGCGGTGAAATCATCAGAATACGCATACGCACCCTTTCCACTTCTTGTTGTCGCTACATCGTTATGAGCTATCCCGAACGTTGAAACGTCATGCGCCGCTGACGCACCGCCTCTGATGAGGTTATAAACGACC
>DAOUDD010000298.1:0-9602 GCA_034431765.1 Ktedonobacteraceae bacterium | reverse complement strand
GCGGGATTATAACCGTTCATAGAGACGCAGTGCTTGGCGCGTCATGCCTTGATTAGAATAGCGGGAAGCTTACAATGTGGGTTAACATAATGCTCGCCTGGAAACTACCTGTAAGTTAGAAGTGTACAAAGCTTGAAGATGGGATAAGACCGCTGCCAGGATTGAACTATGACAGAGGAAGAAGCTGTCTGAATGTTAGAAGAGTAAGAAGTTGCAAAAAAGAATTACAGTTTTTGCCTTAGTGTAGAACCAATTGTCAGTATAGGATGATTCGTGAACTCTACGTGTGATATACTCATTCTGCGAGAGATGTAGCAGCTTGATCAGGAGTTATCTACGTTTGGGAGGAATCGTGCCTGACAAAAATGTTTCTCATTACTCTGATGATGAGCCTCCGCATGAGGAAGTAGCAAGCAGTGGTCTCAAACTGGAATCTGCTGAGCGTATTTTTCGGCTTTTGCAATTGCTGTTAGCAAATGAGTGCACACGGCGCGATGTTTTTGAACATCTAGCTCTCTACTATAAGCTTGATCGTGCGATACTTGAGCAAGATATACCCAGACGTGCAGATAAAATGTTTGAGCGTGACATCGGTTTTCTCAAAGATCAAGGGTTTGAGATCCAGACGATCAGGAAACGGTCTCAGCCAACGCGGTACCATCTTGTGAAAGGGTCGGGACCACAGGCAACATTTCTCTTCACTTCTCAAGAGGTAGATGGTCTGGCTCTGCTGTACAATTTGTTTGCCGATCCCTCGCAGTATGCCAGTCACGATCTCTCTCAACCTCTGCCGCAGCAACCGTCACGCCATCCATTTGCAGAAGATATGCTTTCACTTCTTGAGAAAATGGCTTTGACACTACCAGCAGAGCAAAAAAAGCAGTTTGATCGGTGGGTGCATAAACCGTACCTCTATTTTAATCTTTCGACAGTCGCAGACTACCTCCCGCACCGTTCGACTATCGACACGATTATTCATGCTATCTCCGTACGTCAACAAATCCTGTTTGAGTACCTTCCCAGTCATCGCAAGCAGAATGTCATCTCTCATGAGAACATTGATCCATGTTTACGCTAACGAAATACCGGCCAGACCTACCCCCAAAAGTTACACCAAAACACCAGCCAGTCAGTAAAAAAGTGTTAATGAAGATTCAGCCAAAATTGAGGAAATGTTACTCTGTTAATCGAAAACCGGGTCTGACGCACTTTTGATGATCCTTACGCTGTTTTAATAGCTCATTGAGAGAAAAACTTCTATACTTTCTTGATCGAGAAGATCTTTGGAATGGAAGTTGGAAGGAGTTTGCCCCAATGAGCACCGTTCTGCTCCTGCCTGATCCAGCTCTGCTCACGTTGGTCGATATTGAGGTAGATGACGTGATGAAGCTTATCACTGCAACAGCAATAACCACCTAGAGGCGCAATGTCCGCTGTGTCAGCAGGAGTCGAGATCTGTTCACTCGTCCTACACACGAACACTCGCGGATCTGCCTTGTTCAGGGCAACAAGTTCGCTTGTTCATTCAGGTACGTCGCTTCTTCTGTAAGAATACCTCTTGTGAACGCAAAATTTTTACAGAACGACTTCCGAGCTTTGCACCAGCCTATGCACGTCGCACACTCAAGCAGGCTGAGACCCTCTGCGAACTGGCCTTTGCTACCGGAGGAAGACCAGGAGAAAGGCTGACTCCGCTTCTTGGGATGAACGTGAGCCATGATACGCTCATTCGCCTCATGAGGCGACACGGGGAGCCTCAAGTTTCTTGCCCACGTGTTCTTGGAGTGGACGACTTTGCCTTTCGGCGTGGAAAGAGATGGGGAACCATTTTAGTTGATCAAGAAGCACATAAGGGTATCGACGTATTGCCTAACCGCGAAGGAAATACTTTTCTGGCTTGGCTTCAGGCCCGCTCAGGTATCGAAGTCATTAGCCGGGATCGAGCAAGTGCCTATGCGGATGCAGCCAGGCAAGGTGCTCCAGAGGCACCTCAGGTGGCGGATCGCTTTCATCTCCTCATGAATCTTCGCAAAGCGGTTCAGCGACTTCTGGAGCGAAAGCAAGCATCTTTACCCCAAGAAGAATGGCAAGAGCAACCGCCTTCTAGAGAGATACAGCTCTCTGAAAATGCTGATCCGCTAACTGAGTCGGAAACCGAAAACGAGTCGCCCGCGGCACCTGATGGAGAAGCCGAGACCCTTGTGCAAGCAACCTTTGTACGAGATACAGCGCGTGAAAAGCAGTACCACCAGAGCTATCAAGAACAGAAACAGGCACGCCTTGCCCGTCGTCAAGCACGCTTTGAAGAAGCACGAGCACTGCATCGACAAGGACTGAGCATTCATGCGATCAGCAAAACGATGGGCATTTGTCGGGAAGCCGTGACCAAGTATATTGATGCAGAGCAACCTTCTCTTTCCCCGAAACAGCCTGCCCCGCGACCCCCAGGCAAGTTAGATCCCTTCGTTCCATATGTCCTTCAGCGTTGGGGGGAAGGATGCTTCAACAGCGCGGTGATTTTTCGGGAAATTCAGGAGCAAGGATACACAGGATCGGAATCTCTGCTCAGAATTTTACTTGCAGATATGCGAAGAACACTCCCACCAGCACTTGCACCCAGACAGCGAAAACTACGAGACGTGAATATGCGGGAACGACCAATGTCAGGGAAATTCCATATTAAGATGCTTCCCGGATATCGTCGTTTCTCCCCATCGCAAGCGGCCTGGCTCCTGGTGAGTGATCCAGAGCGTCTAACAGAAAAGCAATTTGAAGCAGTTCAGCGCATTTGTCAGGCAAGCAGTGATTTTCAAACAGCCTACGAATTGGCGCAAAATTATCGTACGATGTTGAAAGAACGACAGGAGGAACAATTCTCTGGTTGGCTTGAAAGGGCGCAACAGAGCGGGATCAAGGAATTTCAGGGGTTTGTTGCTGGGCTACGGCGAGACAATGCTGCGGTGGTTGCAGCACTGTCAATGGAAACAAGCAATGGGCAAACGGAAGGACAAGTGCATCGACTGAAACTCATTAAAAGGATGGGATATGGTCGAGCAAATTTTGACCTTCTTCGATTAAGAGTATTACATGGCTCCGGACATTGAAACTCATCAAAAGTGCGTCAGACCCGGTTTGTCATTAACGAAAACATCCGGCGTGAGCGTCCCGTCTGTCGTGATCTCCAGCGTGACCTTCTCAAAATTCACCATTGCTCCAACCCGCGTGCGTTCGACAGCATAGAGTACTTTACAGACAGGAGTAAAAATGGCATCAAGAGGGATGTCGTCAAAAGGCGGCTGTGCTTGTACATCAGCAGGCACGTAGCCTCTTCCCATCTGAACAATCAGCTCCATTGCGAGATGAGCGTCGTGACGCTCTAACTGAGCAATATGGCATTTAGGGGTGAGCAGTTCGATGGTATCTGGAACTATGATGTCCGGAGCCGTGACTGCTCGCGCTCCGCTCACATGCAAGTGCATCGAGGCAGGTTGCTCTGAGGAACTGCGTAATCGTATCTGTTTGAGGTTCAGAAGAATATCGGAAATATCCTCTTTTACGCCAGATAGACTTTGAGATGTTTCGAGCCGTATAGTAGTAATAGCCGCTCCTGGTAGTGACGAATAGAGTACTCGTTGTAATGCGTGACCTATGGTCATGCCGTACCCTGGCTCCAACGGTTGGATTTCATAGGTTGCCATATTCCCTTGCAAACGCGTCCTGGTAATGCAAGGCATTTTTATATCTAACATACTCATCCTCTACTTTCCTGTAAGAGCTACTTGCATTTAGATGCGGTGCCTTCCCTGCATATCTCTCTGTATCCGCTTGGCCAGTAAGAGAACATCTTGTCTGCCTTTCTCTGTATCAACGGTGAGTGCCTTTAACAGGAGCAGCTTCTCCAACGTAAGGACCCGATAGGCCGAAGTATCCAATGCTCCTTCCTCCAACTGGGCGTATGTGTAGCCACCAGTGGTCTGCCAAAATTCCAGGCCACCGAGACAGATAGCTCTATCGTTCTCTTCATGGCGTATCTGCTCTGGATACAACCTCATTAAACAGAGAAAATCCTCCTGTACGACGAGAAAATCAACATCATGTCCTGCCAAACGTAAGCTATAGTGTTCCATCGCCGCTCCAGCAAACAGGAGCGGTTTTTGGTTGAAATGGTATTTCACTACTGACCAATCGATTTCCATCTGCTTTTGCTCCTCTTGGGTATGTACATCCGCTCCGTGTTTTTCTTGAGCAGAGATAGTACTCAGATATACTGCCTTTTGTCTTTTTTATTTTTCGCTGGCACCTCCGTCTCTATAAGGAGAAGGAGTACATGAGACTGCTCCCTCATCCCACGATGCCTGCGCGTTGTTTCGTCCCTGTACTGGTGCCGGAACAGCAGCGCTGCCAGATAATGCAATTTGCAAGAGTATTGCCCAACAAGTGAATCATCCAGATGGAAATTACGGCTTTGCAATGATCGCAAATCGAGTCATGTTGTTGGAATGATCTTGGATATTTGATGCCAGAATGTGAAGATGATAATAGTCCGCTGCGCGCGCGCTGGCAATAGCTGCGAATCCCTTGAGTTGCTGTTCGTGGATCATTTTCGCACTGGCAGCGGTATTTTCTGTCGGTGTAATCTGAACCTCCGTAAGTTGTGCGAGATAGCGACTGCACTGAGCAAGAGCCTGCGGGTGCGACACGACAATGACAATGTCCCTGAGCTGCTGCCCCGGTAAACAAAGTAAGCAATGATGCACAGGATAGTCTATCGTTGTCATCGTCCGTAAGCCGTAACGATGGAGGAGACTCTCCATTTCTGGTATGTGCCCCGTTTGAGAATTGGCGATGGGTAAGAGTCCAGAGGATACATACCCCAAACTCACTGCTTGACAGAGGTTGTCAAATGAGGGATAGGCGTTCAGCGATGCAGCCTCTCCAAAATAAGAGCGTGCAGCTTCAAAGCTATAGGCGCCTGGTGCCCCCTGATATCCAACCGCAATCTGGTGGTGTATTCCTGTGGGTGTTTCAGTTCCTCTTTCTTCCTTTTTTTTTCTTCCAAACTGGAGCACACTCAATGTCCCTTCTCTACTCTGGCGCTTCGCTTTGATGATTTTCTTCTGCGCAGAAGCAATGCTATCTGATGAAACCCCACCCCCAAAGCAGCAATCACCAGGTAATTGGTCTGAATCTCTGGGAAAAAGTAGGCGAGATTTACCGGATATGCTGCTAAGGCCAGATTTCCAAAGATCTCGAACGTTTCAAGATATTGCGCAGGTTGGATACTTTTGGCCCAGGCATCAAGCAGTACTCGTGATGCTTGATGGGTAATTAAGGCAATGTCTTTGCCTTGTACGTCATGTTTTTGAAGAAGAGCCTTCACGAGCACAGAAGGCCCTTCTTGCTCAGCACGTTGAAAAGAATGGAGACCGTCCTTCATAGTAATCTCGTATGTGGGGTAGGGCATATTCTTTTCATTGAGAGGGAGATACCGCTGATCGCCGATACATACAGGCCGCAGGTGCATACGCATGGCTCCGTACTCTTCACTACGTGTCTGGGTGGCATAATCGATGATTTCCCATAAGGGATCAGGTCCCACAATGGCTGCTCCTGCACCATCACCAATACTGGTACTGTGTCCCTGGGAGTAATCCATATGCTGGCTCCAGTTTGTGCCACATACGATTAAGGCGGCTCTACTATGCCCAGCTATAATGGCTTCCCAGGACTGCAATACACCAAGCAGAAAATTGCTGAACTCGCTGTTGACAGGGACGACCAGCGTCTCTGAAGAGAGTTGGAGTTCGTGATGAACCGCATAGAGAGCATTGGGTGTCAGGTAAGGTGATACTGAGACATACCCATAGAGGCGGTCGATCTGTTCTCTTTGCATTCCAGCCTGAACTAAGGCATGCCGAGCAGCCTCAACCATGAACGTTTCAATGTGTTCCCCTTGCGCTAAGACGCGACGTTCTTTCATCCCTGTAAAAAGACTCGCTTCACTGATTCCCTGCGTGTTTTTGTTTTCCCTGATGAAATCGAAGAGGGGATCATCATTGAGCCGAATATGGTCTGGTATGTGATAGCCTGTTCCGCACAATCCAACGATCATCGAGAGTAGCTTCCTTCCTGAACAGATGATGAAGTAAAAAAGGTGTTAAGTGTCGAAACGCGCTGCCTCAGAGCAAATGGAATTTCTTCGAGGTCAATAATGACATCAAGCACCATTGGATGGCGCCCACTCAGGGCTTGTTCCATCCTTTGGCGAAATTCGTCAAGCGTTCGTATCTGAAATGCCCATGCTCCCAGACTTTGGGCAATTCTTGCGATATCGAGAGGACGGTGAAACAGTGCCTCATAAGACTGTCCATACAGCAACGTTTCACCATGATGGACCATGCCATGCCCTCCGTTATTAAGGACAACCCAGATCACTGGAACCTGGTACTCAACAGCGGTATGAATTTCCATCGCGTTCATGCAGAAGGCTGCATCCCCAAGGATTGCGACCACCGGGCGATCAGGAGCTGCGAGTTTTCCCCCAATGGGAGCCGCTGCCGCATAGCCCATCGATGCGAACCCGGTAGCGAAAAAAATGGTGCCTGGTTGTCGTGCCTGATAAAATTGGCCGACCCAGCTGAAGCTGTTCCCGTTATCAACGAAGAGGAGTGTTTCTGGTGGAACAATCTCGTTCAAATAGGCAATGACGGCTTGCGGTTTTAAGATAGGATGATTGCATTGTAGCATTTGAGCATTGCTGTGCTGCTGGTGTTGTTGTTTTGCCAATTGATGCGACTCACGATATATCATACCTTGTGGGAGCACTAACCGATCTGCAAGTGATGTGAGACAAAGATTAGCATCAGCAACGATACCAATATCCACCGGGTAATTTTTGCCAATTTCCAGTGGATCGATATCAATTTGGATCACCGTGCGCTGAGACGTAAGACGCGCATCCCAGCCTGCCGTTTGAAACTCTCCAAGGCTGGTTCCGATGAAAACAATCACATCAATATTCTGCTCAAGCAAATAGGTATGGGCGAAGGGACCTCCGCCCATACCAAAGACCCCAAGAGAAAGTTCATGCTGTTCGGGAAATGCTCCCTTCCCTTTCAGCGTCGTCGCTACTGGAATGCTCAGTGCCTCTGCGACCCGTTGCAATGGTTCCCAGGCCTGAGCTAGATGAATGCCATGTCCAACGAGAAAAACCGGATTGCGGGCCGCGAGGAGCGCACAAGCAAGAGCGTTGAGCAACTGTTGATCGCCTGCCGGACGAGCGTAAGACCGATATGCTTGAAAGGCTCTTTCTTTTTCTTGCGGTGCGAGTACCATTTGGTTCATCACATCCGCAGGGATGCTCAGATGAACTGCGCCTGGACGGCCTGTGAGAGCGGTACGCAGAGCACGACGGATCTGATGATAACTTTGTTGTGGGTGCTGGAGCATGCTTGACCACTTGGTTGCGCTTGTGAACAGATCAACGCTATTGAGTTGCCAATGCCCTCCGCTGCTATCTTGAACCGCACCTCTGCCAAAAGCGGAGGTGGCGACCTGTGCGCTAATGAGAAGCAAAGGGATTGAGTCGCTTTGAGCACTGGCAACCCCGGTTAGCGCATTCGTGACTCCGGGTCCCGTTGTGGCGACGCAGACGCCTAAGCCCCTCCTCACGCGAGCATATCCATCGGCCATGAAGGCTGCTCCGGCTTCATGTTTTGCAAGGATAGGTTTGATGGTTTTGCGTCCGTCCATTGTTTGGTAGAGAGGAACCAGCGGGCCACCAGGTACTCCAAAAATATACTGGATCTTCTCTTCCTCTAAGGCGGATAAAAGCACCTCTATAACAGTAGACATTCTCAGGTTCCTTTCGTCTTGTGTGTTTGTTGAACGTTTCCCGATAGCGGAAGAGAAGATCCAGATGAGAAGCTGGCTGGCGCTTTCCATGAGGGATGGGGTGACTGCAAGGCACGAAGAAATGCTTCTAATTCGCTTTTGGGCTGTGTGATCGTTGGAAGCAATCCTCCATTCTGAATACCACTCGTGAGAGACGTTAAGGCATGTTTCATTGCCTCCAGTTCATATTCCGCTCGTTGACCACTTCGTAGTCGCTTTCGTAAAGAGTTGAAGACGTTAATCAGGGGCCACAGGACCGGACGATACTGTTGCAGAGGAATATCTTTGATTTCCTCTTGCTGAGGAATGTGCTGTATTGATATTTTTGTGTTAATAAATCTAGCGTGATTGGAGACAATACTTTCGATATCGTGTTGCAATGCCGTTTTTTCTTGTTCAGCTTGCTCTTTGGCTTTGGTTGCAGTTTCCTCGGCTTGGTAGGCACGAGCTAAATAGCGCTGTGCATTGGTGACCCAGATATAGGTGACCAGCGCGACCAGAAACTGAATACCAACTGGCCGTACATACATGGGCCAGAATTGTGTGCGAAGATCTTGATTTAAGAGCGCCGTATGAGGCTGGATCGTTAGACTCACCATGACAATACCGATGTTGAGAAGCGCCACAAAAAAAACGCTTCGAGCTGGGAGCAATGAAACGGCCAAAAGCGGACCGAAGAGCAGCATTTCATATTGTTGCACGCTTGGTCCGTCTAGTGGCTGAGTCGTAAAGATGACCATGATGATTGCGGCTTCAAAGGCCAACGTGATGAGCCACCCGGCCACTCCTGAATAGCCATTTCTGTTCAAGATTAAGGATACGACACACGTAACAAGCATTCCAATATCGGCAAGGATAACAAAGTGATTTGGAAGAAAAAAGCAGGCGGGTAAAAAGAAAAGAAATAATCCTAAAAGATAAAAGACGATAAGGCTGAGTAGCCGTGAAACACGGATCTGTTCTCGTTGAAGAGAGTCAGTTTCATTTCCCGACATGGCAGTAAGCCGATACCACCGGGCAAAACTGAAGCTTCTTGATGTGTTCATCATTTCTCCTAAGCGAAAGAGTGCTCTATGATTTATCGTGGATCTTGTACCAGCCACACTTTGCAAGGTGCGTTGGCTAGCACGTATGGAATAATCGTCCCCAAATTGTTTGGTATCTGTTTTTGGCTCCATATCAGGCCGATGAGAAGCAGAGAGCAATGATAGTCTTTTACTTCGTCCACAATGGCAAATCCGGCCTCACGAGCCTGTACAACTTCCGCGACGACTTCGCAGCCTATTTTCTCTGCGATGTGCATCGCAGAATTGAGGAGCGCATCAGCACGTTCGGACTCTTCCGTAAGGACGGAATTCAATGGACGGGTACGTGGAACTTCAATAACATGAAGGAGATGAACCTTCCGTTTGGCTCCTCGCGCCATCTGGCAACCGAGGTACACGATACTGCTATCCAAACGCGAAATGCTCCACACATCCAGACACGAAAATATGGAAATGAGCCTCCATTCCCTTGCTCATCGTTGGGGCCATCCATCTCTCTTCCTCCTAACTTCTCGCGTCCTCACGAATAGTTCTACAAACAAGTGGGCCTTTCTGCCTGAAGTTTCTGGCGTCAGTATAGCACGATACCCGCGTCATGCCTAGCACTTCCTGACCTTGACCCGCTTTTGTAGAGTCTCCAGAGGTTGGAGCTGAGGAGAACGG
>DAOUDD010000297.1:0-3788 GCA_034431765.1 Ktedonobacteraceae bacterium | reverse complement strand
CGGTTTGCACACGGCTCCTCGCATCAGCCTCTCTTGCTATCATTTAGTATTTTATAAGGAGTTGCAGATGGGACTAATAGTCGAGCACATCAGCAAGTCATTCGGCTCGTTTCAAGCAGTGCGAGACCTGTCGATGCAGGTCAACGAGGGCGAACTATTCGGCTTCCTGGGAGCGAACGGAGCTGGCAAGACAACGACGATGCGCATGATCCTGGACATCTTCCGCCCTGATAGCGGGAAGATCACCTGGAATGGACAGGATGTGAGTCGGGTACCGCGCAATCAGTGGGGCTACCTGCCAGAGGAGCGCGGCCTCTATCCAAAGATGACGGTTGAGGATCAGTTGCTCTTCCTGGCACGGCTCAACGGTCTCTCAAAGGCAGATGCAATAAGTCAACTGAACGAGTGGCTGGACCGTTTTCAGATCAACGCCAACCGCAAGAAGAAGATTGAGGAACTCTCCAAGGGCAATCAGCAAAAAATCCAATTTCTCGCAACCATTCTGCACAATCCTGCCATTTTGATCATGGACGAGCCATTCAGCGGGCTCGATCCGGTCAATGCCAACGTGCTCAAAGAAGCCTTTTTAGAGATGCATCGGCGCGGCAAGACCATCATCTTCTCCACTCATCAGTTAGAGCAGGTAGAAGAGATGTGTCAGGCGATCCTGATCATCAACAAGGGTCAGGCTGTTGTGCATGGTAGCGTACAGGACGTGCGCCGCCAACATGGCCGCAATCTCGCCCGGCTCAAGCTCGACAACGATCCTGAGATACGCTGGCTCGACGCATTTCCAGGCGTTCGCGTTACACAGCGCCGGCAGAACTACGTCGAGATGCAGATGGCACCAGATCTCAACCCGAACCGGATCGTTGAGACCGCGCTCAGTCATGGTGGCGTCATCAGCCGCTTCGAGCTTACCGAGCCATCGCTCACCGACATCTTTATTGAAACCGTTGGCAAGATTGCGCAGCCCGACGCGCCCGCTACTACCGCTGTATCAGCCTAGCTGCTGCGAGGGAGGATAGAGATCATGTCAAGAAATTCCGTCGTTACACCTGAGCAAAATCCGGTTCCGCAGGAGCAGGATCATCACGCTATTGGTGTGAGTACGAATAATGCTGCACGCCAGAACACAGTGCGCAACATCGGCCTTGTGACAGCACGTGAGTACAGGAACCGTGTGCGTCAACGCAGCTTTATCATCGGCACAATAATCTTGCTGGTGATGGTTATCATTGCAGCAATGTTGCCAACAATTATCCAATTCTTTGCCTCTCGTTCAGGCAACAGCCAGACGCGTCTTTCAATCGTCAATAACGCTGGCTCGATTGGCAATTATACAGGTGATACATTGACCCAATTTATCAGCACGAGTCTCAATGGCGGTACTAGTACTGATACATCTACTTCGACTTCAAATAAGGGGCATTTCGCAATCAACACGGAGATGAGCGGAGACGTTCCTGCATTGCAGAAAAAGGTGCAGAATGGCAACCTGGACATGCTGCTGCTAATTGACCGGGCGGCCAATCAAGACCTGCGCTTCACCTACAATACAAACACCCCTCCTGCTGAAGATAGCAATCTGGTGCAGATCCAGACACTCACTCAACAACTCAGTGTACTCGACAGATCAGCTCGTTTAGGCTTAACACCCCAGCAAACGAGCAGTCTCTTTGCCCCGGCAGACTTCAAAGCAGTCAACGTCACCCCAACGACAGATACACGTACTGCCGCTGATCGCCTCGCTGCCTACTTTATCGCCTATGCCGGGGTCTTCCTGATCTTTATGTCTGTCTACCTGTATGGTATCGGTGTCGCACAGGGTGTGGCGGAGGAAAAGGGAACCAGGGTTATGGAAGTGCTGATCAATGCCGCTACTCCTTTCCAACTGATGTGTGGCAAGATTCTAGGAATCGGTCTGGCTGGCCTGACGCAGATGGCGGTCCTGGTGTTTGTCGGCCTGGGAACGCTTTTGCTGCAAGGACCGTTGCAGAACGCGTTGCTCGGCCATACTACAACCGGCTTGACCATCAACATTACTGGCCTGACATCCTCGCTACTCCTGACAGTTCTGCTCTACTTCATTCTCGGTTTCCTACTCTACGCGACCCTCTTCGCAGCGCTGGGTGCACTGGTGAAACGCCAGGACGAGGTGCAGAACTACGTTACTCCAGTTACATACCTCTTCATGATTGGCTACTTTCTCAGCGCCTTTGCGGGCAATAGCACTACCGCAACCTGGTACAAGGTGCTCTCGTTCATTCCCTTCTGGACACCCACAATGATGCTGATGCGCATCGGCGCAGGCACTGTTGAGGCCTGGGAGATCGCGCTGAGTGTCCTGATCATGATCGCGACAATCATCCTCTGCGCCATCGCAGCGGCCCGCATCTACCGCTTCGGCGTCTTGATGTACGGACAGAAACCAAAATTCTCGCAGCTTGCTAAACTTGTGAGCATGAAGTAAGCAAAAACGTAAAGTATGAGGATGAACTCTATTAGAGAAGTTCATCCTCATTTTCTTTGTCCTGCTGTTCTTTCTCTATAGTTTTCTTGCTGGCTGGTTTCGTAAAAAGTGGTACCGGCCAGGCATAAGGCTCTGCACAATCCCAAGAAATGTATGTACTCTGCCTATACCTCTGTGACAACGGTTGCTATTTTATATAGAAATTCCGCTTCATCTGTGGATAGATAGCATTTAAAAGAAACAGGTGTTACAATGACACTAAGGTAACTGTTGTCGTTCCATCTGTAAAGGAGAGATATACTTCATGGCGAACGTTGGCTTTACTATCTGGTTTACTGGCCTTTCGGGAGCTGGCAAAAGTACACTTTCAGAGATTATAGAGCAACGCCTGCGGCAGCGTGGGCGCAATGTTGAGGTGCTCGACGGCGATGTGGTGCGCACGCATCTAAGCAAAGGACTGGGCTTTAGCAAAGAGGATCGCGATACCAATATCAAGCGGATCGCCTTTGTGTGTAAACTGCTGACACGTAATGGCGTGATCTGTATTTCAGCCGCCATCGCTCCCTACCGCGAGGCTCGCGAGTGGGCACGCGAGGAGATTGGCAATTTCGTCGAGATCTATGTGAAGTGTCCGCTTGAAGTATGTCGCCAACGTGACGTGAAAGGCCTGTACAAGCTGGTCGATGAAGGCAAGATCAAGAACTTCACTGGCGTGGATGATCCCTACGAAGAGCCTGAGAACCCCGAACTGGTGATCGAGACAGACAAAGAGACTGTTGAAGAGAGCGTGCGGCGCATCTTCACCAAGCTCGAAGAACTTGGCTACCTGGAACCTGAAGAGGAGTGCCAGGACGAGTCAAAGACTGTGACCGATCGTCTTACCGCAATGGGCTATCTCTAGATTCTGAGTAACTGCTTCTCGAAAACCTGAGCGGAGCTAGCTCTGAGAAGAGCGTTGGTTTTCGCATAAGATCCAAAGGGAAAAATACTATGACAAGTGGATTGATCCCTCCCCATGGAGGAGAACTGATCGTAAATCTGGCAAGCGGTGCAGAGCGCGAGAACCTTCTTCAACAAGCCTCTAGCCTTCCCTCTATCGTCGTCGGCTCCCGCCAACTCGCCGATCTGGAGATGCTGGCAATCGGAGCTTACAGCCCCTTGCGCGGTTTCCTGACACAACAGGATTACCTCAGCGTTGTAAATAGCATGCACCTGAGCAATGGCCTCCCCTGGTCGATTCCCATCACCCTCGCCGTCTCCTCCGAACAGGCGGGCAAGATAGGCGTAGGAGCACAGGTTGCGCTGCTGAACGAGT
>DAOUDD010000296.1:0-6397 GCA_034431765.1 Ktedonobacteraceae bacterium | reverse complement strand
GAAACTTCACGAATAGCACGTAGCGTCTCGAACCCGTCCATCTCAGGCATCATCACATCGAGAACCACCAGATCTGGTAAATGCTCACGCAATTGATCCAGAGCTTCCACACCATTACTCGCTTCTATCACGGTATAGTGCTCCAGCTCCAGGTTCATACGCACAAAATCACGGATGCGCGGCTCATCATCTACCACCAGAATGGTCATATCGCGCTGATCAAAAACTTCCTGTTCCATATATCAAAAAACCACCATCGGTAATTGAGCTTTCTCTTCACGTGGCAAACTAAAGAAGAATGTTGAGCCTTGACGCAAGGTACTTTCAACCCAGATGCGTCCCCCGTGCGCCTCAACAATCGCACGACAGATATAGAGACCAAGCCCTGCTCCCGGAACAGACTGGGCCAGAGGATCACCTACACGTAAGAAACGATCAAAAATATGCTCCTGCTCACGGAGCGAGATGCCCATGCCAGTATCACTCACACTCACAATTACTTCTTCACCTGTAGCATAACACGTGACCGTAATCTGTGGAGAGCGGGGTGAATACTTGATAGCATTATCCAGGAGATTCTGTAGAACCTCTTCGATGCGCTCACGATCCGCCATCACAGTGGGTAGAGATGGTGGAATCGAGATGGTGATGCGTGCCGCAGGGGCTTTTGCCCGTAGCCGACGCACAACACTCTGAATCAGAGACTCCAGGTCAAGTGCCGCAATATCCATCTGCAAGCCGTGCGCCTGAATGCGCGATGCATAGAGCAGGTTGCCCACGAGCTTATCCAGGCGGTCTGCCTCTTCCTCGATTGCTATCAGGCGAGAACGCGAGGCCTGCTCATCCAGATGTGCATCAACACGAGCCAGAGTTGAGGCATAGCCTTTAATAATGGCTATCGGCGTTTTCAACTCGTGCGAGATGATTGACATAAAGGTTGAGCGTTGTTCCTCTTGCTGGTGCTCACGTGTCAGATCATGCACTTGCAGAATGCCGTTCAGCGGCTCTCCATCGGCAGAGCGCACACATGAAGCTGTGACAGCTACGGCAAAACTTTGCCCATCACGTGCGCAAATGTTCATCTCACGATTCACAACATTCTGTCCCGCGAATACCTGCAATATCGGTGACTCCTCCAACCGTAAATCATTCCCATGGCGATCCTGTGGACGAAGAATCGCGAAGTAAAATTGTCCCAACACTTCGCTCTCACGCCAGCCCATGAGCCGTTGCATAGCAGGATTGAAGTCAATGATACGTAAAGCATTGTCTACTGTCAGAATACCCTCAGTACTATGCTGGAAGATGGCAGCCAGCCGTCCTTGCTCTTGCACTAATGCGAGCGATTGCAACGCAAAACGCAAGCTTGTTGCGAGTTGTGCGATGAACTGATACAGAGCTTGTTTAACCCTCTGGACGCTTTCCGTATCACTGCTTTCTTTTGCCTGCTCCAGACAGGAGACCACTCCTGCTACTCGTAAAAAATGAAGCACACCTAATGGACCCTGGTGATCATAAACGGCAAGCGAGCCACATTCAACACCCTGCCTCTCAACAACTTCTGGCATAATTCCCAGTCTACATGCGAGGTCAGGTGCAAGCGATTCAAGGACAAGAGGATGCAAAGAATTGGGAACTAAGCTCTCCTGCACACATGCTAACAGTGAAGGAAGAACCTCTTTCTGTATGCGATACAGCACGTATTCGGAATTGCTCTGCGGGTCAAAAGCCTCATTCGAGAGCACAAAAACGCCCGCATCTCCTCCCAGGAGTTCAATGGCACTTCCAATCAGGGAGGATAGGCGCTCGGAAGCTTTGCTTCCAAAACGGGACTGGGAATTGGTCACTTCAGATTTAGCAGTGGACATACTCTTTTTAGCACTCGACGCTTTCAACACAATCTAACCAACATAGCATGCAACGCTTCTCTATATTTCTCGTACAAAAGAGCAGGCTGGTAGCCGGACAGAAGAAGAAGCGTGGTTCCCTCAGCAACTAGCACTATGCCGGGAGAAGCGGGACGTTTTCTGACGAGAAGGTCATTTCAGACTACTACCGCAGGCATACAAAGCTTCAGACTTGCCAGTAAGAGGCAACGGTGCTATTGTAACACATATCATGAAGGGTGAATAGACACATGCATTTTGACATTTTCACACTCTTCCCTGCTATGTTCCAGGGACCATTCAATGAAAGCATTCTGAAACGAGCACAGGAGCGCGAGCTTTTGCATATCGCCCTGCACAACATCCGCGATAGCACGACCGACAAACATCATATCGTGGATGATTACCCCTATGGAGGCGGCGCAGGTATGGTGATGAAGCCTGAGCCGATCTTCACTGCGATTGAATCCGTCTACCAGGGAGGTCCCATTATCTACCTGACGCCTCAAGGCCGACTCTTCAATCAACAGCTTGCGCAGGAACTCGCGCACGAGCCACGCATTACACTGCTCTGTGGACACTACGAGGGAATCGACGAGCGTGTCTGCCAGCACCTCGTGACCGACGAAGTTTCTATCGGTGACTTCGTACTCACAGGAGGAGAACTGGCGGCAATGGTGGTGGTTGACGCGATTAGCCGCTTATTGCCAGGCGTCCTGGCAGAAGATTCACCACAGGAAGAATCGCACAGCAACGCTATGCTGGAATACCCACAGTATACGCGTCCACCTGAGTTTCGCGGCTGGCCGATCCCTGAAGTACTTCTTTCAGGTCACCATGCCAATATTGCTCGCTGGAGGCGCAAAGAGTCGTTGCGCCGCACCAGAGCACGCCGCCCTGATCTCTTCGCAAGGCTCGATCTTACGGGGAAACAGGATCAGAAAATTCTAAAAGAGCTTGCTGAAGAGGAGCTGGCACACGTAGTAGAAAGTGAGAGATCAGCAGCGGAAAACGAGGAATAAGTAGGATGGGTAGATTTTAGAAAGATAAGAGAACCAGGAAAAAGTTCATGTTTGTCAGTTCATATCAATATGCACGTGACTTTTTAGCAAAGACACGTAAAACACTTCTGCAAAACGAGGTTGAAAATAGTTTGATGCTGGGCATTGCTCTGCGCTTGCGTAGTACGCCGCGTCAGGCTAAAAAACAGCCGCAACCCTATCTAGCCACTGTTGAAGATAAGCAGGGCTTAATTGTTACAGCGTTGATGACACCTCCGCATAATCTCGTGCTCTACAACCATCGTGATGATCACATTCTTGCACTTACAGCGCTTGCACACAACTTACAAGAACATTCCTGGTCTGTTCCCGGAGTAATCGGACCGAAACCTGTCGCGGAGAACTTTGCACGTGTCTGGTCTGAGAACAGTGGTCGCGCGTACAAGGTCAGCGTGCGCCAGCGTCTCTTCCAGCTCCAGCATGTAATCCACTCGCCCATCATTGTGGGAAAACTGCGTCAGGCAAGCGAGAAGGACCATGAAATCGTTACACGTTGGATCGCATCCTTTCTCGTTGAAGCACTCAATAAGGTTGAAATTGCCGAGGCTCCACAAATGGCAACAGCTCGCATAGGGGCAGGCGTTGTTTATCTATGGGAGAATGAGCACGGTCAGCCAGTTGCGATGGCGATGAGTTCACGCCCTGTTGTCTCTGTTATCAGCATCGGCATGGTCTACACGCCACGAGAAGAGCGCGGCAAAGGCTACGCCTCCTCCTGTGTCGCAGCGCTCAGCCAGCACCTCCTCGACCAGGGCTGGAAGCACTGCTGCCTCTTCACCGACCTGGCAAATCCCATCTCAAACCACATCTATCAGAAGATGGGCTACAAACCCGTTTGTGACTTCGACGAGTTTGCGTTTGAAGAATAGAGGCTAAGAGTGTAATCATCCTTAACACACATTACAAATTTTTCCATTAGAACGTTAAAGTAGGTTTTTATATTCTAAAAATCATAGAATGTGATGGTATTCTTGACAAGATAATAGACATCTTTTAGACTGAAAGTCATGAATAAAATGTGCATATGATACAAATCTAATAGGTATTAGGAGAAACACCATCGATGCCTCAAGTTCCATCTTCAGATAGTTCAAACGAAATTAGCTAGTACTATAGACAAAGCTATTTGTGACAAACAAGAGAAAGATATGGAGGCCCTGGCAATGGGCCTTGCTACAGCAGGTCTTGTAGTAGTTGATATCTTGCAATTTGGATTAGATCCTCTCACAGATGCAGCTACTGGGGGGACGGCTACTGAAGGTACATTAATAGAAGAACAAGCGATCTCTGAAGAGGAAACAGCTGTCACCGAAGCTGAAGCAACGGCTGCTCAAGAACTTGATGAGCTTTCATCAGAGATTGTAAAAGAAACTGAGTTAGGCGATACTACTCTTCCACCGAGTACTAACATAACACCTATTATGCCTAGTGGAGAAGAGCCGAGCAGTGAGTTCTTTCAACGAGATTTAAGTGGCGGGCAAAATGGTAGCACAATTGACGAAATTGGGAATGAGTATCTACAAGAAATGAAGCAAGAAGGTGTAGTCATTGATGACACTTCTGAACCTCAGGCGTATCTTAAAAGTAGAGGAAACAGGGGAATTACATGGAATAATAGCACACCTGAAGATGCAGGCACTCATAATGTAACAGTTTTATTAGGAGAAAACGCTAACAACGCTACAGTTTATGAAGAATATTTACACTACCAAGAACTAAAAGCAAACAATTGGGTCGGTGCTAGCCCTGGTAGCGCAGAGTACAAAGATTGGACACTGCTAGAGAGCCTTTTTCTGGAGGAGGTTGAGACGGACTTCAGTAGCTATGGAGTCCCACCACAAAAAGTACGACGAGAGGATCTGGTGCAGTCTTATCAGCACAATTTGAGTAGAGAAGGGCTACGCACGCAGCACATCTGCTCAAATTTCCGCATTACAATCAATGATGATACAGCACATTGCATCTCAAACTTTATCGGGCAACATTTTATAAAAGAGTTTGAGGGAGGCAACGAGTTTTACTTGAGAGGCGAATATCACGACCAACTCACAAGAACTCAGACTGGTTGAAAGATCCACGCTCTCACGTTTACACTCTTCTACACTTTCGGCAATCCTGCCATACTTGCAGGATAGCTGAAGCAACATAAGAAGATATGCTATTCAAGGTCGTCCTCATCATCACTATGATGAGTGGAGGATGCACCTTGCTGTTGGAAGCGAGCAACTTGATTGCGCAGGAACTCGTCGCGGGCACGCTCTTCGGCGACGATGTCCGCGACCTCATCGGCCATCGAGTGCCCTTCACCTCCACCGCGACGGTCATAGCCGTGTGAGGAGCCATTATCATAGACTTCGCGGGCTCGTCCTCCCGACTCTGATTGACCAATGATGCCACGTTCCTCCAATAGATCAATCAGCCGTGCGGCACGCGAATAGCCAACGCGCAGGCGACGCTGCAAGAGCGAAATCGAAGCTCGTCCATATTCGCGCACAACGTCCTCGGCACGATCCAGCAGATCATCCTCTAATTCGGGTTCTCCGTCAGCTTCGGCATGCAGTTCCCAGCCAGGCTCAACTACTGGACGCGTCTCTGCCTGCGCTGGATCTGCGCCCTCAACCGGCTCAAAGGAGGCCATCTGCTGCCGCCAGTAATCTGCCAATGCCTGTGCCTCATCATCCGAGAGAAAGGCTCCCTGAATGCGCTCAGGGCGTCCGGCATCGGCTGGCAGGTAGAGCATGTCGCCACGCCCAAGCAGGCGTTCCGCACCACCCATATCAATAATGGTGCGCGAGTCAACGGCTGAACTGACCATGAAGGAGATACGTGTCGGGATGTTTGCCTTGATCAGGCCTGTGATAACATCGACGGATGGGCGCTGTGTCGCTACCACCAGGTGAATACCTGTTGCACGTGCAAGCTGTGCCAGGCGACAGATCATGCCCTCAACCTCTTCAGGCGCAGCCATCATCAAGTCTGCCAGCTCGTCGATAATAATCACAATTGCCGGAAGGTTACCGAGCGAGTTATCGCCCTTTGCCATTTTCTCTACACGTAGCTTGCGATAACCATCCAGGTTACGTACACCAAGTTGTGAGAAGAGACGGTAACGACGCTCCATCTCACTGATGGCATTCTTGAGCAGTGAGACAACCTTCTCCACCTCAATAACTACGGGGGAGAGCAGGTGAGGAATGCCGTTATACATGTTCAGTTCAACCATCTTAGGATCGACCATCAGCAAACGGACATCGTCCGGCGTTGCCTGTAGGAGGATACTGGCGATGATAGTATTGATACAGACACTCTTTCCACTACCCGTTGCTCCCGCAATCAGCAAGTGCGGCATGCGTGCGAGATCACCCACACGTACCACTCCAGCCACGTCTTTGCCCAGGCCAATCGCTAGTAACGATTTCGCCTTGGCCGGCTGGTATTCCTTGCTCTCCA
>DAOUDD010000295.1:0-5174 GCA_034431765.1 Ktedonobacteraceae bacterium | reverse complement strand
GAAACGCGTCGCAGGAGAAGGTGGTCCAAGCCAGCAGACGGGTGCCCCAAAATGTGTCGGGGAGAGAGACCCCCACCGTAGGCGGCTGCAAGGGTCGCGTCCGGCGCAGGATGGGGCGTTCCGCAAGCCCCGTCGTGGGCCATTCTGCACCTCCACCATGGGCGACCGAAAGGGTCTTGCTCTACCCGCCCGACGCGGGATGGGGCGTTCCTCAGGCCGTATCTTGATGCGTAGTGGATGCGATGCAATTGGGTCCCTATTTCACGAGCAATGAATTACAAATTGATACCCGAAATACTCTTAAGTGAAAAGCTTGAGGATCAGGTCGCGTACGACGGTGGGTTGTGGACGCGACGAGGGTGCTGAGGCGTGGCAAGGGTTTGTCCGATGCATGAGGGAAATGACGTGTTCCCGGTCTTGTCTAAGAGAAATTCGGTAACTGGATGTGTGGTGAAGTTCTGGATTCGTTTTGACTGTAGATGTGTATAACTCTGAAACGGTGCCATCTTTTCGAAGATGGTGCCGTTTTTGCATTCCTGTATAGCTGTTCTGACTATAACATGGAAATTTCATCCTGTTATCTTAACTATAGGCCTATTCGTCTCTATCTCTTGCGAGAAAGGCTAACTAGTGATACGCTTGTAGGAGACTTTCTGATGAATTTTCAGAGATGAGTGCGGTGGCGAAACAGGCGATGAGTCGCGGCGGAGCAATGAATTGCAGCGGACGGGATGAATCGGGTCCCTATCTGGGGAGCAATGAATTGCGGATGAGTGACTGCGCTGATTGGGAAAGGGAATAAGAGAGTTTTGATGCATTGGATGGGTGCAGGGTAAGGGTTTCGAGGAATGCAGAGATGAGTTCGGGGCGGTAGCGAAATTCGAGATTGTGGGGGGACGTGAGTACTGTGGGTAAACAGTTGTGCATCTCAACACAAGAGGCGCAATAGAATTGCCGCCTCTCCCCTTGATGATGAATCAGGCGCAGGGAGGAGCGGGAGTGGATATCGTCCCTCATCGGAGGTCTTGAAATTCGAGATTGCTCGTAGTAGCGAAATTTAGTCATTTGAAGTGTATCATGAGAGTTAAGTACGGCGTGGTCTGCTTTCATGTTGCCTATATATTGGATCTTATGCGAAAACGGACGCCGCTCCTCCTGGTAGACACAAACGGACGCTCTTCGCAGAGCGAGCTACGCTCAGGTTTGTGCAAGGAGGGTATCGCGGTCAGTGCTGCGCACTCAGGTTTTCGGATAAGCACCTGGTTATCATAGACAGAAGGAGAAACAACTATGGCTATCCGCGTAGGTATTAACGGTTTCGGACGTATTGGACGGCAGTCCTTGAAGGCGATGCTGGAACGTCACCCCAACGAATTAGAAGTGGTTGCTATCAACGATCTCACTGACACACACACGAATGCTCACCTCCTGAAATACGATTCCACGTATGGACGCTTCCCCGGCGAAGTAGAAGCAACTACCGATTCCCTTGTTGTCAATGGGCATACGATTAAGGTGATTGCACAGCGTGATCCGGCACAGATTGCGTGGGCAGATATGGGTGTGCAGGTTGTGATCGAGTCTACCGGTTTCTTTACTGATGCCGACAAAGCGTCTGCACATTTGAAGGGTGGGGCGAAGAAGGTCATTATCTCGGCACCTGCGAAGGGCGAAGATATAACGCTGGTGCTGGGCGTCAACGAAGGGATGTATGATCCTGCCAAACATAATATTATTTCTAATGCTTCCTGTACGACGAACTGTCTGGCTCCAACTGCGAAAGTGCTGAATGATGTGTTTGGCATCGAGCGTGGTTTGATGAACACGATCCATTCGTATACCAATGATCAGCGTATTCTCGACCAGGTGCACAAGGATCTGCGCCGGGCACGTACCGCTGGTGCCAATATTATTCCTACGACGACAGGTGCGGCGCGTGCACTGGCGCTGGTTATTCCTGAGCTCAAGGGGCGGTTTGATGGCATGTCGCTGCGTGTTCCCACGGTGACGGGTTCTGTGGTGGATTTTGTCATCACGACACGTAAAGAGGCTTCGGTGGACGCTGTGAATAATGCGTTTAAAGAGGCTGCGGCGGGTCCGCTCAAGGGTATTCTTGCTTATACTGATGAGCCGCTGGTCTCGTCTGATTTCCGTGGTGATCCACATTCGGCGACGGTTGATGGTCTCTCGACGATGGTGCTGGGCGGGAATATGATTAAGGTTATTGCCTGGTATGATAATGAGTGGGGCTATTCGAGCCGTGTTGCTGATCTCGCGGCCTTTATTGGTCAGAAGGGGATCTAGGTAGCCGGGCTGTAGGTGGATTGGTTGCGCTTTGGTGGCGATAGGTACAGCAGAGGGTGAGCTGTAAGGCTTATAGGGAAGAGGCGATAGTTCACATCTCTGCTGGCCGACGCAGTGGACGGGAGGGGAGACAGCGGACGCGATAGGTGGAGTTTCACAGGTTATGTGAGTGTCGCGATAAATCGGGTCCCTATGTGAAGGGCAATGAATTGCAAAGGTCTCCAAGTAGAGATTTGTGTGGAATAATTACCCTGTAAAAGATGTAGGAAGTAGTTTATGGCTCTTAATAAGAAGACGATTCGCGATATAGATGTCGCGGGGAAGCGCGTGCTGGTACGCGTTGATTTTAATGTGCCGCTTGATGAGGCGCAGCGGATTACTGACGATACACGTATTGTTGCTGCGCTGCCTACTATCGAGTATCTGCTGAATGAGAAGGCGGCTGTGATTCTTATGTCGCATCTGGGGCGTCCTTCCGGGCAAGTGGTTGAGAAGCTGCGTCTTGCTCCCGTTGCTCGGCGTTTGAGCGAGCTGCTGAGGCGTCCGGTTGAGACAAGTTCTGATTGTATTGGAGCGGAAGCTGAGCAAAAAGCGCGTGCTCTGCAAGCCGGTCAGGTGCTGCTACTGGAGAATCTACGTTTCCATAAAGAGGAAGAGAAGAACGATGCGAACTTCGCTCGTCAGCTTGCCTCGTCTGGTGATCTTTATGTTAACGATGCCTTTGGTACCGCGCATCGTGCACACGCATCGACTGAGGGCGTAACTCATACACTGCCTGGAGTGGCGGGTTTTCTGATGGAGAAGGAGATCAATTTCCTCGGAGCCGCACTTGAAAATCCCAAACGACCCTTTGTTGCTGTGGTAGGGGGAGCCAAGGTTTCCGATAAGATCACAGTGCTGGAGCGCTTGATCAGTATTGCTGATACCCTGCTGATTGGCGGTGGAATGGCGAATACATTTCTGAAAGCACAGGGTTATGAGATTGGCGACTCGTTGTATGAGGAGTCGAAGGTGGGTGAGGCGCGTGAGTTAATTTCTCAGGCACAGCGGCAGGGGAAAAATTTTGTGTTGCCTGTTGATGTTGTCATTGCTGACCGCTTTGCAGCCGATGCGGAGCATAAGACTGTTGCGAGTGATGCTGTACCGTCGGGTTGGCGTATTCTTGATCTGGGAGCAAAGACGATTGAGCTCTTCCGTCAGTCCTTAGCAGATGGTCAGACGATTGTGTGGAACGGGACGTTAGGTGTTGCCGAGATGCCAGCTTTTGCTGTAGCGACCAACGCACTGATTGATATACTCGCCGGGAGAACGCGTGAGGGGGCGCTGACGATTATCGGGGGTGGAGATTCTGCGGCTGCCGTTGAGGGTGCAGGTGCAGCAGATAAGATGACGCATGTCTCGACGGGTGGTGGAGCCTCGCTCGAATTTCTGGAAGGTCGAACCCTGCCTGGCGTTGCTGCGCTGCAAGATAAGTAACTGCTTCGTAACAAGGAGAAATCATGTCTACTGCTCGTACTCGCACAGCAATACTGGCGGGTAACTGGAAGATGAATTATGGTCCGGCGGAGGCTACAAACTTTGCGCGTGAGATCGTGACTGTTCTGACTCCTCTGCTGCGCACTTCTCCAGGTGTTCTTGGCATTCTCTGTCCGCCTGCGATTTCGCTCTCTGCCGTTCGTGAGGTGCTCGACTCGTTGCCGACGGAGCGGCTCGAACTGGGGGCGCAGAATATGTATTTTGAGGAGAAGGGGGCCTATACTGGAGAGATTGCGCCGGGTATGGTGCGTGAACTGTGTACCACAGTCATTCTTGGGCATTCTGAGCGTCGCAGCTACTTTGGAGAGAGCGATCAACTGGTGAATAAGAAGGCTCTGGCTGCTCTTGCGGCTGGCGTGCGCCCGATTGTATGTATCGGGGAGAATTTGCAGCAATATGAGGCTAATCAGACTGAGCAGATTATTGGCTCACAGGTGCATGCAAGCCTAGCGAATTTGCCAGATGGACGAGCGGGAGAGGTTGTCATCGCTTATGAGCCGATCTGGGCGATTGGCACTGGTAGAGCTGCAACTGCTGATGGTGCGTTGCGGGTGATACGCCAGATACGCCAGCTTTACCAGGGGATGTATGGCGAGCAAGCCGCGTCCGCGCTACGTATTCTGTATGGTGGGAGTGTCACATCGGCAAATATAGCTGATTTTATGGCGCATCCAGAGATTGATGGTGCTCTGGTTGGTGGGGCTAGTATTAAGCAGGATTTTGTCGAGATTGTGCGCCAGACGGCTGCTTTGATAGAAGGTTAGGCGTAGGGTGGGGTAAGCTTCGATACATTTCAGAGGCAGCGGACGCAATGAAGTGGGGTCCCATGGGCGTCAAGTTAAGGCGAGCGGGAGTGCCTCCCGAGGCGGCGGACGCCCTGAAGTGCGGTCCCTACGAAGGTGCTAAAGCACGTGAAGCCGGTTCTGATCGAAACATTTGATGGTAAAAAGGGCCTTCAGGAAATTGTTCGCTCATTAACGTGACGCCAATGGGACGCAATGAATTGCGGTCCCTATGGTAGATGATAAATCATGTGTGTTTTGGGGGTGTGTTGGTGGAGGAGGAGGCAATGAATGGGGGTTCAATAGGGATCAAGGCGGACGCAAGAATTGCGGTCCAATACGCATCAAGGGAAGCCTTGAGGAACACACGATCCCGTGTCGGGAGCGACCCTTGCGGGTCGCCCGTGTGGAGGTGCGATGGTGCCATCTCTCTCCCTGACAGTTTTGTGCGTTGCGATGAATCGCGGCGGACGCCGTGAACGGGGTCCCTCTCTTCGCCCAATGAATTGGGGGGGGACGAACTGACGCTCGTGAGGAAACGCGTTGCAGGAG
>DAOUDD010000294.1:0-7161 GCA_034431765.1 Ktedonobacteraceae bacterium | reverse complement strand
ACGATGATCGAATTGCCTCGTGCCGCTTTAACCGCTGATCAGATCGCGCCAGTTGCAGACTTCTTCAGCTTCGGCACAAACGACCTGACGCAGACGACCTTTGGTTATAGCCGTGACGATGCTGAGGGCAAGTTCCTGCTCAAGTATGTTGAGGGACTGGAAGAGCCTGGCCTGAAAGACAAGGTCAAGATTCTGCCTGTCAACCCGTTCCAGACGCTGGACCGTGATGGCGTTGGTCAGCTTGTTGCAATGGCTGTGGAGAAGGGTCGCAAGGCCAATCCTTCCATCGAACTCGGCATCTGTGGTGAACATGGTGGCGATCCTGATAGCATTGATTTCTGCAACCAGATTGGTCTTGACTACGTGAGTTGCTCACCGTACCGTGTCCCCGTTGCACGTCTCGCCGCAGCGCAGGCTGCATTGAGCCGTGTCGAGAAGGATCGCTAAGCACGTCCGCTTAGCACCAATACTGGACCAATTACCTTACAAACGCGATGGGCGAGAAGCATCATATTCATGCTCCCTCGCCCTTTTTCCATTCCTTGTCATTTCTAGCCTCTACCGCTATACTAGCGATATTCTAAAGAGAAGTAGTGCTCTATCAAACGTCATAGTGTCTCTCGGTAGGAGAAACGATGGTTCGCGTAAGAGTGGGGCAAGCGCCAATCCAATTCTGCAAGATGTTCATGCAGGAGCGAGGCAAGCGCGCTCCCTACGCGTCGTTCGGTTCTGTGCTCTTGGGGCCGAATGAAGCTTGGCAGAGCTGAAATACAGGAAGTTGATGTTGGCCCCAAGTGCGCCACATCTTTGAGATAGAGAGCATGATGAACGAGTATGACCTGATTGCCCCTTTCTACGATATCGAGCACGCGCGCTTTGATGAGGATCTCGATCTGTATAGCAACTATGCTGAACTGAGCGGGGGGCGAATCCTCGAATTAGCCTGCGGGAGTGGCCGTGTGCTGTTACCGCTTGCGCAGGAAGGCTATGAACTGACCGGAGTGGATAGTTCGACGGAGATGCTGGCAATCGCACGGCAACGTCTGCAGGAGGAAGGGTTACTGTCACGGTGTCGGTTGGTACAGCAGGATATCGGCGCGCTAGCACTGGAGCAGATGTTTCGCCTGGCCTTTATCGCCCTTGGTTCCTTTGCCCATATCACAACACGTACAGCACAACAAAATACGCTTGCTGGGATACGAACACATTTAAGCCCTGGCGCAACCTTCATCCTTGATATTAGTAATGCAGACGCTCGTTACATGGAAGATTTAAGTGGGCAACTTCTGCACCAGGGAACATGGCAAGCTGAGAATGGTAGCTATTACACCCATTTTGTCAGTCCGGCCTCTTCAACAGCACGACATCTCCTTGAACTTACTCATTTTTATGATCAACACACTCAAGGGGGCACAGTAAAGCGTACCGTAGTCACAACTATGCTGTACTTATTTGAGCGTAGTGAGGTGGAGTTGTTGCTAGAGCAGGCTGGCTTTGCTATCAAAAATATCTATGGTGACTATCAGTTGAACCAGTACCAGCTTGATAGCCCACGCATGATCTGTATCGCGGAGGCGCGTTAACACGTGCTACAAGGGATAAAAGACGAGAAGAAGGTGGAAGAGAGCCTATGTCGCAGCAGTCTAAGCAGTCGTATGGGTCGCGTGAGCCCTTGCACAAGTGGAATCTTGAGGTTGCGGAGGCTATTGCGCTTCAACAAGAACTGGCGAAACGCGTTCGCCTGGAAGACGTGCTAAGCAACGTCTCCACCGTAGCGGGCGTCGATATGGCCATTAACGAAGAACATGAGACGGCACAGGCCGCTGTTGTCCTGCTAAGCTATCCAGATATGGAGATACTTGAACGCCATACGTACGAGGAGCCGATACGGATGCCATACGTACCTGGTCTGCTTTCGTTCCGTGAGGCACCCAGCGTTCTGGGTGCATTTGAGAAGTTACGGCAGCGCCCCGACCTGGTGATGGTTGATGGGCAGGGTATTGCGCATCCGCGCCGCGTTGGTATTGCCACCCATCTTGGTCTGTGGCTCAACATTCCAACCATCGGCTGCGGCAAGTCCATTCTGGTTGGTCGGTATGATGAAGCTGCGTTGAAAGAGGAAGCAGGATCCTGGGTGCCTCTTGTATACAAAAAAGAGGTTATAGGTGCAGCAGTGCGCACGCGAACACGCGTCAAGCCGATGATCATTTCGCCCGGCCATCTCATCACATTAGAGAGCAGTATCTCATATGTACTGGCATGTGCAAAAGGATACCGTCTTCCTGAACCAACGCGACAGGCAGACAAGCTTTCGAAAGACAAAACCTGGATTGAACCAGACGAGTCAGAGGGGCAGCAGCTTTCTCTCTGGGGCTAGCAAGTGGGGCTCTAGGGCCTGGTGCATTACTATTAAGAGTAGGATGTTGCTGTACTCGGTCTCTTGGCGGTGACACCTGATCGGGCTTATGAAACCCTTTGAGATCTTTCTGCCCCTTTTTCTATGTGAAAACGTGGAACCGTGAAATAAAATGTTGTTCCCTGATCTACCACTGTGTCGAAACCGATAGTGCCGCCATGCTGCTCTACAATCAGCTTGGCAATAGAGAGGCCGAGACCGTAGCCGCCCATTTTCGACTGCTGACTATGATTTGACTGGTAGAAGCGCTCGAAGACATGCGGGCGATCCTCTGGTAAAATACCATAGCCAGTATCGGTCACCAGGATCTTATCAAAGCGTCCATCGTGCCTCTGCGCACTCACCGTCACCGTGCCTCCTGGTGGCGTGAATTTGAGCGCGTTTGTCATTAAGTTATTGAGCACCTGTTTCATACGCTGTGGATCGGCAGAAAGCGAAGGGGCACCGACAGGAATGTCATGGAGCAGGATTACGCCAGATTTACGAGCCTGAGGTTGTAGACTTGCGATGACCTGGCGTACCAGTGTGCGAAAATGAACCTCTTGCAGCTTAATTTCAAATTGTCCCAGGTCAGAGCGTGTCATAAACAAAATATCTTCCACGATGGAGATGAGTTGATGTACGCCTTCCTGTGTATAGCTGAGGTAGGTACGCTGCTCGTTCGTCAATTCCCCCATGTGACCCTGCAAAAGCAGATCAACAAAGCCATGGACCGAATTAAGCGGCGTACGCAGTTCGTGTGAGACCATGGAGACAAAGTTCGAGCGTACCTGATTTGCAACCTTTAATGCTGATAGATCGCGAGCGCTGAATATTGCATAAGAGGTATTGTCAATCTCGACAGGTGTAACGCAGGTTGAGACTTCAGACTCCTGCTCAGCCTCAACCCCGATGAGTAGTTCTTCGTTTGGTAGTGGTTGACGTTTCTCCAGAACGCGTGCGAGAGGGCAGCTTGATGTGCCGCATAGTATCATATGATTCAAGTTTTTGCAGCAGAGGACATCAGGGCATTCCTGTCCAAGCGCGTCATCGTATGAACAATGAAGAGCAGTAGCAGCCGCCGCATTTAAATCTCGGATACGGAAGTGCTGATCTATCGTAATAATGGCATCAGATGTCTGAGCAATCATCGCTTGTAGATAGGAATTTTGCTCGTTGGATTGACTCTGGCTCCGCTGCTCTGTCACAGGTTCATTTCCTGTTCTTGCCTCGTACTGTTCTTTAGAGAAGGCAGTACCATCCTGTTCATTCTGCTCGTCAGTAGCGTTTTGTACTCCCTCTTGCAGAATCTGCATTACTCTCATTCGTTTCTGTAGACGCTTCCGCACGGTGCCTCCCTATTTCCCAACAAACTTGTAACCAATACCCCGCACAGAGAGAATGTGTTGAGGTCTATCTGCATCAAGCTCTAATTTTACACGTAAGCGACGAATGTACACATCTACAATATTACTATTATTTTCATTGTCGTTCCATACCTCCACCAGCAACTGATCTCGGTTGACCACTTGCCCAGGACTCGTCATAAGCACACGTAATACATGCATTTCTGTCGGCGTAAGAGTGACAGGGGCGCGACCATCCACTGTTACCTTCAGCTCGGCTGGAAAGAGTTCGATCTGACCGCCACGAATACTTTGATTTCCTATTTTACTATTTTTCTTTATACGCCGCATCACAGCCTGGACGCGTGCAACGAGTTCCTGATGATTATACGGTTTGCAAATATAATCATCTGCACCAATATTGAATCCCTGAAGCTTTGCCTCTATCGTATCCTGGGCAGTCATAAAAATAAGAGGAATTTCATATCCCTCTGAACGCAATCTACTTGAAAACTCAAAGCCACTGATGTAAGGCATCGTAACATCGAGAATCAAGAGATCGGGTTCGCGCTTTTGGATCATTTGCAATGCACCACGCGGGTTGTCTGCCACTTCAACCTCGTATCCCTCTTTTGAGAGTACAAACTGGACGAGTGCGTTGGCAAAGCGATCATCATCGACGACAAGAATGTACACGGTTCTCCCCTTTTTGTAGTACTTCCGTTTGCCGTATACTCTTGGTAAATACCATCATAGGCATGTCCAACATTTCTACCCAATACATGTAACGCACGATAGACATCAGATTAAAGATATCCTCGTAGAAAAATCAAGCGCCTTTTCCTCCTATTATTGTGCATGCAGGTACTAGAGCATACGTAGGGGGAAACGCACAGCTCTAGTTCTATTGCACATCGATACATTATAAATGGGTAATATGACTCTATGGTACACGTTCAGTACGTGCACTGTCAAGAGATGGCGTCTTTACCGAGCGTGATTTCTCCAGATAAATCATCAATATTGCAATGTCTGCAGGTGTAACGCCCTCAACACGAGACGCCTGGCCGACAGTACGCGGACACATCTTTTGCAATTTTTGACGGGCCTCTGTACGCAAATGAAGGATCGCCTGGTAGTCGATAGAGGCCGGAATGCGCAATTCTTCGAGCCTCTGTGTCCGTGACACCTGTTGTTCCTGCTTGCGAATATAACTCTCGTACTTGACCTGCAATTCTACCTCTTCCGCAATCTCTTCCGACAGATCTGAAAGCGTGGTAGTGTACAGTTTTTCCTCCTTAGATGGAGTAGGTGCAGGAGAAGTGGGCTCTTGTTCCACCGCTCGGACCAGTTGTGCCACCTGAACATAATGTACTTCAGGGCGTCGCAGCAGGTCACGAGCAGAAAGCAACTGTCCAAGCGGTTGCATGCCAAGTGATTGGGCACAGGCTTCCATCGAACGTGAAGAGGTAAAGGTGATGTTATCCAGCTCATGCAAAGCACGCTGGATAGTCTCCCGTTTCTGTACCACTTCAGCGTAGCGCTGCTCACTGATCAAGCCATATGCATATGCATAATCGCTCAGACGTAGATCAGCACTATCAGGGCGCAGGAGGAGACGATGCTCTGCTCGTGACGTATGCAGGCGATAGGGTTCGCTCATCGGACGTGTTACCAGGTCGTCGATCAGCACTCCAATATATGCCTCATGTCGTCCAAGCACAAATCCATCTTCGCCACGAGCAGAGAGGGCTGCATTAATTCCAGCCATGATTCCCTGGGCCGCAGCCTCTTCATAACCGGAGGTGCCGTTGATCTGCCCTGCCAGAAAGAGTCCATCCACAGCTTTCGTTTGCATTGTAGGGAGAAGCTGCTCAGGCGGAATGTAGTCGTACTCGACCGCATAGCCAACGCGCATGATTTCGGCGCGCTCCAGGGCAGGAATGCTGCGCAACATCGCCACTTGCACATCCTCTGGCAGGCTTGTATTCATCCCCTGGACATAGACTTCGCCTGTGCGCCATCCCTCTGGCTCCAGGAAGATCTGATGCGAACTTTTATCAGAGAAGCGCACGATCTTGTCTTCTATTGAGGGGCAATAGCGCGGCCCGATCCCTTCGATAATGCCTGTGTAGAGTGGCGAGCGATGCAGATTGTCACGAATAACCCTGTGCGTCCGCTCGTCTGTGCGTACCAGGTAGCAAGGCAACTGTGGACGCCAGCCATGCAGGTCTTCGTCGGTCACGGGATAAACAGGGTTTGGCTGCCCGCCTGGAAGCTGGACATCCTCACGTGCTGTACGATCCCACGAGAAGTAGAGCGGGACACGGCTGCCCGGCTGCGGTTCCGTTTTGCTGTAATCAATCGTGCGAGCGTCGATACGTGGTGGCGTGCCGGTCTTGAAACGTCGTACCTCCAGGCCAAGATCTTGCAGCGAGCTAGAGATGCCGAGCGCTGGCCCTTCGCCAGCTCGACCGCCTGGCTGAGTCTTTTCGCCAACAACGAGCCGTCCATTAATAAACGTGCCAGTCGTCAATACAATCGACTCGGCCTCGTATTGCCAGCCAGTATTCGTGATTACACCTATCACTCTGGGACGGCCATCGTCTCCTCGTGAGTGCAACAGATGGGTAATCGTCGCCTGTTTCAGCTCTAGATGCTGCTGGCCCTCCAGCACAAACTTCATCGCCAACCGATAGGCTTGCTTGTCACACTGAGCGCGTAATGCCTGTACAGCCGGTCCCTTACTGGTATTGAGCAGGCGCACCTGGATAAACGTTCGGTCAGTATTGCGACCAATCTCACCTCCCAGCGCATCAATCTCTTTGATGAGATGTCCCTTCGCTGGGCCGCCCATCGACGGATTACAGGGCATAAGCGCCACACTATCCATATTCATCGTCAGTAGCAGCGTCTTACAGCCCATACGTGCACTGGCGAGGGCAGCCTCACAACCGGCATGTCCGGCCCCGACAATAATAACCTCGTATTTCCCCCGCAGCATGTGCTCAGAGGAATTATGTGTGTTTTCAAGCCCGTTTGTCATGAAAGATAACCTGGATGATTGCTAAAATGAACGAATTTTCACTTTGACACGATTCGTATTATGCCCTAGATGCCCGTACTCGTCAACAGTTGGCTTGAGCTGCTAGTATTTTTGCGCAAGTATAAGCGCCGCTTGAAAACGGAAGCGGAGCGAGCCTTGTGGAGATATGTCCACATATATTATACCAGAGAGCTTATTGAGAGGAAGCCTTCCGAGCGCAAGTTTTCGCCCATCCGCCAGATTTGTCGGAAAGAGATTCTTGAAAAGAGATTGACGAATAGGCTGAAGCATGATACTATCATCGTACCATTCGCGGGGCGATGGCGGAATGGTAGACGCCGGGGACTTAAAATCCCCTGACCGCAAGGTCGTGA
>DAOUDD010000293.1:0-7840 GCA_034431765.1 Ktedonobacteraceae bacterium | reverse complement strand
AGAGCAGGGGCGGTTTGAGGCGCTACCGTTAGCGGACAGGAGCGTGGATAGCGTCGTCTCCTGTTCTGCCTTCACTGCTGATGAGAACCAGGGAGGCGAAACAGGACTCGCTGAACTGCTGCGTGTTACGCGACCAGGTGGCAAAATTTTTATTATCTGGCCGCGCCGGGAAGACTCTGACTGGTTCAAAGCGCATGGTTTTTCCTATGTCAGCTTCCCTGTAGAGGAAGAGATGTATGTCTATTTTCGCTCGCTAGAGACTGCGTTCCATTGTGCACGACTCTTCTATGGAAAGAACGCGGCGGTGACACGTTACTTGCAAGAGACACAACGGCCACAGGTGCCCTTTTCTGTCATTGGCACTAATCCACCACGAGATTATTACTGGTTAGAGGTTGCAGAAAGGAAATAGATCTTATGGCTTCTGATACAACGACGAACTCGACAACGAGCTGGGTGGATACGCCACCTCGCTTCCCCGCGTTACGGCGCTGGTCCGCGCAGGTAGTTGGGAAGATGCCCTGGTTGGATAAGCTGGCAACTCCCCTGCAACAGGCAGTCCATAAATTCTATGGGCAGCCTGGGCAGGCAAATTATAAATTGAAGGACTTCCTCAACGGAGTCTGGTTTGGGCATCCTGTTCATCCCGTGCTGGTAACAATTCCCATTGGGGCCTGGACAGGCACGCTGGTGCTCGACCTGGTCTGGCTGAACGATGGAGACGAGGGTGTGGCGCGAAGCGCGGATATTTTGATGTGGACGGGATTAGCCGGAGCCGTTGGTTCAGCGGCAACTGGATTGACAAACTGGGTTGATACCGATGGTCCTGAACAACGAACTGGTATGCTGCACGCGTTGCTCAACAGTGCCGTTACCGTACTTAATCTTGGTTCAGCTATCCTGAGGCTCACCGGACAGAGACGAACAGCTATTTCATTGGCAGCAGCCTCTTATGCCATCACCGCATACTCGGCCTATATCGGCGGAGAGCTATCCTATTCAACGGCTATTGGCGTGAATCACGTCGCAGCAGAGGGTGGTTCAGACGATTTTGTAGCAGTGCTGGATGAGCAAGAGCTGCAAGAGCGCACACCAAAACGCGTAGATGCCGCAGGTATTCCCGCCGTTATCGTCAAAGACGGAGCACGCATCTGTGCAATGGCTGCTACCTGTTCCCACCTGGGTGGGCCATTAGACGAGGGAAGGTATGAGGATGGTGTGCTCTACTGTCCGTGGCATAACTCTGGCTTCAACATGTGCGATGGCTCGGTTGCCAATAGCCCGGCCGTCTATGCCCAACCAACATTTGCCGTACGGACACGAAACGGCAAGATAGAGTTGCGTCGTCAGGAGCACGCATAACATAAAATAGAAAGAGATGTATGGAAATAGGGCTGTACATGTACAGCCCTATTTCTTTTGCCAGATTGTATTGATACGTTTCTTTATTTAGTAGAAGATAAGAAATTCTAAACTTTCTAAGCCTATGTTAATTTCTGATTATAACTTTACAAGGATGAGTTTTTTATAAAGAATTTTTCATTGTAATTCTTGGAAATGGAGTATATGCTATGATTAGAGAGACAGATAGCCGAAAATCCAAGAGTGCGATATTTTTCATCCAGAGAAGAGGTTACACGTGCAAGCTCAAGAAAGAATGCAGACATTATTTCCAGAAATGTCAGATGCGGTGCTCGCTCGCCTGGTTTTAGAGGGAGATCAAGGCGCATTTGAGCTGTTGGTGCGGCGGTACTCTACCTCCTTATTCAACTTTATTTGTCGCTTTCTGGGTGACTATGATCTGGCGTGTGATGTGTTGCAGCAAGTATTTCTGCGTTTCTACACTGCTTTACCAAAGCTGGCGACGGGCGAACCATTCAAATCGTGGTTATTTCAGGTGGCACGAAATTGTTGCGTCGATGAGTTACGACGCAGGCATCGTTATGCAATTCACTTCTCACAGCTTGAAACAGAGAATACCGATGGCGAGATGACGGGATTAAATGAGATAGCTGATCCGGGACCGCTTCCCGAAGATTTGATGGAGCAGCGCGACCTGCAATCGCTGTTGCAGCAGTCGATAGACGCATTACCTCCAAAGTTCCGCTCAGTTGTTCTCTTGCGTTACACATCGCAACTGAGCTTTTCCGAGATTGGAAAAATTCTGGCGATGCCTGAGGCGACGGCAAAAACTTATTTCCACCGTGCGAAAGTGTTGCTGCGCAAAATTATCACAGCGAAGTCGCGGCCATACTGCGCGTGAGAGAAGTCGAGGTGAGTAGAAACGGCTGTCAAATCTAGGGCAATATCCCCTATTCCCGTTTATAGTGAACGGGAATAGGGGATATTGCCCTAGATTTCTATATTATTCTCTAAAATTCAGTCATCTTTACTGTCTTCAGGCCATTCCTGCAGGATGGCTTGCAGGCGCTGCTCTTTTACCTCCCGACTTGTGCGCGCGGGCAGGACTGGTAAAGTGAGCAGCAGTGCGAAATCATCGTCGGCGGCGATGCGATTGAAGCGCTCAAAATCACAGCCAAGACACTGATGCACCAGGACATACTCGCCATTAGGCCGTTGAAAGTAGCCAATGGGTCTCATCTTCGCGCCGCAAACGTTGAGTCGGTCTCCTTTTTCGAGATCGACGTGACGTGAAAAGAGACAGAAGGGGCAGTGGTTGCGATGATGTCCTCCAGAGGGCAATGGGCCAATAAAGCGGCGACAATTCCGGCATTTAAACACCTCGGTTCCCGAACGTGTAGAGCGATGCTGGCGTGAAAAATGTGACCGTTCAGGATGTTCCTGGCTCCAACAGAGATGATTTTTGCGAGTTGTACGCAATGTCTTCCTCTTCCTTTTTTATGCAAAATCTCAAGTGTGTGAACACGTTGTGAAAGAAGCTCGATTTGGCCATGTAGAAGGGCCGAAGAGCTGGAAAGAGGACAGGACGTATCGCTTGTTTACTCATAAAACTCGGTGCTTTCTATCGTCACAAAGACGTGTGATGCAAATCTGCCTGGCTGTTACATAGCGAACGAGAGCGACTGCAAGGGTGTAAAAAGGCATGGACTCATAATGTGCCTGGGCAAAAACGAATTTGGGGTGTATTAATGGAGGTGCAAACGTAGAGGTGATATCCACTGACTATAGAAAAGCCATCTTCATGTCTAGAGCAATAGAGAAAACATGAAGTGAGTAAAGTCAGAGTAATTATTGTGCTGTACCAGCCGTTACAAGACGGTATAAGCACAGAAGTAGAGCCAGAAAGCTACTGGCGAACCTCTACGTGCACAAAAAAGAGGACTTGCATCAAAAAAGACCTTTCTAGTTGTTGAGTACAGGTAAAAGTGTAGCCGAATACGTGGGGAAAGTCAAGATGTCAAAGTCTTGAAACCAGAAGTTCCTATTCTCATTCACGTGTGTCTCTTAGCTCATAAATAACTCATTTTCATATTTATTGTTGATTTTTTGCAGCACAGCCGCAAAAAATCAACAATAAATATCCTCTATCCTTATTTTACAGAAATGCGCTTGTTGGGGGGACTGATACTCCCACTCCGGGCTGTTGCTGTTGTACCAGGAAGTCGATAGAGCGAATGATGTCGTGTACAACATTGTTCTGTGTTACAGCTCCGACTGCGGCTGTGATGAGCAGTGGGTGGAGGATCAGGCCAACGGCACCAACTGCGACCTGGTCTGTCCACTCCTGCGCACCGACCTGTACGAATGTGCCCTGATTGGCGCGTTGTAGTGAAATACCAAGTGCTTTGTTGAAGCCGGTAATTGAGCGTAAGGTGCTTTCCTTTCTCAACTGTACCGTGACAACATCTGCAGTTCCAAACTGCTGAGCCTCGAATCCTTTGGCTTGATATTCAGCGACCAATGCCTGGGCAATTCGCTGTAGGTCAAGCTCTTGTGAATGGTAAAATCGTGTGTCCATGTCCTTTAACTTTCCTCTCAGAAAAATGATAGTGCCGTATACAAAGCTGTTTCTGCATTCCCACTAAGAGTATAGGCATGCTTTGTACAAAAAGCAAAATCAGCTATTCCCTGAGAGAACTTCGTCCTGAAAAGCACAGGTATCTTTTTAGAAAGGACTCAACGTACTACTTGTAGAGATATGTTAGCAGAGCGCTTGCTCGTAACACTGTAAAACGAAAGAGAGTGAGAAAGAAGAGTGAAAAAGATACAGGGTGTGATTTTTGATGTTGATGGGACGCTGGTAGATAGCAATGACGCTCACGCGCACGCCTGGGTGGAGGCGATGGCAGAGCACGGACATACGGTACCGTTTGAGCAAGTGCGTCCGTTGATCGGAATGGGTGGCGATAAGGTCTTGCCAGAGACGCTGAATATACAGAAGGAGAGCGAAGAGGGGAAGAAGATTAGTGAGAGCCGCAAGAGGATTTTTAAAACGCGCTATCTACCAACACTTAAGGCTTTTCCACAGACGCTGGAGCTATTACAGCATATACACAGGCAGGGCTTGAAGCTTATAATAGCCACATCTGCTGAGCCGGATGAACTGAAGAGCATGTTTGGCGTGATTGGCCCACACGCATCTGAGCTGTTTGAGAACGAGGCGACCTCGAAGGATGCCTCGCAGTCGAAGCCTGATCCCAATATTATGCAGGCGGCTCTGCAAAGCGCGAAACTTAGCCCAAATGAGGTGGTGATGATTGGAGATACGGCCTATGATATTGAGGCGGCTCAAAAGGCTGATGTGAAGACGATCGCCTTTCGCAGTGGTGGGTGGAGTGATGCAGATCTCAAGGGGGCTATTGCGATCTATGACGGTCCCGCAGATCTGTTGCAGCACTACGACGAGTCGGCAATTGTAAAAGGTTTGTAGCAATAAATGGTGGACGGGATAACGGAGTTTGGTCAGTTATTTCAGATATCAAGAGAATGGCACGGGATGAATGTCAACAGAACAAGCGATGAATCGCTGCGGATGCGATAAATAGAGTTCAAGAAATTAAACCAGATATCATCAGCCATTTATGGAGCGAGAAATAGGGGCCAGATTCATCGCGCTCGTCGCTGCTGCCCCGCACTCACGTCCACCATCGGCACTTTGTCTCACCACCCTGCTCACCTCTCGATACCCGGAATAATTTCTGAAACTGTATAAATGGTGCATCCACTAAATACCAAGGATATGGCCCACACGCGCATTGGCCTGAAGAGCCAAAAAACGGTATCCTAACGACTTCGTGGATGCACCAATAAATCGGGTCCCTATTTTGCGAGCGATAAATCGCTTTATCACCAGCTAAGAATAAATTAAGGTGAATACGACAAAGAGGACAGACCTCTTTGAGACTGTCCTTTTGTCTTACAGATTGATTTAGAGACCGAAGTAGGAGCGATACTTCTGCCATTGTGCCAGGAGTTGTTGACGCGCCTCTTGACCTGTGAGCGGTGTGTAGAGGAGCGCAGCAACGAGACCAATGATCAGGCCCCAGCGGAACCAACTACGCGCGCTCGCACGTTTCCTTCTTTTGCGCACCTGTTCTCGTTCGCGCTCTTCACGCTTCTCCTGAGCATTGTCTGACATCTGCTGGAACGTCTTGCCCACTTTTACCGGAACCTGGTTAATCGCATCCTGAGTGGTCGAGAGGCCGCTGCTAATGTTGTCCTGGAGGACGCTTCCCAGCTTATTGGCGCGCTTCTGGGCCTTCTTAAGCTGTTTCTGAGCTTTCTTGGAGTTCTTGCTCAAAGCATCCTGTGCGACGCTGACGCCGGACTGGATTACATCTTGAGCCTTTGATAGGCCACTGCTGACATTATCCTGAACGGTTTCCTGGAAATCTTGCAGATTGTTGGTTGTTGTTCTCCAGCCCCTTTTCAGCTTCTTATTGTTTCTATTGTTCTTCAGGAGTGCGCCTGCTGCACCGGTACCGACAGCAAGTAAGCCCTGAGTTTTGTCGAAGCCGCTTTTTACGCTGTCCTGAACATTGCTCAATGTATCCTGAGCTTTGTCACGCAGATCGGGCAAGCGATCCTGAGCAGTACCACGTACATTTTTAAAGGCACTCTGTGCGGCATCCTTAACATTTGAGAAGGTATCCTGTGCCACATCTTTCACATTGGCAAAGGCACCTTGCGCTGTGTCGCGAGCGTTCTCGTAGGTAGACTGAGCAATGTCTCGTGCATTGCTAGCAGCCGAACTCACATTGTCCCTGGTACCGTTATATGTGACGTCGGCCAGGTCACGTGCTGAATCGGTGAGGTCCTTGTTCTTTTCGCGGATGCTGATTTTAAGTTTCGCCATAAATTCCTCCCACTGCTCTCTATAGTAGCTGTATGCATTGAGAAAGGTAACGCATGTTGCTAAACATGTGCTGGAGCACATGTTTGATCTAAGATGTTAAGGAAATGCCTATAAATATACAGTCATAGGTGCGACTGTACATAGTGCTCTTATATAACCACGGGCCAACCGCGTATGTGGTTTCATGCTGTTTGACCTTAGCCCAAGCAGTTACTTTCACTGGAATCTGGCGGATCACTGGCCGTATAGGAGCAGACGCTCTTTTGAGCATCTACAGCAGCATATAGAACGGCAAAAAGCGAAACAAAGCTCATAGACTAGTGTGTAGCGTATGCCAGCACTCGCGTGCGATCTCCCAATCTTCTTCCGTGTGGATGAGAAGCACGCTGACATTTGAATCTGGCGTTGAGATCACAGTATCGGGGCGTGAGGCCGCATTCTTTTGAGAGTCGAGTTGGAGATGGAGAAAGGCGAAGCCCTCACACGTTTTAGCACGTACCTCGGGGGCATTTTCGCCGATACCACCGGTGAAGCTGAGCACATCGACGCCACCAAGAACGGCGAGCATTGCGCCGACGAAGTAGCGCAGGCGGTAGATGAAGAGGTTGTAGGCAATTTGCGCGCGCTCGTTGCCTTCTTTCATAGCCTGCTCGATCTGGCGCATATCATTTGAGAGACCAGAGGTGCCTTGCAAGCCTGATTCTTTGTTGAGGATGTGGTCGAGCTTTTCCGGTGTATAGGAATGCTCGCGTTGCAGGTAGAGGAGAATGCTGGGATCGATGCTACCTGAGCGCGTGCCCATCATTAGACCCTCTAGAGGAGTGAAGCCCATTGTGGTATCGATGCTGCGTCCACCGAGAATGGCGGCAAGTGAGCAGCCATTGCCGAGGTGGCAGTTGATGAGGCGCAACGAGGCGGGATCTGCATGGAGGAGCTGTGCTACTCGACGTGTACAGTACTGATGGCTGGTGCCGTGGAAGCCGTAGCGATGAATACCCTGCTCAAACCAGTCGTAGGGACCTGGGTAGATTTTTGCTTCGTCAGGCATAGTACTGTGGAACGAGGTATCGAAGACGGCTACGGCTGGTGTGTTCGGCAACACCTGCTCGGTTGCTTCTATGCCTTGCAGATTGGCGGGATTGTGCAAGGGGGCGAAGCCTGCAAGTTTGCGAATCTCGTTCTTGACTTCAGGTGTGATACGTACGCTTTGTGCGTATGTGTTGCCGCCATGCACAACGCGATGACCGACGGCGTCGATCTCTGAGAGAGAGTAAAGTACTGCGGTCTTGCCGGAATGCAGCGTCTGGAGCAGCCGCTCAATAATCTGCGCACGATCATCGGTGGCAAGCTGCTCCTCTATTGTCTCTCCCACCGCCTGAATTTTTAACTCAGTTGAACCCTTTGTCCAATCAGCCTGGGCCTGCCAGAGTGGGGTAGGTACTGCGGCAGAGGATTGAGTGATTTCGGATATTTCAAAGAGATGGCTCTTCAGACTGCTTGATCCAGCATTGAGAATAAGTACTTTCATCAGCTTCCTCTCAAGGTATCAGTGAGCTATCAGTG
>DAOUDD010000292.1:0-3335 GCA_034431765.1 Ktedonobacteraceae bacterium | reverse complement strand
GGCACACCATGAAGCCTGGCAGAGCATCAGGATAAAAAACGGGACACCTCTCCCTCATCATTGACACCAGACAGGCATTTCCTCTATAGTAGAATCCATCAGTTCAGGCTGATCGATGTGGGCGTAGCTCAGAGGAAGAGCGCCGCTCCGGCAGAGCGGAGGCGCAGGTTCAAATCCTGCCATTCTATGTCGTTGGTGGGGGTGTGGTGCAGCGTCAGCACAGTCTCATAAGAGACATGGCACCGGGTTCAACTCCCGGTCACCTCCACACTTTATATCAGGAATTGAGAATTGAATGACGCCGGAGACACTTTTCCTGTTTTTGCGCAAACTGGTCAGGCATCGACTGATGTTCAGCACAATGATCTGGGGGCCGCCGGGAGTCGGCAAGTCGAGCATTGTGGCCCAGGTGGCACAGGCCACCGGGATGGAGGTAATTGACCTGCGCCTCTCGCAGTTGGCACCAACCGATCTGCGCGGCCTCCCTGTCGCCGACAGCGCACAAGGCATCTCGCGCTGGTATCCACCAGAGTTTCTGCCGCGCGAGGGGAGCGGCATTCTCTTTCTGGATGAGCTAAATCTTGCTCCACCGGCGATGCAAGGCATGGCACAGCAATTAATCCTTGATCGACGCGTTGGCTCCTACACGGTTCCTGAACGCTGGTTCGTCTGGGCCGCCGGCAATCGCAAAGAGGATCGTGCCTCTGTCTTCGATATGCCTGCGCCGCTCGCCAATCGCTTCATCCACCTGGTGGTCGAGCCGCATTTCGAGAGCTTCAAAAGCTATGCTCTGGCTCACGATATTCACGAGCAGATCCTGGCTTTTCTCTCGTTTCGCCCTGCTCTGCTGCACAAACTGGACCCACAGCAACCTGCCTGGCCCTCCCCTCGCTCCTGGATGATTGCCAATAACCTCTTCAAGCTCGACATGGATATCTCCTATGTCGTCGGCCAGGCCGCTACCGCTGAGTTCAACGCTTTTACCAAACTCTATAATCAACTGCCTGACATTGAGCAGATTCTTCGGGGAGATGGGAAAAGAGTCGTCTTTCCCAAAGAGCCATCGCAGCGCTATGCTGTCACTGTCGCCTTAACAATGCGTGCAAAATCGCTTCAGGAGAGCTATCACGCTTTTCAGTGGATCGCGGCAAATGCCGGTCAGGAATGGATTCAGCTTTTCGCCAGTGACCTTTTCCGCCAGGCACGTGCACGCAACGATCTTGGTCGCCTGGCTCTGCTTGTACAACAGGATGCACGTCTCCAGCAGATGTTCGCCGACTACATGTCAGTAGTAGAGGAAAACGATGATTGAGGAGCCGAACTTTGAGCGCCAGATCTCTGCCGCGATTCTCAAACTGCGCCAGCGTTCACCTTTCTTTGCAACGCTCGCGCTCTTCGCTCGCATCATCCCTACTCAAACCGAAAAGACTGCTGCCACGGATGGACGCGACATCTTTATCAATCCCACATTCTGGCAGGAGATGAGCTCTGCCGAACGGCTAGGTGTAATGACACACGAGGTGCTGCATGTTGCCTTGCTACACGTCCCCCGTCGTGGCAAGCGTGATCCCTTGCTCTGGAATATCGCCGCCGATATCGTCATCAACGGCATGATTCTAAGCGAAGAGGGTTTCGCCTTACCTCAGGGCCACCTGCGCGAACAGAGCCTTGAACACTTGAGCGTTGAAGAAGTCTATCATAAGCTCAAGTCCTCTCCATCTCGTTACAAGACGCTCAAGCTGATGTATAGCGATCTGCTTCTACCAGCCGATGATGAGCTATCACCCGCCCAACGAGCCGAGCTTGAAGCCTACTGGCGGCAGGCTCTGCAAGAGGCGCGAACGCTGGTCGAGGCGTTCGGTCAAGGAAACGTTCCGGCAGCTCTGCAACGTGAGCTGACGCATCTTCAGCCTGCCCAACTGGACTGGCGTACCTACCTCTGGCGCTTTATGGTGCAGACCCCCAACGATTTTCAAGGCTTTGACCGGCGCTTCATCGGCCAGCAGCTCTACCTGGATGCACTGACTGGCGAGAAGGTGCGTATCTTTATCGCAGTCGATACCAGTGGCTCGATTGGAGCTAAGGAGATCAGGCAATTTCTCAGCGAGGTGCAGGCCATTCTCAGCTCCTACCCTCACCTGGAGGCCGTGCTCTACTATGCCGACGCAGCCTGCTACGGCCCCTACGAACTAACGGCAGAGTCTGAGCTTCCTCAGCCTCGGGGGGGTGGTGGCACCGACTTTCGCCCCTTCTTCGCACTCGTCGAAGCAGAAGAGCAGGTCAACGTCTGCATCTACCTGACCGATGGCTATGGCACCTTCCCGGCTCAGTCCCCTGCACCTCCCGTACTCTGGGTCCTCTCTCCCGGCGGAATGAACCTGAATTCCGTCCCATTCGGTGAAGCTGTACGACTGATTCCATGAGTTCGTATGCTGACTAGCTCAACAAAGATTAGCAAACAGAAGTGAAGAGCTACCTATTTGTTCAGCAGGTGATCAAGATGCCTTTTGCTCCTGTGTCCAGCGAAATGCCGCACTCATAAGTGAGCGACCCACGCCCTCTTTTATATAAGAGGGATCGGAGAGCCAGAAACTGCCTGGATACCCAGGACCAGAGCGCTGGTTGACCGAGAGCAGGCCTGGATGACTCTGCTGCAGCGCAACCTCTATAAAACCGATCAGCTTCCCTGCTCGCTCAGCAACAAAAATCGTTGCCAGCTCACTTTCCAGGATCAAACGTAGCAATCGACGTGCCTCTGCTTCATGAGAAACGACCAGGCCAACAACACTTAGTTTTTGCTCTGGTTGCTCGAAGGCGGTTTCTTCTCGAAAAGCCTCTCCATTGCGAGAAGCCTCTCTAACACGAGTAGTAACCTCCTGGTAAAACCCGGTGTAGAGAGGTATTAGTGCATCTATATCCTGAAGTGTTGCCTGTCGAATAATGATTTCACTCATATTTATTTTCCTTCGCACAAATGCATTCTCTCCAGAGTATAACATATAACCACTCTCCCATAAGCTGAAAGTAGCCGGGAGCAAACACACTCTCGCCATCTTGCGTAGCTATACAGATATGGTGATCAGTTCCCGGATACACTTTGATCGTAACATCTCGCTGGAGAGCCTGTTTGAGCCGGGTTGTATACGCCCCAACGCTCTCGCGCACATCGACGTTGACATCCTGCTCTCCAAAGATAACCAGAGTAGGACAGCGAATATCTTCCAGAACAGGGGCCGGATAGATATCAGGATTGCGCTGCAGCTTCTGGTAAGCCTCCAGTCCGGCCTGTACTCCCACAAGCTCAAACCACGCGGCATAGCGTTCAAACCAGCGCT
>DAOUDD010000291.1:0-8569 GCA_034431765.1 Ktedonobacteraceae bacterium | reverse complement strand
GAGAAGATTCGCACCTACAACTTCCCGCAGGATCGCGTCACCGACCACCGCATTAGTCTGACGCGACACAATCTCCCCGGCGTCCTCAACGGCGATCTCGACGAGTTCCTTGATAACCTGCGCACCGTTGACCAGGCCGAAAAACTGCAGAGCATGTTCCAACAATAAGCTCCGAAATAGTGTATGTTCATGAGCCGTCGCGAATTTTGGAGGAACAGGGACTACCCCTCCAAAATTCGCCAGCGGTGTCGAAATTCTGGATGGCGCATGAACAGATCTTCAGTGTCACATTTCCCTTCCTCCGGTGTTATTACCTGTGACCGTGGGAGGTTCTAACAGGTAAGTATCTCCTTTTGAAAACAGCCCATGCCTTCCACTCTTTCCTGCAGGAGCACTAAAAACGCTATCGTGTATTGTAAAGGATGTGCTTATGTCCTTAGAACCAAAAGCTGTCTATAACATGCAAGGGAATGCATCGGGAACAGAGCTTTATCAAGAGGAGTTGCAAGAGTTACGGTCGTCCTTAGGCAAGTTGCCAACGCTGCAACAGCACATTGGACAGACTCTCACCATCACCCTGGATCGCAAAGTGCTCAGATCCGCCAGTATCCAAAGCGCGATCACTGGCGCTAGTCAGCTCACCGATAACCTTACTCTGCAGCAGGCAAAGAACATTGCGGCTATCCTGAAGTTTGGGTCATTGTCAACCGACTTCAAACAGGTGCCCGGACACTAAGTAGTGACTTTAGAAAGCCCTACCATAGGAGCAAGCAACATTGACAGCTAGCTTGCTCCTATGGTAGACTTTTTCTTGCTCCCCATTGAAATGCGTATAGTATATGTATTCACATTCAGATTTGAATGGAAGGTAGTATTACGAGTAAGGGGTGCTTTCGTATTTTTCGGTGGGCATATTCATGAAACTAGAACAACCCCAGGCCATTCGGACTGTTTTCTTTGATGCCGGTTTTACGCTCCTGCGCCCTTTCCCCTCGATGCCTGAGATCTGTCAGCGGGTCTCCCAGCGGCTTGATCTGCACATTCATCTTGAGCAGATTCAGCAGCAAGTCGATGAGGCTGAAGACTTTTATTTTCGGCAGTCACGGGTAGATCGACATACGTGGGCCAGTGATGGGACAATCAAAGCCTTCTGGGTTGATTACTACACTGCCTTGCTGCGTCCGCTTGTTGAAGAGCATGATGAGCCGCGCCTCTCCCAGCTTGCCGTTGCGATTCATGATGAGTTTGAGAAACATACAAGCTGGGAGATCTATGGCGATGTCCTGCCAACCCTGCAAGCTTTGCGCAGGCGCGGCTATACTCTGGGCATTATTTCAGATTGGGGGATTGCGCTTGGACCTATTTTGCATCGTCTCAACCTGACACAATATTTTGATTGCCTGCTCATCTCGGCCGCGACGCAACACGCCAAGCCGTTCCCGTCGCTGTACGAGCTGGCCTTGCAGCGTGCCAACGCCATTCCTGATTACACCGTCCACATTGGTGACTCCTACATCTATGATGTGCTTGGCGCGCGCTCGGTTGGCATGACGCCGATTCTGCTCGATAGAGCCGATAAGCTGACGCCGCACGATGTGGATTGCCTGCTGGTGCACTCACTCTATGAACTGCTTGATTTGTTGGAGATTGAGCAGCTTTAGAATTGCAGAGAAAGCGCTAGCGTATTGCCCGAACCACTGTGATTCCGTTGAGGCGCATGTGGTAGAGGAAGAGCAGGTGCAGTACGTCGCCGTTGTGCGGTAACGCCCCGATCTCTTTCGCTACGTCGATGGGTGTATCGTAAGTCTGGACGGCGTTGGCGGGGACGACGACGCGCAGCTTGCGATTGTGCGCGTTTGCATGCAATTTCAGGTGCATTGCCATCTGATACACACACAGATCTGTACAATCGCCCACGATAATTGCTGTGCTCAAGTTTTCGTGCTCCTCTAGCCAGGCTCCCAGTTGTGTGTTGTGAAAGGCGTTGAGCGAGTTTTTCTCGACCGTGGTGAACAGGTGCGCGAACGGCAATTGCGCTAGTTCTGGGATGTTCTCGGCTTCGGATGTGCCCCGCTGGCAGTGGGCCGGGAAGTCGGCGAACTCGACTGAGTCGGGAGCGTGACAGTCCTGGGCGAGTATAAAATCGCGTACGCCAATCGCATAGGCTCCCTTGAAGGCTGCGACTACCTCTGGCACAATGTCCTGTACACGCGGACTGGCGAGCACGCCTTCTGAACAGAAGCCGTTGATCATATCGACGCTGAAGAGCGCAATCTCGCCGTGCTCGGCCTCCCCTGCTAGCTCTTTCCAGGTAATCTCCGTTAACGAATGTTCCCACTCGACGAGAGCGGCTAAAAATTGTGTTCCCTGCTCAAGAATATTTGCGGGTAGGGTGCTCTGTGTCATTATGTAGATTCCTTTCAATATATGGGAGACATGGGTACAGGGTTGGTCGTTTATACCATGTTGTACATCTCTCGTGTTTAAGGATGAAGAAGCAGAGAGTGGCTTTGTGGTTGATAACATTGTTTCAGAAATTTTTGGGAAATTTCGGAAAACATTGCAAATATTGAAACAGGCGATGAATCACGGCGGAAGTGATGAAATCAGGTCCCTATTTCACGAGCAATGAATTGCTGGTGGGTAGTTCGTATAATTTGTGAAAGTACGGTGTCACACATATAGAGTGAATAATGTAATAGATGTATTTAGGAGCGAGGCAAGCGCGCCCCCTACGCGGGGCTCGATTTTGCCGATGTTGGGACATTTCTTACCTGAAAAATAGTATGTTTTCGGTTACAGTTAATAGTATGTTTTCGGTTACAGTTTTCGTTCGGCGGCGGGATTGAAGCGGTATAGGCGGGCAGGGCGGTGTGTTCCTTCCATCTTCTTCGCGCCTGTATCCTCTAAGATGCCGGTTGAAAGGATTTTCTTGCGAAAGTTTCGTTTATCCAGTTTTCGATGCAAAATAATCTCGTAGACGCGCTGCAACTCACGCAGGGTAAACTGTTCGGAGAGCAGATTGAAGGCGATAGTAGTGTAATCCAGCTTGCCACGCAAGCGCGCGAGGGCGTACTGCACAATTCTGTCATGGTCGAAGGCGAGGGGGGGCAGGTCATAGACGGAGAACCAGCCTACGTCGGCGGCATCGCTGGCTGCCTGCACCTGCAAGCGCTCGGAGTCGAGCAGGGCGAAGTAGACGACGGTGATGACGCGTGTGCGTGGATCACGGCCAGGATCGCCGAAGGTGTAGAGTTGTTCCAGGTACACATCCTGCACTCCTGTCTCCTCCTGCAACTCGCGCTTGGCTGCTGTCTCTAGAGACTCGTCGATATTGACAAAGCCGCCGGGAATTGCCCACATCCCCTCGAAGGGCCAGGAACGGCGCTTGATCAGCAGCAATTGCAGATCGCGCTGGCGCAGACTCATCATCAGCACGTCAACCGTCACTGAGGGGCGTTCGTATTTGCTTGCATTATAGGCGTGTGCTTTCGCCTCGGGAGTCTGTTCCTCAAGTGGCGTATGTGTTCCATTAGAACTATTCTGCTTCTCTTGCATATCTCTTCCATTGTGATCTGACTGGTTGGTATCGAGTGATGCTTGCTGCTCTTCCATATAATTACTCTCTAAAAAGTAAGCATTTGTGTCATCCGAGCTGGACGTGATAGAACGATTGTGTTGACGAAGTGCCGCCCGAGCCAACGGACGCGATAGAATCGAGTCCAAGACGCATCAAGGCAAGGCTGACGTGTGTGCCACCCGAGCAACAGACGCGATACAATCGGGTCCCTACGAAGTCGCTGAAGCGCACGGAGAGGCTTACTCGCTGCGAAGCCCGATACGGTGGATGGACGTGTTTGTGACGCATCTCTCCCTCAACATCACGACGTGCAAAGAAAAGCTGAAAATTTCTGAGACGAACTCGACAAAAAACGGTGCATACTGTATCATAGAAGGAGGAAACTAAATTCTTCTGCCATGCATCCTTCTCTCCTCCTACCCCACTTAGTGTATTCATTACACTAATGATACCGCATAGCGCAAGACGTGTCAAGAGGCTTTCTTTCAAAAGAACAGTTGCGGATATGTGCCCTCTAAACTTCATTCTTTCCAGCTTTTTCCCCTCCCGTATTTATCTAGAACATTTCAGGAGTGAACTACTATGAAACGCTATATTCTCACTGGTACACCTGGGTCAGGAAAAACCTCGATCATTCATACGTTGAAAAGTCAGGGCTATTTTGTTGTGGAGGAAGCTGCCACTGATATCATTACGCTTGAGCAAGCGAATGGCGATCTCATGCCTGGACACAACCGGAGTTCGTTGATAAAATTATACGTCTGCAAAAAGAGAGACAAATGGAAGCAGATGTATCTGCTCACAAACTGCAATTTTATGACCGTTCACCCATTTGTACGTATGCCTTGAGCCAGTATCTTGGCTATGCTCCATCGGCCTGTCTTCTGGAAGAGATGGAGAGAATTGAGCGTGAACACATTTACCAGAAGCAAGTTTTTTTATCGAAAATCTTGGTTTCTGTACTCCAACTGAGGTCAGAAGGATAAGTTTTGCGGAATCTCTTCTATTTGAGAAAATTCACATAGGAATATATACAGCCCTGGGCTATGACCCTATAAAAATTCCTTCTCGCTAGCGGAACGAGTTCAGGGCGTTATTGATGGGGCCTGGGATGGCGAGGAGGCTCAGTCTCTCTAATTGACCTTTCTCATGCCTTCCTCTATAATGCTCATCACGCGAAGATAGAGTGAGAAGTACTCCCCTCCTTTGACGAGATGAGGCTCAAGAGGCTACAATAGAGGGTAGACAAATGTTCATATTTTGGGGAGAGAGGAACGTATGGCCGAGGTAGAGCTTCAGCAGATCGGGCAGTATCCCATTATTGATCTGTTGCACAGCAGTTCTACAAGTGTCTTTTACCGTAGCAAGCAGCGGAAGAAAGAGCTCATCATTCAACGGCTCAGCGTTCCCCTTTCCTCTCCTGAGGCGAAAGAGGCATTTTTTGCGCGCGTCAAGCAGTTGAAAAAGCTGAAGAATCGCAACATTGTGAACATTGTGGATGCAAATTTTGATGGGGATTATGCTTACCTGGTGATGGAATTCGTTGAGGGGAAGGCGCTGTATCAGCATGTGTCTCAGGGGACACAGCTTGCTCCCGACGCGGTGAAACGTTATGTCACGCCAGTTGCCAGTGCGCTGCACTATGCCCACCTGAGCAATACGCTGCACGGTAATCTACACCCTGGCAACCTGCTCATCGACACGCGCAATGAGATGTTGCTGTGTGGCTTTGCTCTGACGCCTCGGGGCTTTCCGCAAGAGCTGGATGATGACGCCTTCACCGTTCCCTATATGGCTCCCGAACATCTACACGGGCACCCGACGAGCTTCAGCGATCAGTACGCGCTGGCGGTTATCGTCTATGAACTCCTGTGTGGACGTCGCCCTTATGATGCGACTGAGCGCGCTCTGTTGCTCCAGCAACAGGAGGCCGCGCCAGCTCCCCTGCCCAGTAGTCTCAACAGCTCGATCTCACCGGCTCTGGAGGGCGTACTCCTGCAGGCGCTCTCGTTTGATCCCAACCGGCGCTTTCCACATACGCAGGCATTCGCCGATGCGTACCTGAGCGCGTTGATGGGCTTTCCGGTCAAGCCGGCAGAGCCGCTGGTTGTGCGCGCTCGTTCCTCCACGCGCTCAGCTTCAGAAAAGGCTTCCGTTGAAGAGGAAACGGCTCCTCTCACATCCACAAGCTCAAAGGGTGCACCTGATCTGAGTAAGATCCTGCAAAGTCTTGCGAAGGGAGACGAGAAGGAAAATGACGCCAAAGACCTTCCTCCTATCAATGGGGCAAGCAACGCTGTTGCCTCCGGTGTTCTCCTCCCTGCCGATCATGTAGAGGAAACACAACAGCCTCAATCAACTCCCGAAAATGTTGGAGAGCAGCGAGCTGCAAAAGATGAAAGAGATGACGAAGAGGGACTCTTTGCCACACCTGACAATACACGCCTGCAATCGCTCGTCAGCTCCGATCTCTGTCAGGGTGGCATTCTCTCGCTGAGTTTGCCGGGCTACGAGGAGCGTCCCGCACAGGTCGAGATGGCCTCGCTCGTCTCGCGTGCCATCACCCAGCGCACACCGGCAATTATTGAGGCCGCAACCGGAACTGGTAAGTCACTCGCCTATCTTGTACCTGTCGTGCGCTCCAACAAGGTGGCGATTATCAGCACTGCTAACAAAGCGTTGCAAGAGCAGCTTTTCTATAAAGATATTCCTTTTGTCCAGAAGTATATCAAGCGCTTTGAGGCGGCACTTGTCAAGGGCGTCAATAACTATATCTGCATTGACCGCGTTGAGACCGAGCGCACGGGGATACAGTTTTATGCTAAAAATCGTGATTTTCGCCGCCTGGTCGATTTGATTAATGACCCGGAGCCGGATTCAGCCTTCAACGGTGATTTTGAGACGCTCGGCTTCCAGCTTCCCGCCGATATTCGCAGCAAGGTCGCAACGGATAGCGATCAATGCGCGTGGAGCAAGTGCAACTACTTCGGCGATTGCTATGTGCGGCAGATGCGCGAACAGGCCGAGATCGCGCAGGTCATCGTGGTCAACCACACGCTGTTACTGCTTGATGCCGCAATGGGTGGCTTCCTCCTGCCTGACCGTGATCTGATCATCCTCGACGAGGCGCACCATCTGGAGGAAGAGGCGACGCGCTCGTTCACCATCACCATCGGGCCGGCCCAGATTCAGACTTTGCTGGCGCAACACCTGCTGAAAAACCATAGCTTGCTGAGCTTACAGGACGAGGTCGTGCGCGCCGCTCAAACGATGTGGATGCGCCTGGAACAGGTTGCCAATCTCGGCTTCAAGGGCCGTGTCAACCTGGAAGCTCCACTTGAAGAGGGACTGCGCCTGGCGACAACACTCTCCGACCTGACCGACTCACTGCGCAAGCAACGGCCAAAGGATCTGCCTGAAAAGGAGGGGCAACTTTACGATAAGTTGCTCAAACGCGCGCAGAACCTGACAGATAACGTGCGCACCGTCTTTTCCGTTGCCCAGCCCGATAAGTTTGTCTACTATGTCGAACGGGTGGAAGGTTCGACCTCGCGAGGCTTTGTTCTGCAAGCCTCTGCTGCACCGCTGGATGTAACAGGCTGGCTCAAGGAGCGGCTTTTCAACAAATGCAACGTTATCTGTACATCCGCGACGCTGGCTACGGTCAGCCCCAATCCAGTGAAACCCGAAGAGAAGGGACCCAACTTCGCCTACTTCCGTCGCCGCATTGGTATCGATCTGCTCGAACGCGACGATATTATCGAACGCATCCTCCCACTCACCTTTGACTATGAGAGCAACGCGCTGCTCTACCTGCCGCGCCACCTGCCCGCGCCCACCTTTGGTACCGGTTCCGATGAGTATATGCTGGCAATCGCGCGTGAGATGTATAAGCTGGTCAAGCTCTCGCGTGGCCGTGCCTTTCTGCTCTTCTCTAGCAAACGCATGCTTGACCGTGCCTACGACCTGATGTCTCCCCACCTGCCTTATCCGTTGCTAAAACAGGGCGACATGACGCGCCTTGAACTGACGCGTCGCTTCCGCCAGGAAGAGGGGGCAGTGCTTTTCGGACTCAAAAGCTTCTGGGAAGGTGTGGATATCGCGGGCGATGCGCTCTCGATGGTCGTCATCGACAAGCTCCCCTTCGATCCCCCCGACGATCCAGTGCATGAGGCGCGTGTGGCCCAGATGAAGGCGGCGGGCGAGAACTGGTTCGGCACCTATGTCCTGCCGCAGGCTGTCTTGCGTCTCAAACAGGGGCTTGGTCGCCTTTTGCGCACACGCGAGGATCGTGGTGTTATGGCGATTCTCGACGCGCGTCTGCACAGCAAGGGCTACGGCAAGATGGTCCTTGACGCCCTCCCTCCGGCGCGCCGCTCGTCGAGCCTGAAGGATGTCGAACGCTTCTTCGCGCTCTAATGCATATTTGGTGTCTCGATGAATCGCGACGGACGCGAGAGGGGGAGAAAACGGACGCGATGCGATTGAGTTCCTGTTTCATGGACATAAAGCGCCGATGAAACAGATTGTTGCTCATAGTGCTTTCCGTTCAGTCCCAGATCGTTTGGTGAAGCGTCTAGTAAGAGGGAAAGCTTTTTCACATAATAGGGCGTTGGAAAAGCCTTGCCGTTTTCCCAGCGACTGACAGTTCGATCCGTGACGCCGAGCTTTTCAGCAAGAGTTGCCTGTGTCCATCCTCTTTTCACACGCTGTTCGCGCAATTGATAATTCAGTACATATCTGCCCATACTATATTTTCCTCTTTCTTACATCTATAGAAGATAGAACTTTTCACAGGGGCATACACTCCATATGCCTGTTGGCCTCATCTATCAGTGTACAGGTAATATGGCGAAGAAGAGAAGAACAGAAGACATCAGTTTGATTATCAATTTAATGGTTAGAGTAACATTTCTTGTGCTATACTATTTCAGCTTCTTTTCTCTAGTAGGTATTCGATACAGACAGACAAAGAAGGAGAAGGGATGC
>DAOUDD010000290.1:0-7030 GCA_034431765.1 Ktedonobacteraceae bacterium | reverse complement strand
CCTTGCTACCCTTCTACCATTCTCCTACCACCAGCCCTACTCCCCTATTCTGTGCGAGCGGTGAAAAAGCGGCAATGTTTTTGGGCTCTTTTGGCAACGAGCTTCTTACTGAGACAATATCTCGTTGACAGAGAATGTTCTCTATGATATGCTCTTAAGAGAGATGCAGTATCAATAATCTCTGAACTTATATGCTATCGGCTCAGGGCAAGGATCAACTATGTATTTGCACTCATAAAGCGTGTAGCTTCCTATGGAATCTGAGTTTGAAATTTTGCAATTTTGTATCAGGAGGAAATATATGTTCCGATACCGCACGACGCTGCCTTGTATTTCATATAGCCTTTTGTTAGTAGCGTTTTTGAGTGCCTGCGGGGGTTCTGCCGCTTCGGGAAAAACAACACCAGGAGTCGTCAATGTTGTTGCAGCGGAAAACTTTTATGGTAATCTGGCTAAACAGATAGGCACGAGTCATGTCAATGTGACAAGTATTCTCTCGAATCCTAACGTTGATCCGCATGAATATGCGTCGAATGTGGGAGATGCGGAGGCTGTTGCGCAGGCACAACTGGTGATTGAGAATGGTGGTGGCTATGACGATTGGATGGAGAAGCAGCTTTCTACTTCCCCGAACGAGAATCGTGTTGTGCTCAAAGCCTTCAATATCGCGACGACGAAATTGCCCGATAACGAGCATGTCTGGTATAGCCCTGATAATGCGCTGCAGGTCGCGCAGACGATTACCGACAGGCTCAAGACGCTCGATAGCGCTGATGCGTCAAGTTTTGATAGCAACTTCCAGACGCTCAAGCAAGGATTCGCTGCTATCCAGCAGAAGATGGGCGAGATCAAGGCGAAATACAACGGTACACCTATAGGGCTGACCGAGACGATGTACCAGTACCAGGCGCAGCCAATGGGACTGGTAGTACGCACGCCTAACGAGTTTCAGAAGGCGGTGGCCGAAGCCAATGATCCTCCTGCCGACACGGTGGCGACGGCAGAGGATCAGATAAAGAACAAGAGGATAAAAGTGCTTATTTATAATGAGCAGACGGTTTCTGCTGTGACAACCAGGCTGCAAAATGCCGCTCGCGCCGCCGATATCCCTATCGTACCGGTGACGGAGACGATGCCAGCCGGCAAGAACTACCAGACCTGGATGCTTGACCAGCTCAATGATCTCGAAAGGAAACTCGCTGTATAGCTTCTCAAGAGCGCAGATACGCTTCCACCTGAGAAAAAAAGCTTGCGAGCGGTTCTAGCCCATCGTCGAGAGAGCCGTCGATGACGAGTAAAAAGCAAGGGCGCTGGACTTCCAGCATTGCCTGCCAGGTGCTTACCGCTTGAGCATGGAGAAATGCATCTGTATAGCTACCAACCAGGCTAGACGCTGACGTGCGTGCAACCAGGCGCAGGCTGACCAGGTATGGTGGCCCATCCATCTCACTTTGTTCTGTTGAGTGGTAAGCGGCAGGGGCCTGCCGTAGTTTGACAGGAACGCCTAGAAGTGTGTTGCCAATTGTGTGCACATGCTCATCTAGCAGTGTCAGCAGACTTGCTGAAGCATCTCCGTTGACGGTCAGGTCAAGATACTTCAGAGCCACTCCTTGCGCATGATTGGATAGAGCGTCCGTTGAGTAGGCTGCTTGCACTGCCCGTGCGAACACGTGGGCGGGGGAGGTGCTGTGCTCCTGACTATCCTGGCTCACGGTTTGTTGGGGAGGAAGGAGTGTAAGAATTCCCTCTTGCACTGCCCCTTGCCAGCTCGACACAATCTGCAACGGATCGTGCTCTGTGCGCAACGCCCGTGCTCTTGCCTTGTAGTTCTCGACGGCAGGCTGGCCTGAGAACGTGATCTGTTGCAGATAGCCATAGAGGGCCATACTCAACTGCCAGCCGAGAAAACTGCTGGCGAGGGCGGCCAGGCGTTGTTGTCCCTGCTGCCTTGAGAGGGAGGGCTGAGAGAGAAGGAAGGGCTGATCTTGTGCCGCCTGGTCAGTCTGGTCCTCTTTCGCCAGCACAAGGACCCGCTGCGTGCCACCCCCATCATAGGCGGGAGCTGCAGAGTTCAGCGGTTGATCGTCAAAGACAACGACGCTCTTGCCACCTTTGCCCAGGCTCTCCTCCATCAATTGCTCAAGCCAGGAGACAAAGGCCTGCCAGCCCTCTGGCATCCTCACAAGCAGGCGGCAGGCACCGGCGCGACTTGCGGCACTGAGGGCGACAGCCAGTTGCACAAAAGGATGCTGTGCTGGCTGAGACGTTGCCAGTTCAAGGGTATACTCATCCCATGCCTGTTGCAGCACAGTGCGGAGCAGACCCGCTTGACCAGGGAAGTGAGCCGTCAGATACAGGGCGGCAGGGAGCAGAAATACACGTGTTGTCGGAGCGCTCATCCGCCCACCTGTGCCTGTTCCTCCGTCAGGCTGCAAAGGAAGGCTCGGTACCTGATGCTCATGGGCAAAACGATCAAGGTAGGAGTCGGGGAGGGTCATCACCAGCAGGTGCTCAGCCAGGGGCAGTTCTGCTCGTTTCAGCAGCGCAGTAAACCATTCCAGGTGCGTAATCGGCTCCTCAGAGGTCATCCCCATCGCGACTCCGACCATCATCACATCAGCGAACAGCGTGCGCAAAAAGGCCGGACTGGAGGCTTCATCCCCCGTGGGCATCACGAGATTCCTCGCTGCTGCTATCTTCCGTACGATTGCATTGAGCGCCGCAGGATCGGTGCTGTCCAGTGGATAGATGCTTACTTGTTCCTGGTTCTGACTGCTACAAAAGCCAAGATCGCATAAGAGACGCACCGTAATGATCGAGCCGCCCATGCCGGACCAGATAATGTGGCGGATACCACGTTGTCCGATAGCTCGTGCCTCTGTTTCGACCTGCTCCAGGTGTGTGGGATGGGCGAGTAAGCGTCCTACTCCCTCAACCCAATCAAGCTTGAGCACAGCATTTTCACGGCCTAGCGTTCCCATAAGGCCATCGCCCCTGCGCAACTGACCGATTGCGTCCTCCTTGATAAGTTTTTGTAGCGCCACCTCTCTGTCACCGTTGTTACTCATCGCTGAAAGCTCCTTTCTCTCCTCGTGCAAAGCCATTTCTACCAGACACTATACGACATATAATTCGGATCTGGGGCGAAGCCGCCGCATTCCAGCAGGGCTTGACCGGCTTTGCAGCGACAGCACAGCACGACATTATTACCCATCGCTACAATCGATTGGGTGAGCAGTTTGAGCACTTGAGCGCGGGATCGGTCCACGGGCGGCGATAGAGGCGGTCAGTGATGCGTTGCAACGGCACGTCGGGGTATACTGCATGAAAAGAATACATCGCGTGTGTCGCTCATGTGTTGTGCGGTGTTCGGGTCAAATTGCAAAGTACTTCTTGGGCAGGTATCGAGCAAGAAGAGCAGGATTGAACGACGCATAGGGAGCGTGCTTGCCTCACTCCTGTTCAGTTTATGAGCGGGGCAAGCGCGCTCCCATACGCACCATTCGTTCCAGCCCTCTTGGGACATGTGGTCTTCACTGAAATGTATGGATGCTTATGACTGGCATGTCATACAAGCATCCCTGCGAAAATTGGTGTGACTGCAAGTGAGAAGATCCCACTTGCAGGAGAGTGTTTTACTGCGTCCAGGTGTACCAGCCAGAGTCGTACTGGAGGCCATCTTTCTGATAGGTGAACGAGTAGCTAACGTTGCTGCCTGAGTTTATGCCGCCGGCGGTATATTCCCAGCGTGAGCTGCCACTGTTATACGTCATGTAGACGTTTTGCTGTGTCTGGCCCGCCGCAACATAGTGCAGGATGACGTAGCCGGCCGACCAGCCAGAGGGTTGGAAGGTGAACTGAGTCTGATTCCCACCGACGTTGCTCGCCCCAGGCGTAAAGCCGTCAGAATTGGGAGTAGGCGTTGGAGTACCACCACCACCGCCACCAGATGAATCGCCCGTGACGGATACCTCAACATTATCTACAAGCATGGAAGCACCGGACTGCGTTGCGGAGGTTGGACCGCCACCAAAGGCTGCGGGGAAGCCACCGCCCATTGCCAGGTCGAAGATGATGAAGAAGCCATGATCGACGGCGGCAGACCAGGTTGAGGCAGGCACCTGATTGGCGCTGACGGTGAAGTAGTTGTTCCCGTCGAGGTACCAGCGAATCTGCTCCGGCGAGACGCTTCTATCGAGAATCATTGAATACGTGTGAAAGTCCGTCTGACAGCCGGGGCAAGAACGCTCGCCACTGCCAATACCGGTTGTCTCATTACATGGACCACCTGGATCAACACCACAATGCAGCGTGCCGAAGACAGAGCTACGGCCATTGATATCCTCCATAATATCGATTTCGCCATCATTGGGCCAGTTGTGATCGACGCGGAATTGTGAGCCAAGCATCCAGAAAGCGGGCCAGTAGCCTGCAGCAGCATCGCCAGAGACATTTGGTTGCTGAATAGATGCGCTTACCTCTAACTGGCCGCCTGCTGGCGCTGCGAAGTCTGATCGTTGCGACTCGATACGCCCAGAGGTCCAGTTGCCATTGCCGTCACGAAGGGCTGTGATCTTCAAATGGCCGTTTCCATCACGCTGCACGTTGTCTGTGCTGCTGGTCATGTTCTCAATTTCGCCAGTGCCCCAGCCTGTACCAGTGTCGTAGATCCAGTTGGATGTATCGACACCACCAGCCGCTCCATCGAAATTATCGCTCCAGATCTGTGTCCAGGAATCGGCTTTTGCATGATGGAGTTGGCTTGAGGGGGTAAACAGAAAGCCTGCACACATTAAGAGGGTAGCAACAAGTAGTGCTAAAACTGGCAGAAATCTTCTGCGTTGACCTGACAAACTGACATCCCTATCCGTAGGTGAGAACAAATGCATAGCTAGCTCCTTTGCTAATACATACCAGACACACTACTAATAGACGTTACACACACTGTTGTCTTTTGCTGAGTACGCATTCCTTTACGCTACAAGAGTAAATAGGACAAAAGCTGAAGAGCATGAGTGGTATACATAGAAATATATATGTCTATACCACTTTTGTCAACGAACAAATGTTCTTTTTCGGAAAATACTGGCAGAAATTTCGTAAATTATTCGATTACTCTGCTGCTGATATTTTCGGGGAGCGTCAGGGAGGTTTGGGAAGCTTTAGAAAGGTCCAGGAGGCTATTGGGGGCACTTACTATACATCAGTACACATTACAATGTATATATTTGTACATCTATATATGAACGAGTTTTACTCTGTATAGTTGTGCTTCTCGATGCATTAGTATGCATTAGCGCGTAGCGCACGCGCCACTGCAAGACCTTCAGGTATGTAGAGCTTATTGTGTATCTTCGTGCTTATGGCTTGCTAGTGCGAAGGTGCTTGACAGGATTGACGTTCGATGAATTGGGTGGGCAAGACCACGCGCGGCATCTCCAGTTCTTCCCTATCGATTAAACGAAGGAGCATATTTGCGGCAGTGCGTCCCAGTTCCAGGCGTGGTGCACGAACAGTGGTCAGGGGAGGATTCATGATCTTTGTGTAGGGAAGATCATCGAAGCCAATCACACTGATGTCGTCGGGCACACGTTTGCCCAACTGGTGCAGTGCATGGTAGACTCCGATGGCCTGGCGATCATTGCCAGCGAAGATCGCTGTCGGTGGCTCTGGTAGTGCTAGCAGCGCCTTGGTGGCCTTATATCCATCGGGTTCGTTAAAATCCCCATCGCACTCCAGCCGAGGATCGATAGGGATGCGAGCCACATCCAGGGCGGCGCGATAAGCAGCAATGCGCTCAATCGCATCACGTGCGGGCGCGTTTCTGCCGATATACGCGATGCGGCGGTGTCCGAGTTTGATAAGGTATGTCGTCGCTTCAAATCCCCCGTCCCAACTGGTAACCATAACCGAGGGCATGGTAGGTCGTGGACCCCCCTGATTGTGGATGAGGACAAAGGGCAATCCAGAGCGTTCGAGATGCTCGATAGCTACTTCCGATGGGAGAACTGTCAGGATGCCATCTGTGGAGTGATCCGTGACCGTATCGATCCAGCGGATCTCTTCTTCCGCTTTATAGTGAGACGTATTCAGGACCAGGCGCGTTCCCGCTTCATTGAGGACCTGGGATACTCCGTCTAAAATAGGCAGAAAATACTCATCTTCCAGGCTTGGTACAATCAGATCCACCAGCCCGGTTTTCCCCTTGCGTAGAGCGCGGGCGGCGCGATTGCGCACAAAGCCATATTGCTCGATGACCTGCTCAATGCGTTCGCGCGTAGGTTGAGCCACATCCGCACGACCATTCAAAACCTTTGAAACTGTTGGTACAGAGACGCCTGCAATCTGCGCGATCTGTGCGATGGTTGGGCGTCCATCCATTTTGTGTCTCTTTGCCATGAACCTTGTCCTCTCCGGGGTATCTCAGAAAGTTTCGCCCTATTATAGCATGCCTATCATCAAATGCTGGCTATTTTGCCATATTTTTCCTAAGGGTAACAAACGAGTAGACGAATGATGAATTTCTTCACGTCAGAAAAAATTTCGCCGTTCTGTTGCTCGGTATCCTCTCTGTAAGAGAGGACGAAACAGCTCTACAACACATTTTATCCTATCCGCAATCCCCCAGATAAACGCTGAGAATGTGGGAATGGGAGCAATGAAAGTTTGCTAATAGTAGCGAAAGACGGAAAAATACGATTGGATATCCTTGACAACCCTGACAAAAGTTAGTATATTCGTATTCATGGCCGATATCAATTTTGAAAAGTATCGAAATTTGTTCTTGAGTTAAGTGCCTGTTCACTCTTGCAAGGCGACCCCACTACACACAACAAACAGGCTATTTATTTTTCAAAATTGTACTTGCTCGTATGCTAGTCCTTACGATGAAGGAGGAATCTATGCCACGTCGCACTCGTCTCTCAATATTTTTTCTTCTAACTCCCCTGTTCGCACTGCTGTTCGCCTCGTGTGGGGGCGGTGGGGGAACACCTGCATCAAGCGGTCCGGTGAATCTGACCTACTGGGC
>DAOUDD010000289.1:0-9858 GCA_034431765.1 Ktedonobacteraceae bacterium | reverse complement strand
TGAGGTAGGTGGGCACGGTGCCAGGGATGGTCAGGGTCGTTGTGGCTTCGCCTTGAGCCGCGCGGTAGTGGACGGTGATGCCGTTGCCCGGCGTGGCAAAGACGGCGTAGTAGGGCGAAGCAGCGTTGGTGCTCTGGCGCAACATTACACCCGCCTTCGCCCATGGATCGGTGTTGTCCTGGGCAGTGATGTGCGCGCTGATGCCACCATCGGCGTTGAGCGTCTGCCAGGTGTAGTGGAACGAGTCGCTGGTACCATAGATGTCGGCTCCGCCGCCCTTGATTGTCCAGACACCGTTGGCGAGTGTCTGCGAGCCGGGTAGGGCTGGTGTGCCTATGTCGGCGCAGTTCCAGCTGTCGGGGCAGGCGGGCGCAGGTGGTGGAGGCGCGGTTGTGGCAATGGCGACGTTATCAAGCGTGACGACGCCGAGATAGCTGTCGTTGTGCGAGGTGACGGCGATGCCAGCCAGCAACGTGCCTGTCAAGCCGAGCCGGATAGTGGAACCAGCGATGGGCGTCCAGTTGGTGCCATCTGTAGAGGTGTAGGCGGTAAAGGTGGCTCCTGAGCGCGCAACCTGCAGGTAGGCAGGAACGCCGCCTGCGACGGTTACCGCGTTCGTTGTTCCTCCCTGCGTGCTGCGATACTGGACGGTGATGCCGTTGCCCGGCGTGACAAAGGCGGCGTAGTAAGGTGAGCCAGCATCGGTACTTGTGCGCAGCATCACACCAGCTTTCGCCCACGGATCTGTGTTGTTCTGTGCCGTTACATGCGCACTGACTGTGGTATCCGCTGCACTTGTTTGCCAGATGTAGTGAAAGACGTCGGCGGTATTCCAGATGTCGCTGCCACCACCTTGCACTGTCCAGGTGCCGTTGTTGAGCGTCTGGTTGCCAATGATCGAGGGATTGCCAACATCGGCACAGTTCCAGGGATCGGGGCAGGCGGGAACAGGCGGCTGCGGAGCCGTCGTCGCGACTGAGACGGTGTCGAGCGTGGCGTTGTTGACTGCCGCGACGTTGTGCGAGGTGACGGCAAGCCCCGCGTAGATCGAGCCAGTGAGCGCCGCAATACGCACGCCTGAGTTTGCCAGAGGCGTCCAGTTCGTTCCGTCTGTGGAGGTATAGGCGGTGAAGGTTGTGCCTGAGCGCGCAACCTGCAAGTAGGCAGGAGCCATGCCTGGGAAGAGCAACTGCACCGTTGTCGCTCCAAGCGTGGGACGATACTGCACGACGATGCCGTTGTCGTGCGAGACAAAGGCGGCATAGTAGGGCGAGCCAACGTCGGTACTCTGGCGCTGCATCACGCCCGCCCTGGCCCACGGATCAGTGTTATCCTGAGCAGTAACGTGAGCGCTGACTGTGCCATCGCCGTTAAGTGTCTGCCAGACATAGTGGAACTGGTCGGCGTTGCCCCAGATATCGCTGCCACTTCCACCAATCGTCCAGGTCCCGTTATTGAGCGCCTGGCTACCGACGAGCAAGGGATCGCCGATATCCGAGCAGCTCCAGGGACCGGGGCAGGCGTTTGGTGGTGGTGTTGCTGTGTTTAGTAGTGTGACGGCATCGTAGGTAGCGGTCGTGCGGTCAGCCGTGGTGTGCGCTGTGGTTGCCAGGCCCGCGAGCAATGGACCGGCAAGCGTGAGTCGCAGGCTGGAACCGGCAACCGCTGTCCAATTCTGTCCATCGGTCGAGGTGTAGGCGGTAAAGATGCCACCGGCGCGCGCAACCTTCAAGTATACAGGCAAGCTACTGGTTGAGTTCGGCACGATTATTTGTGCCGATTCGCCACGAGTTGCAAGACGGTATTGAATGGTGATGCCGTTGCCTGCTGTGACGAAGGCAGCGTAGTAGGGAGCCTCGGCGCTCCCGCTCTGCCGCAGCATCACGCCCGCTTTCGCCCACGAATCGGTATTATCCAGCGAGGTGATGTGGGCACTGATTGAGCCGTCAGCCGCCAGGGTTTGCCAGTCGAAGTGGAACTGGTCGTACAGGCCCCAGATGTCACTCCCACCGGCACGAATCGTCCAGGTCCCGTTGTTCAGCGATTCGCTCCCGGTAGGAACGGAGTTGGCGATATCGGCACAGCTCCAACCATCCGGGCAGAGCACAGGTGGAACGGGAGCAGTGGTTGCGACTGAGACGTTATCCATTGCGACATTGGCAAGCGTACCAGCATTGCCAGCCGAGACGACCAGGCCGGCCTGCATTGTAGTGGGAAAGTCTAATAGCACGGTCGAGTCTGGAATCGGCGTCCAGTTGGTGCCGTCCGTGGAGGTATAGGCAGTAAATGAGTTGCGCCAGCGTGCAACCTGCAAGTAGACAGGAGCTTTGCCATTCATATGTGTGACAGGAACAGTGTTCAATCCAAGCACATCACGATATTGAACGAGGCTACCCTTGCCCGGTGTGACAAAGACACCATAGTACGGAGAGCCAGGGTTGGTGCTCTGGCGGAACAGCACACCTGCTTTCGCACCAGGGCTGGTGTTGTCCTGCGCCGTCACATGGGTGCTTACCGTACCATCGCCTGTCAACGTTTGCCAGGCATAATGAAATTGATCGGCATAATTGGCGATATCTGTACCCGCCCCTTTGAGCGTCCAGGTGCCGTTCGCAAGCGCCTGATCTCCGACAAGCTGCGGATTGCCTACATCACCGCATGTCCAACCAGTCGGGCAGGGCGAAGGAAGCTGTGGTAGGTTGACTGCCCCTGGCGCACTCAGAGTTACATTTGAGACGGTTGCATTTCCGCTCGCCCCATTGACACCGGCACTTACAGCAACGCCCACCATCACAGTGCTCGGAAAGACTTGAGTCACAGTGCTGCCCGGCACAAGCGTGTAGGTTGTGCCATCCGTCGATGTGGCAGCCTGAATCCTATCGCCCATGCGTTGGATGAGCAGCGAGAGAGGCTTCTGCACCTTGTTCAGCTTTTTCGCAACCGTTGGATTGCCGCCGAAAGCGCCGCGATACTGCACGACCAGGCTGTTATCGGAGGCGAGTAGAATAGCATAATAGGGAGAAGTGGGATCGTTATTCTGGCGCAGCATCAGACCCGTCTGCGAGACTCCTGCTGTAGCGGGCAGCGCCGTTACTGTGGCACTGATCTGCGTCGTGTCAGCGACATTTTGCGACAGGAAGCGGTAGGAGTCGGCAGCCCCGGCAATGCCTGTCCCTCCGGCAGTTATGTTCCAGGTGGCACCAGTGGCCGCCTCGGAACCAGCAGGGCTGGTGTTGACATCCTGACAGGTCCAACCGGGTGGACAATTGGGGTCCACTGGAGGTACAACAGGCGGTGCGGTGGGTAGGCCAAAGGCGTAGACCGTGCCGTCGAGTGCTCCAGCGTAGATGAAACCGTTCGCGACACTGGCAGCACCATAGAAGCCAGTCGTCTGATAGGTGTAGAGTCGCTTGCCAGTCGCGGCATCACGCACCTCAAAGATCGGCCCGGCCTCGTCGATGAGCAAGCCATTGCTATAGGTAAGCGCAGGAATGACGGGATTGGGGACGCCCTGCTCCCAGAGAATCTTACCTGTTGCGGGATCTATCGCCCGTACCGCGCCGGGATAGCCCTGACCATTGATAGTAGTGTTGCCGCCCGCCATGTAGAGCCGTCCAGCACCGTATGCGCCTGAGGAGACGCTGCCGTTTCCGCAGGGGGGACAATCTCCAGTCAGCGCGGCCGAGACCTGCCAGACCGGTCCCTGATGCAGGTTGGCACGATCGAAGGCATAGAAGATGCCATCCTTATTAGTCGCGGATACAAGCTTGTGCCCATTTGCATCGGTGAAGAGCGTTGGCGAGGTGCCCCAATCCAGATCAATTCCGGCCTGATCGGAAGGGATTTGCCAGGAATCCTTTGCCGTCATCGTCACTGGATCAATCGCGACCATTGCTTGAGCATATTGCTGTGTTGTCAGGCTGATCGTACCAGTTGTTACATAGATGGTATTCGCATCGGTATCGAGAGCGGGCGAGGTCCAGATGCCGGCTCCGACCTCTCCATCATTGGCAGCTTTAAAGGTGCTCACAATCTGGTGTGAGGTAAGGTCAATCTTGAGCAGTAAGCCCTGCACTAGCGGCAGGTCACAGTTGCTTGCGACACCGACATAGGCATAGCCGCCAGCAATCAACGGGCTCGACCAGTTGTAGTGACCACTCGTGACGCTATTATCGCCGGTATCTACTTTCCAGAGAACGTTGCCGGTGGCACTATCGAGCGCGTACCAGTAGCGGTCCCCACCGCCGACGTAGACGACGCCATCCTGCACAGTGGCAGAAGAGGTCACACCGATAGTGGCGGGGACGCACTTTGGAGCAATCGTTTGTCCGAGATTTGTTTTCCACTTCAATGCGCCAGTAGCGGCATCTAGCGCGTACTCGTAGCCATCCCAGGAGCCGATATAGATAACCCCGCCCACAACTGCCGATTGTGCGGCAATACCAGCGCCGGTCTTATACGCCCAGCGCTTCGTCAACTGCGCCGCACTGTTGGTTGTAAAGGTCGGATCGTCACTGGCCCCGCTGTGTTGCGCATCGTGGAGATAGCTCGGCCACTCTGTCACAGCGGCACGAGCGGTACCAGGGAGAGCAAAGAGATTGGCAAATGATGCTAGAAAAATACTCAGTACAAGTATTAGAGCAAAAGATCTCCAAATCGGAACGTTTTGTCGATGCGTGAGCATACAATCTCTCCTTCTAGACTCTCATACACTTTATAAAACGACATACTCTATGTGTATATGATTTCCTATTCACTTCTACCTGCTAATTCATTTGAAAGGCACTAAAAATGATGCAGATCTTTCGAGTAGGTCGGGTGTTCTACTTTCGCAGGTGCGGATCACCTTTGCCACAGAGTTCGTGCTTGTGGAGCAGGTTCGTAGCTGCAACATTATTCGGCAAGGGAGGAAGACCTCTGCGCCGGAAGAGCGTCAGGCCCTTTGGCTCCTTTACCAGAGCCGTATAGTTCGCGGTGAAGGCCGGATCTGTAACATCGATATGCGTGGCGACCAGATCATCTTTGTTGTTGGGATCAACGAGAATCCACTCGATCCATGCAGTTGGATTCGCTAATGCAGAGGTCCAGAGCGAGCCGGACCCCTCGTAGATCACATTCTTGAACGGTATCTGAGCGACAGGAGAGGTAAAGGTGTCTTCAAGAATGCGGCCTCCATTGTAATGCTGAGTCAGAAAGACAACGGTCTGATGGGGTGGAGCGCAATCCAGCCCGTAGAGACCGTCCTGGAGAGAGACAATGCCATCGGAGAACGTCCAGAGCGACTGCCACAGAATGAGACAGGTGAAGACGCCTGAAAGGAGCATGCTACCGACCTGCGCAGGAACACGTTGTGCATTTTTTGCGAGAAAAGAGGCGAGAACGGTCCAGCCCTTCTCAACTCGTGAAAAGAGCTGCTGCACAGTAGCAGGGAAGCGGCGGCGAGTAGCAGTACCTCCCTGCTGTGGATTGGGATTCCAGAGAAAGTTGTAAAGGCGAGCCAGCAGGAGCGAGACAAAGAAGGCCGCTGGTGGAACCGACTGCACACCATAGCGCGCGTTGTAGAGTCCATTCGGCACACTACTCGGCACGGCTGACGTGACATAGAGCGCCGCCTGCCCATCATAGAGCGAAACAACGTAGAAGATGAAGGGAACCACAAACGCCAATCCAGCGATAAAATCAGCAGTGAGATGACGACGGAACAGGTAAAGTAGGAAAGCAAAAGCACCCAGAGCAAACGTTACAAGGCCAACATTTGCAATTGAATCAAGCGTGAAGTAGCGCAAGGACTGCCAGGCATTGTGATAGGTATAAAGAATGTTCAGCTTGATCAACGACTGCTGCTGTGCCTGCGAGGAGAAGGGACCGCGCTGCCAGTAGAGCGGATCGCCGAAGATAGCCGCACACCAGAGAATCCAGAGCGCGATGCCCAGCCCGCCAAGCGTGGCAAAGGTGAGCAGATTCCCCTCGATCCGTGCCCAGCGCTGCCGTTTGAGCCAGCCGATGAGGAGGATCATGCCCAGAAAGGCCAGGAAGAGAAACCAGCCGTCGTAGCGCGACATGCTTGCCAGGCACGTGCCAAGAGCAGCAAGAATCAACTGCTTGAAATCGTCGTCCTGTGTCCAGGCGATAAAGTGGTAACAGGCCATCATCACACCTGCAATGAGCACGATCTCGCTCAGCGGCGTAGCCTGCAGATAGAGCACATTTGGATTTAAAGCGAAGAGCAAGGTGCCAACAAAGCTAGCAGCGTTAGCATGAGTGATGCGGCGCGCAGCGAGGAAGAGGTAGAGACAGGAGACAACGTAGCAGGGGAGGCCGACAAAGGCTCCCGCGAGTCCCGTGTACCAGAGGTAGTCATTCCAGATAAAGGGCAACATCAACATATGTGGGAGCGGCAACCAGACGCCGCCAACCTGCGCCAGGCCAGGAGTCGCGCTATCAATGATACGGCGCGCGATCAGCAGGTGCGAGTACGAATCACCATAGGTCAGGATCTGGTCGGTCTGGAAAAAATAGACGAGAGCAGCGAGACCGGCAAGGCACGAGAGCACGAGTAACACTACCAGCCAGGGATCACGCCAGAAGCGTCGTGCAGCCGTTTTCTGCCGGGCACGCAGGGCGAGAAAGAGACTCTGCGCGCTCATTCCTGACGACACTGGCAAATCTGTTACAACCGCTGCTGCAAGGGGGGAAACAGTTATTGGTCCAGAAGATGTACCGGTAGATGGAGTAGATGCGGATATAGAAGCAATTGTCGGGGTACCGGGTACACTGGATGCTCGTGGTAGGACGCGCTGAGCTAGAAAATCTTCCTCCTTATGAGTAGAGGACTGGAGGTGCAGACCATGCTGTGTCTTTTCCCAATAGTGAGGCTTGAAGATAAGCTGGAAAAGGGCCAGGAAACCAGCCATACTGGTCATAGCCCAGTAGATTGGGATCAGCAGCGTCCACTTGACAAGGTCGGCGCGATCCCGTCTCATACAGCCAACCATGTGCGAGTAGACATAGAAGAAGTTGCCGAAGACCAAGCAGACCGACCCCATATAGAGGACCGCGCGCGGAAAGAGCAAGTGATACGCATTGCTGACGAAGGGGCGCAGGAACACGTAAGCAATCAATAACAGCCACATCAGCGGATTGAGGAAGAGGACAGCCGTCTTCGCACCAATGACCAGTTGTAGTGAAAGAAACTCCCGCAAACGTCCGGGGCGCAGGTAGGGCCAGGGATTGCGCATATAGACCAGGTAAGTTTGCATGTAACCTTTGATCCACCTGGAGCGCTGGCGTATCCAGTTTTTCACGCGCGAGTTCGCCTCTTCATAGGTGGTCGAATCGAGCACAGCGGTGCGCATATGAAAATGGGCGAGGCGCTGGCCCAGGTCACAATCCTCCGTCACATTGAAAGGGTCCCAGGCACCAAGCAGGCGGAGTGTCTCCGCGCGAAAATGATTGGAGGTGCCTCCGAGCGGAAGTGGCAGCTTTGCACGCTGCAGACCGGGCAGGGTCAGATCGAACCAAAGCGAATACTCAGCCGTGAACCAGCGTGTCAAGATATTTTGCTGCGGGTTATAGAAATTGAGCTTGGCCTGGACGCAGGCAACCTCAGGTCCATGATGGGCAAAGGCGAGCACGGCTTTCTTCAACTGCAATGGATCGGGAACATCCTCAGCATCATAAATGACAATATATTCACCTGTTGCCTGAAGTAGGCCGTAGTTACAGGCGCGTGGCTTTGTGCGTGGCTCACCGTCAGGAACTGTGACTATCGAGAAGTGAGAGGGGAGGTTCATATTGGCGATAGCATCGCGTGTCTCTGCATCATCTTCCTCCGTCAAGAAGAGAATCTGCAGTTTGTCATCTGGGTAATCGAGGTGTTGCATCGCGCGAACGAACTGCGGCACCACCGCCACCTCACGGTAGAGCGGACAGAGAATCGTATAGCGTGGCCACTCAGCTTCGGCCAGCCGATGGACAACCTTATCGCTAATAGTATCGCCAGAAGACTCATTGAGCGTCTGAGTTGATAAGAGAAACGTAAAAAGCAGATCGCCTAGATACAACACCATCAATATACCAAGGAGAACCACAAGGGGAGTGACGCCCCAGAGGATGACGCTGAGCAGGAGAAAGAGAGCGGAGAGAGCCAGGATCACGAGTTGAGCACGTGTCAGCGTGTGCAGGGCCGAGAGGTGATAGCGAAAGGGAGCAAACGTGCTAATCTCACGCCCCTTGACAGTGACGGGCTTCAGAGCATCATCCACGTACTGATCTGCACTCTGTTCTCTCTGCCGGGTAGAAGATGATGCGGCCTTCTGTGCCAACCATTCCGAGTAGACGGCTACCTGCTTAGCAGTATCAAGAGGAATAAGGGCATGGGTAGAGTTAGCCTTAGAATTTTTTTCAGAAGGTAATGATAGAAGGCGTTCAGGGCTTTGCTGCGAGTATTTTCGGGCCATACGCGAATTTTCCTTCATATTGAGAAAGCTGTAGTACAATTTGAAGCAAATTTGATCGTATGGAGGCAAAGAGATATACTAAGAAATATCTCATGGTCGTGCTCTCCAAAGGCGCGTACTTGAGTATGCTAGAGGGCGTGGGTGTGCTTGGCCGGCAAAACACGCTCTCTACAGCCAAATCAAGAGAAAAAAGATGCAGTTATTTATTCATATATTTCTATATGCGATCTAAATAAGTGATGTATACTTTGACGGCAACCGTTCATCTATGTACATCACTTCAAATAGTTGTGTCGGGTGAAAAACTCCTTTCTTAAAGTGAATCTCCTCCATTTTTAGTAGAATCTCCCACAGAGATGTTCTCCATTGAGAAGAGGAAACACACAATTCTGCTTTATTCATGTCTACAATAAAAATATTTGTTCTTTAATCGTAAATCAAGTGTATTACGTGCATTAAAGAGTGAAAAGGCCTGAGTTTCTGCATTCTTCTTGCCGGGTAGGATATAGTGAGCAGGCTGGCACTCCTACTCGAAGTAAACATTTTCGCTTGACGACAGGTTACAGGAAAAAGGCGGTATCTTCATGAGAAACTGCTGGCCCATCAAGAAAATCATGCCACAAAATGGACGGTGCAGATCTTCTTTTTTGTGGGTTCAAGTCTCCAGCATTTCGATACCATGCTTGCTCTATAAAAGCAAGGATCTGCTTTCTTGTCGATAAAGATTCTGAGCATAGGTAGTCTTTTTCCCCAAAAAGAGAACGGCGGAAGTCCTTCAATTCTGCTCAGAAGTTCTTATTGACCTATTTCTATTTACCATATGATTTTCAAACTGTCAATAGTGCTTAACAGGAATTGTATGGAAGAGCTTCGAGAGCATGTTTAGTTCAGATACGAGTCTTGACAGCAAAAATGATTAAAATCTTTTCAGAAACCCAGGGAATGGGATGAATAAATTGTCATTAGATAGTTTAGACAAGGTTTGGAATAAGCGTAAGTCAATGTGACGATTCTGAATAATCCAAACGGCGAAAATAAATTGTGAAGCCACTTGTAGGGCCTGTTCAGTATTTATTTCAAGGTGTTCGATTGTTCAATCTGTGATGTGGATTTGAACCATGCCTGAGAAACGAAACGCGTAAATGAAACGCGTAGGGGAGCTGTGTGAGGTGTAGGGCTCGATGAATGTGGTAGGTGTGCGATATACAAATTTTGGTTATATATAATTTTACGGTAATAAGTAATCTCTGGCGGTTTGTACAGTTTCATTATACTTTATGGCGCGCGACAATACATAATTTTGCGATAAATCGGACGCGATAGAATCGGGTCCAATACGCATCAAGATAAGAGATCAGAGAACTCACATCCCTGCCGCCCGACAAAGCGGACGCCATGA
>DAOUDD010000288.1:0-14884 GCA_034431765.1 Ktedonobacteraceae bacterium | reverse complement strand
GAGAACGCTCGCCAGGTTAGGACCAACGATTTGTGCAGCAGATTGACTCACCTAAAGTGCGTAGCCGGAGTAAGTCGAAATTCAATGAAGGACTGATTTCCAGAGAGATCAGGCCTTCTATTTATCTTTCGGAAGGGGAATTCGTTCAAAGAGAGCGCGTTCAATTATTTTGCAACGTACTGCTCGATGGCATCGGCGGCCTTCTTATAGCCACCGGCGTTGCGTACTTTCTGCTGCATCTCCTGGGCGTTGGTGCGGAAGGTAGGATCGTCCATGACGCGTTCAACGGCTGTGCGCAGTGTCTCAACGGTGACAGTGTTTTTGTCGAGTTCGATGCCTAGACCAAGTTCCTGGATGCGCTGTGCCGTCATCATCTGCTCAGGCATTTGCGGGAGCGCGACCATCGGTACGCCGTAGTAGAGGCTTTCCATTGTGCTGTTCATGCCGCTGTGCGTCACAAAGGCGTGGGCGTGCTGAAGCACGTCGAGCTGTGGCACATAGGGGGCGACCAGGAAATTGGCTGGTGTGGGATGCAACTGAGCTGGATCGACCTTTTTGCCGCGTGCAAGCACGACCTGCCAGTCCTTGTCCTCGAATGCCTCAAAGCACATATTGAAGAAATCGGCCTGATTGTTGAAGACGGTGCCGAGCGAGATGTAGAGCGTTGTCTTTCCTGTGAGTTTGTCGAGTGGGAAGCCGCTGGTATCGGGACGAGGCTGAATGGCGGGACCAACGAAGACGAGGCGCTCGTCGAGTGTATCGCCACCTGGCTGGAACTCGCGCGGAATGAAGACCAGGGTCAGCGGCTCCGAGCCTGAGAAGAGCTCTTGAATGCCGAAGGGGGGGATGGAATAAGTCTGACACACTTCTGCAAGCTTTGCATTGGCACGTTGAAGGAATTCACCCATTTGTGCTCCGTTCATGAAATTGCGGAACGCGGGCATACGGCTGAGATCACCCAGTGCATAAGTTGGACGTAACAGCACGGCGGGAATGTGCAAGGACTGAGCAGCGATGCGCCCCCATAGACACATCATATTGTAAAGAACGCAATCAGGTTGCTCCTCACGAATGCTCTCCAACACCTGTGGCAGTACTGCGGCGCTTTCGTTAGCCAGACGGAATGGCATGCTGTTCGCAAAATTCTGACCCTGGTCTGCTGGCATCTGGGGATTGCTGAGCATGGACTCGTAGGGGCGAAAGGTTGCCCCTGTCGCCTCAATGGTCTGGCGAAATTCCTCTGGCACGTAGTAGAGGACTTCGTCTCCGCGTGCGACAAGCTCCTGCACAACGGCGAGGGTTGGGTTCACGTGTCCATGTGCAGGAATGTTCAAAAAGATGTATTTTGCCATGTACGTTCTTTCCTCTCTCTTATTTGTTTTTTCTGATTTGCAATATAGGTCAGGCAATCCAGGTTTAAGTGCATTTCGTGTCTATCATCGAAGATGTTCGGGTAGGAGCGAGGCAAGCACACTTCCTATGCGCCGTCTGTCTCAGCCAATTTGGACAGTCTTCTGTTGATTGAAATGTACTGATGACAACCCTCTGCCTATAAGGATCTGACATCACTAACCTATACGAACATATGATAGCAGAGGTTTTATAATTGAACAAAGGCGTTTATGCAAAGCTGAAAACCAGTTTCTTGCGATAGGAGCGCTGGTACAGGCTCCAGAGCAGTAGACCGAGTGCTGGCAGGTCTCCAAGGTACCAGGCTAGCCAGAGTGGCATAGCTCCGGGGGCGGCAGCTACAACATTGATAGTAGCTTCTCCATGTCCGTGTGGACCATCCAGTTCGACGACAATCTGCCATGCTCCCTGGACCGGAAGGCGTAACGATCCTGTCAGGGGAGCTTGCTTTCCCTCTGGCGCGTTTAAGTGTGCATAGATGTTGGCTGCATCGGTTCCGAGACCTGGTTTAGCGACGACCTGACCGGAAAGATGCTGTGTTGCATCATGTGGCGTAACACTGATATCGAGTGGCTGATCGATTGCAGATGGGTCCTGGGAGAGCGTGACATCTATAGTGTATGCGCCAGCCGTTGTCGTCGTCTTTCTCCCAGAGCCACCATTGGCATGAGCCGTGCCCGCACAAAGTATACTTGTGACAAGCAGCGCGAGGAAAACGATTCCTGTGCTATGATGCATGCGCCATAATGCAATGCCGTCTATAAGCAGCGCAGAGACCAGAAGAAAGAGCGGCATCAGAGCGATATTGAGCTTAAAATGTGGAATGTTTCCTGGAACACGGTAGTGCAACTGGTCTATTACAACGAGTGTGCGTGTCGCCCACGGAACAAATGCTTCTGTGAGCAACGAGCTGAGACAGAGCATGCCTATAGGGGAAGGTAGAGGTGGCGATGAAACTTGATCTTGAGAGCTTATTTATGTTTACCTTTTGTAAGGAGATGCTTATATGATAAAGTATGTCTAATGGAATGAAGGCATAGAAGAGGGAGGGATGAGTATGTTTACAGGACGAATTACGTTTCGACGTTTGCTTTGGGTGGGGCCACTGGCGATTGTCATCTCACTTGTAGTGAATCTGATCATTCGTGCAATTGCATTGGGTGTCTATAAGCTCTCGCCCGCGTTCTCTCCGATGGGAATTGGGCCAGTTGCATTCTGGTCGATTGCGACCGGAATTGGTGCGACGCTCGTCTTCTGGCTTGTTGGTCGCTATGCGCACAATCCAATCCCGGTATTTCTAATTATTGCCATTATTGTGTACCTTGCCACATTTTATCCAGACTTCTACATTTTATTCAGAAATCCCCCAGCGTTTCCCGATACGAGCATCGCCACGGTAGGAACGCTCTTACTGATGCATCTTGTAGAGGCTATGATTACTATCTGCATCCTTATCATGCTGGGTTTCGACCGGAGTGTTCAGGCGCGGCCTAAACATGAATAGCGTTACTTGCGAGTACGTCGAACAATAAAGTCAGCTAGAGCTATTAAAAGGCTCATCATTGATAATAGACTTATAGAAATCGTTGGGATTGTTCATGCATTTCTTCTCATAATAGAAGGGATAGTCTGGCAAATAGCGTCCCTTCACAGAACAATAGACATTCCTATGCGAGAGAAGTTTTATCTCTCTTTACTTCTCGTATCATAGAGCGAGACACTTCCTCAAGGGAAGTTATTTCCAGGCGGGACTTTTCGGCTCTTAATTTGAGCAAGGTTTATATTGTATTGGGGAAACGCAATGATAGGACCAGATTTCCTATCAGGTCATCGACCAATTCAAAAATACGCTTAATTACATTAAAATATCTATTGCTCTAATTTATTTTTTTGTTGTGGTATCATTTGATAGTGTGCTTTCTTTCTATTTCAAGATATGTTTCATTTATACAAGTTGGTAGTATTGTTTAGTTATATCCCCAAAAAGGTTAAGTTTCTGTACATTTCAATTGCTTATCTCTATAATGGCAGGTAGGAGTGGAGAGAAAGAGGAAGTGTAATGGCAAATCAACAACATCTTAATATGCTGAAGCAAGGGATAGCCTACTGGAATAATTGGAGAAAGGCTCATCCACAGATAAAGCCGGATTTGAGTGAGTCCGATTTGAGCAAAGTCAATCTTAACGGTGTAGACCTGAGCAAAGTTAACCTTCATTTCGCCAATCTAAGTGATACAGATCTCAGGCAAGCGAACCTTAAGGAAGCCGATTTAAGCCTCGCTAATTTGAGTAATACAGACTTGAGAATGGCAATCCTTTGTAGGGCTAATGCGAATGGAGCAAATCTTAGTGACTCAGACCTCAGAGGAGCAAACCTTGATAACGCCAATTTTAGAGTAGCCGATCTGAGTAGGGCGGATCTGCGGGGAGCAAAGATGCTTGGTACTAATTTTGAGGGAACTATTTTTGCGCATGCTAAAAGGAGAAGAGGTTTTTGGAACATCTTCTCGGACATGTGATTTCCCTGTAGAACAACCTTGTTCTCTAGTCATCAGGGGGAGAAAAAGGTTTGCATTTACGTGGAAGGTAGCCAGGATAAGGAACCTGAAAAATGCATTCTGTTTTGTACCCTGCAAGAAGCTCTTGGTATTGCTCATCCTCTAATGTGCAAGGAACATCGCCAATGCTTAGCAGCAAATCCTCTATTGTCTGCTTGTTCCCCATTTTATACATGCGGTAGATTGCTTCGTTAAACCGCGAAAGTGTTTCCCTGGCACGGCTTGGATCCAGATAGTCTTGCTCAACAACGGGTTCTAGTGCGCCATCATATTCGAGAATTGCCAGCAATATCCCCAATTTAAACGCTTGACTATAACGTTCTAGACGTTCTGATGTACTCATAGATGAGTCTCCTCGTTTGTGAATCCCTTTATTGATTATAGATCATTTGTCACTAATAAATGAGTGAATTGTATAGACCCCACACGCCACTCTTGTTACAAGAACGGCTGATTAGTACATTGATAACAAATATCTTTTGTATCTGTTACTAGTCTCCCATTGAGAAAAGATCATAATGTATTTTTATCAGTTTAGCAGCAGATAGGATGGAAATAGGTATCTGTCCTATTTAACCTTGACATTTTGCTTTTAAGAAGGGTACACTTTTTCTCGTATACAAGATGTTTCACTCTTTCTGTTTCAACCAACATGTAGATAGTGCTTCTTCGGAAACCTAGGTGTGGAGCACGAGCCGCGATCAAGCAGTGTTGGTTTTTGTGTAAGATCATACGTATGGTGATGAGAAAGGAAAAGCTCAGTGGCCAAGCAACGTCCTTTTCGTTTTGGAGTGGTGGCAAGGGATGCAAAGTCACGTGAAGAGTGGGCAAGGAAGGCTTGTAGGGCAGAGGAACTTGGCTATGCAACGTTTCTCATGCTGGATCACTTCACCGTTGAGCTACCTCCAATAGCTGCGCTTATGACAGTAGCAAATGCTACACGGAGCATGCGTATTGGTAGTTGTGTATTTTGTAATGACTATAGACATCCTGCAGTTCTTGCCAAGGAAGTTGCGGCTCTTGATGTATTTTCCGATGGGCGCTTCGAGTTTGGTATAGGAGCCGGTTGGCAACGAGCCGAGTATGAACAGATAGGTATCCCATTCGACCGGGCGGGCACTCGTATCGATCGCTTAGAAGAGGCGCTACATATCTTCAAAAGCTACTTCACTCAGGAGTCCGTTACCTTTTCTGGCACGCACTATACAATCAACGAACTGCGTGCCACCCCCAAACCAGTGCAGAAGCCACATCCACCCATTTACCTGGGTGGTGGGGGGAAGCGTATGCTCTCTATAGCAGCGCGGGAGGCTGATATTGTTGGTGTTGTGCCGATTGCGCGCGACAACGTTGGGTGGCAAGGTATGAGTGATGGTGTAGCAGAGGCGACTGGACAGAAAGTGGAATGGATTCGTCAAGCGGCTGGTCCTCGCTTTGACGCGCTTGAACTACAAACGACTGTTTTTGCTGTGGTGGTGACCAATCATCGGCTACAAGTAGCTGAACGTATGTCAGATAGGTTCAAGGTAACCAGAGAACAAGTGTTAGAGTTAACTCACTGCCTTGTAGGTACGGTAGATCAGATGATCGAAGATCTCTTGAGACGACGCGAAGCATATGGTATTTCATATATAGTGGTACATGACAAAGATATGGAAGATTTTGCTCCAGTTGTAAGACATTTGAGCGAAAAGTAATACTATTTTGTAAATTTGTAGAAGAGGAACTACCTGTGATTATAGGTAGTTCCTCTTTTCTCCCGAAAATGGATAGGCTATTACTTTCGTTTTTACCCATTTGAGCTACTAATTTAGCAATTTGTTACGAATAAGGTGCGTAGCTATTTATAGTAGTAGTAAGCAAATTAAGAAGGTGGTGTTTGCCGACGTTTTTCTTTCAAAGGTAAACAAAGAAGGCTGGTTTCTAATGAAAACGAGAATGCATACAGATATGTCAGAAGGTATAGACAACAGAGATATAAAATATGACGGATCAGGATCGAGTAGGAACACTTCAGGGTTGGGTAGGAGCACGCGCAAAGCGCCGAAGCAATCGCGGGGTCTGGTAGGATGGTGGTATAGTTGGACGGCTCCAAAAGCGCCAGAAGCAGATGCTAGCCTGGCTGCGCGAGAAATAGATCGACGAGGGCGACTCGCTAGTATTATTTTGTTCTTTATTACTTTCTTAGGGGTGGTTGCCACTCCTGGTATTGTTTTTGGTAGTAAGAATCCTTATGCTCTCATCAGTCACCCATTTTCTCTCATGATCAACGTGATAGCTCTCTTCCTCAACAGAAGAGGGCGGGTAACGGCAGCTGGTGTCCTGGTTGTTTTGTCGGTGACGCTTTCTTTGATGATTAGTCTTGTCGTACCAGGCAAAGTAGGTGTAAGCAGTCTCCCTTTGTTTTCGCTCCTGGCACTGCCTGAACTGATCGCTGTCTCACTCCTGCCTGCGGGTTGGGTTTTCGCTTCGGCGTTATTCAACAGCCTTTTTGTCTGGGCTAACCTGAGCTTTTTACCACATGCAAAAGATCTTGATCAGCTCCTGGCGCAGTTCCGGTATGGTCTCATTATCGAACCAATCCTTCTCTATGCCCTGGTAGCTGTTGTCACGTTCCTGTGGGTGCGTAGTGCCAGCGAAGCCATTAAGCGTGCTGACCGTGCGGAGGAGATCGCGGCTCTGGAACAACGAGAGATTGAGCAGAAGCAACAGCTTGATATTGGAATTCAGCAAATTCTCCAGACGCACGTGCAGGTAGCGAATGGAAACTTTCAAGTGCGAGCACCTCTGGCAAGAGAAAACGCCTTATGGCAAATTGCTTACTCACTGAATAATCTTATAGCACGGTTACAGCGATATAGTGGAAACGAGATAGAGCTTAGGAGAGCAAGAGCGCAAGCTGCTCAACTTGGAACAGATTTACAGCGTGCAAAGGCACAGACAAGCCAACTTGTAACAGACTTGCAGCGCGCTAAGGGGCATCATTATCCCATTCGCTCGCCAAAGGGTGGAACATTCCTTGATTCGGTTACTGAGGAGCTTAGTGGTTACTATCTCGACAGTGAACCTTCCAATACAAAACATCTAAGTAAGAGCTTGAAGGCAGAATCCCCAAATAAAGAGCAGTATTAGATGTGATATTACTGGTGGACGTGAGAAAATTCTCACCCAACGGACGCTCTGAAGCGTGGTCCAATACGCATCAAGGTAAGCCTTGAGGAACACACGATCCCGCGTAGGGAGCGACCCTCGCGGTCGCCCGTGGTGGAGGTGCAGGCTGGTCCACGACGGTACATCCCCACCAAGAGGAGGGTACAAAAGAGCACGAGACCCTCCCCTATGCGACAACATTCCCTTCACTTGATGCGTAGTGGACGGCTTTCTCTGCGTTCCTCCCTGCACCTGATTTATCACTATGGAGAGAGGCGGCATTTTCAGAACGCCCCTGGTGTTGGGTCGCACGGATGTTTGTACCTGGGGCTGGCGCGCCCTTCGCCAGCAGAACTCTTTGGCAGGAGCGACCTACCAGAGTTCCTGTGAAGCCAGTTTCGCACCCTCTACCAGGGATTGGAGCTTTGTCCATGCAATGGAGGGCGCAACAGGCGAAAAGGCGGCGAATGTTCCGAAGCCGCAGTCAGTGCCGGCAATGATTCTTTCTTTCCCAAGAAGATGAGCATACAACTTAATCTGCTCTGCTACCGTCTCCGGGTGTTCGACACCATTTTGTTTTGTATCGATACAACCAACTACGAGAATTTTCTCTTCCGGCCATCCCTTTTCGCGAATGAGCTCGGCAAAACCCTTCCACTCCCACCTGTGCTGTGGATGCGCTAACTCGACAACGAGAGCATTGGCTGAAATAGTCAACAAGAGGTCCAGCAGGGGAGGCAATGCAATATCAGTATCGTGTGGCCCAGGCCAGTTCCCATGACAGGTATGAACACGAACGCGTTCGGGATCAAGACCCTGGAGAGCATAGTTGAGCGCCTCTATATTTCGTTGAACAATGGCACGAAAGTCGTGGATACGATCCTTTTGTGCGTATATTCCTTTCCGATCTGAGGCAAGATCAGGGCAATCAACTTGTAAAATAAAGCCAGCGTTGACAATTGCCTGGTATTCATAGCGCATCGCGTCAGCAAGTGCGTAGAGATAGGCTTCTTCTGTAGGGTAAAACTTGTTCTCTAAGTTCTGTACGAGTACGCCAGGCGAGGCTGCGGTCATAAACGCTTCCTCATAAGAACCCTCTTGCCGATGCAGCGCCTTTTTGAATTGCTCTACCTCTGCGATGATAGCATCTGGATCGCTGACTTTGACCTCGCCGATGCACGCAGGGGGCATGATAGCTGTGCCAAATCTCCCACCACCTGCGCGTTGTTGCATAAGATCTGGATGCCTTAACATATCTTGTGGGGTGAATGGCTCTGACTCACCGCCGAACCCTGTCAAGCGATAGCGCACGTACGTTGTAAATCCTGGCTTTGACATCTCTCCGTCCGAGATAATATCGATGCCTGTGGCAACTTCCTGCTGTGTTGTTGCAAATACTGCCTGTTGAACTTGCTCGTCGAACTGCGCCTTATCCACTGCTTGCCCACTTTCTCTTGCCAGGAGTAGCTGGCGCAGTTCATAGGGTCGAGGGAGACTTCCGGTATGCGTTGTGAGGATATGCTCAGTACTGCGTTGCATAATTTCCTTGCCCTTCTTTACTACTTGTTGCTGATGTAGCTTCTATACGTGGACTTTATCGCGGTCCTTTAAAAGGGCTATAACCGGTGCAAATGCATGCCTATCCTTATCAAGCACGATAATATAAGAGATACCATAACGTTCGCGCCTCTCCCAGAGTAGCTCTGCAATCTGCTCAGTCGTTCCAATAAGTATAGGAAGTGCCTGGCGTACCTGTTCAGGGGATAGCTTCAAGTAGGTAGCTGACTGTTCGATTGCCTGCTCTTGCCTATCTGTCACGGCTACTCTAAACACAGGGCAAGCGAGTTCAATGTTCGCAAAACGTTCTCCGGCTGCCTCGCGTACCCATGCTATCTTTTGAAGCGTTGGCTCATCAGTCGCATTCTCAAGGTCTGTTGCACCAGTAAATGGACCATAGCCTTGTTGCGATTGTGGGAGCGGAGCAATTCCTATGATATCTGCTACGCGTCCTGCAATCTTGAGCATACGTGGACCACCAGCGCCAATATACACGCGTGGCGCTGCTTGCTGAGGGTGTAAAAAACCCTTCATATCACTAATGGTGAAGTATTTTCCCTGAAAGTTTACCGTCTCTGCGGTCAGTAATGATTTGATAATATGGACAGCCTCCTCAAACCTGCTTACTCGCGTCCCAACAGGATCAAAGTGTATCCCAGCTTTTTCATAGTCGTTATTTTTCCAATTTCCTGGACCCAGCCCCAGTAGGAAGCGTCCAGGAGTGAGAGTGTCAAGTGTTGCAGCTATTTTCGCGAGGACGACAGGATGATGATAGTCGGTACAGCATACATATGTTCCAACATCCAGGGAGGTGCTGAGTGCTGCCGCAGTAAGCGCGGGAAATGGAGCGGGGCGATCAGGAGAGAAGGTATCGGGGGCCAATAGTCTATCATAACCGAGTGCTTGCGCCTCCTGCACGTGCTCTAGCCATTGACTACCCGACTCCAATTTACTGCATACGATTCCAAAGCGGAACGCTTTTGGCATACTAGCCCATCCTTTCTTTACATCCCCTCAGCGATATCTTAAGGATGCAATAGAGCGACTCTCTATTACGTAGTATATGCAAAATTTCGCTTCTATACAAGGGTATAGAGATTATACAGATATTTTAAAGTATCTTGTGAGCATAGAATTAATCCTTGACAAACATTCTATTGCTATGTTACGCTTTTCAACGAAAAATACGTACTCTTGTAGCGTCGAATTTGTCAAAGAACAAGTTCATGCATACCTCGCTCAGCTCACTTTTAACGCCGATGTTGGATTTACACAGGAAAGGAAGTCCAATCCGTGTCAAATTTTGAACTTGCTGACGACTTCAATTCTTCCTCGACCACTAGGAATGCAGATATTCCTTTAGCGCTTCGGACTCCAACGAAATTCTTGAGCGTCGGTGTACTCGTTCTCTACTGCTTGACCATAGTGGTCATATGGATGAGTATTTTCCCTCTGCTGCAAATTATGATTCCTACACAGATAACAATGCTTGACGCTCGTCACAAAATTGCTGACTATTCGCTGATCTCCGCGATGGGTGCCCTAACAGCGTTAATCACCTTTCCCCTTGTGGGAGCGTTAAGTGATCGTACAACACTTCGCCTTGGTCGCAGACGGCCATGGATCATTGGCGGAACTATCGGTGCGGCGCTCGTACTCGTATTTCTAGGCGGTGTACCGAATATCCTCTGGTTAGGAACAGGTTGGGTTCTCTTCACTATTTTCGCAAATATCACGCAAGCTGGACTGTTCACTATTATTGCTGACCAGGTTCCAGCACGGCAGCGTGCTCTGGTTTCAGCATTCGTTGGCCTCTCAATACCGGTTGGTATCGCGCTCGGTTCGGTTCTTGTTGGCAGAATTTTGAAAACGCCGCAACTGTCCTACTACGTCATTGCAGGTCTCCTTCTCATCTTTGGCCTGCTCTTTTCGCTTATCATGCATGATGAGCCATTGCCAAAGGGAGCACTACCTCCTTTTAACTTTGTATCTTTTATCGCTGGCTTCTGGATCAATCCAGTTAAACATCCTGATTTTGGCTGGGCCTGGCTTACACGTTTCCTGCTTATACTTGGGTATGCCTGTGGCACAAGCTATCTTTTCTTCTTCCTACAAGATGCTGTTCACTACCCACAGCCGGCACAGGGTGTGTCTACCTTTCAACTTATCTCGACAGGTTTGCTTCTTGTCGCTTCGATAGGGAGCGGTATTCTTTCGGATAGATCACAGCGGCGGAAAATTTTTGTCATGGGTGCGGGCTGTACGATGGGCATCGCGCTACTCATACTTGCCTTCTTTCCATCGTGGCCGATGGTGCAGTTCGCGGCAGCAGTGCTGGGGCTGGGGTATGGCATCTATGTTGCAGTTGATCTCGCCCTGGTCATACAGGTCCTGCCATCTGCTCAAAATCGCGGCAAAGATATGGGTGTCATCAATATTGCCGCAACGATACCACAGGTGCTAGCGCCGGCATTAATTGGCATTATGATCAGCACTTTCCACAGTTATCTTCTCCTCTTCACACTGGCAGCCATTCTCTTATTTCTCGCCAGCGCACTCATCCCGCGCATCAAAGAAGTAAGATAGAGATTACCACCCCTCACAGAACGACACACATATCCAGGCGCGAGACAGACCTTCTCTCGCGCCTCTTTACCTCTCTTGTTGAAGAACTAGCCTTGCCTTGTCTGAATTTATGTGCGATTCTGAACACACTGATGGGTACATTTGCTTTGTTGAAGCGAGGCCTGGGGAGCAAAAACGGCTTCAATAGGCACATGATCACTCAATCCCTGACTGTACAGCGTGTCCAGGTAGGTAACGCTTTGGGCTGCTAAGGCTTGAGAGGCAAAGATATGATCATAACGGTAGTTTTTCCAACTGCTTCCCTTTGCTCCTTGTTCATTTGCATATCCGTGCAAGAGCCGATACGCATCAGGCAAATTGTACGTGGCAAGGCCCTGGAGTACGCGGCGTTCAGCCCTGTCTTGATCTAGTCGGGTCAGCCGATACGCGTCCTTTGCCTTGTTATAATCATATCCCCAGGTGATAATCTCCCCGGTAGGCTTCTCTTTCCGAGGAGTATTGAAGTCGCCGCACAGAATACGAAGCTGATCGGTAGGAATGGCAAGTGCATGATAGACGCCAGAAAGCAGATCCCATTTGATCCATGGATATCTTCTCCGGCCTGTGGGCAAGTTCTCCTCGTGACTTGCGGGAGTGATATAGGTGTTGTAAAGGCCTATCGGCCCCCAAAGACTGTGAACAGTGACAAACAGTGTGCGCCTGGACCAGTGTTTCAGCATGAGTGCTTGATCAGGAGACCACTGCCCTTCTGGCCAGAGCGCCGAAGGTGGAAGAAGTGGCAGGCGCTCAAGCCTGAAGCAACTCGCAATGAGAACACCTGTAGGTGTTGGTTCAGGAAAAGTGTCTTGCAAGGTATGGAGAACGTAGGGCAGACCAATTTCAGCAAAAGCCTGTTCGTACTGCTTCACAGCAGTCACTCTGACATCCTGAAGCGCTACCAGGTGTGGTGCTTGTTGGGCCAGCGCTCTTACTTGCTTCAGCCCATCTTTCACACGAGCATTCACATTCCAGGAGATGAGTTTCATAATGATACCATCCTCTTGATATTGCTGATCTATCTGATACAAAAGGTGATAGCTCTTGTCGGCCAGAAGCATGTTGATGAACCTGAAACATAGACCCTTCCATCTAAAACAAGATCAGGCGAATATATCATAACTCCTTTACATATTTTACTCACTGTGTTAAATTTGCTCTTCCCAGACGTTCATCTATATGGCTATGTCTATATTCATGACTGTACTGGCATAGTTGCCTCTCGATGTCTTGTATAATTTTCAAGTTGTGTAGAGAATTTGTCTCACGTATCTACCGATTTCTCGCTCTAGAGAAAGGATGTGCATATGGACCCTGTGAGTCTTGCGCTGATCGCTGCCGTTGGCGCTGGTGTGACCAATAGTGTTACTGATGCGACGAAAGCTTCAATTGTGTCTGGCTATAATAAGTTGAAAACGCGGCTGTTGGAGAAAATTCGTGGTACGCATCCTAAAGTGCCGCAGGCTTTGAGCGAGTTGGAGGCTGCGCCTACCTCGCAGGCGCGGCAGGCTGTGTTGGTGGAGGAGATCACGGCGACAGAGCTATCTCATGATAGTGAGCTGCTCCAACTGGCTCAGGCGCTCTTGCAGCACATTCAGCAGACCCCATCCGGTGCCCAGATCATGCATTCGGTGCAGAACAGCGCGGTTTCTCAGTATGGCAATGCGACCACCTACAATATCCAGGGTGATCAGCATCTAAAGCCGTAGGTGAGGAGGACGATATGGAGATGCCCGAGGCAGAGCAGCCGTCCCAGCATTTAGGAAACGTGGAGAAGAGCGCTGTTTCCATGTCTGGTAATGCATTCACGACCAATATTACGGGTAATCAATACATCACGCAGCAAGCTCCAAGCGAACCGTGGAAGCCGCCGGTGATGTTGCCGCTGCGAGCACAGGAGTTTGTTGGGCGAGATGAAGATCTTGCCTGGCTGCTTGAGCAATTGCAGGATGATGAGGCTAAGATTCTTGCGCTGTGTGGTCCAGGTGGTATAGGCAAGACGGCTCTGGCCGCTCAGGCTCTTGCTAAGTTTGTTGAGCAAGCGAATTGGTTGACGCGCTTTCCTGGCGGCATCTTCTACTATTCTTTCTATCCGAATCCCTCGCTTGATGTTGCATTTGAGGAACTGGCTCTCACCTGTCAGGAAGACCCTGCTTCCGATCCACGCCGTGCAGCGCTACGTGCACTGAGCCGCCGACGTGCTATCCTGGTCTTTGATGGGGTGGAAGCCCTCGCTGATGCAGCGCCGTTATGGGAACTACATGGAAGGCATATAGTATTATTGCTTTCTCGTCGTCGCTCCGATGCCCCGAATCCGGCCTATCGGCGGGAGCTTGACCTGCTTGCACCTGAGCAGGGCATTATGCTCTTGCAGCGCCTTGCTGACCAACAGACAAAGGATTATGGGTGTACACAACGTCTGGTGCAACATACTGGTGGTTATCCTCTGGCGCTACAAATCATTGGTGGCTACCTCTCTTCGCATAAGGAAAATGTTGCAGACTACCTGAAGTGGTTTGAGGAGGAAGGGCTACAGGCATTGCATCATGGCGAGCGTCGGACTAAGAGTGTGCGCGTGCTGTTGCAGCGCAGCTACGCCTCTCTCACCGTCAATGAGCAGGACATCGTGAAACTGTTGGGCCTGTTAGCTCCAGCCCCCTTTCCATTGGAATTGGTACAAGATGTCCTGCAACTTCCCGAGCGAACTGTTCGGCACGGGTTGGGTGCGCTCGTCAATCTCAGCCTGCTGCGTCGCCCCGAGCAGGAGTATGTCGTGAGTCATCCGCTGGTGCATACGTTTGCTCAGGAATGTCTCTCATCACAAGACGCTCCTGCTGATTCTGCTGAAATCGTTGCTCGCTGGCGAGATCGATTGTTGATGGCACTGACAGCACTTTTTGAGCAAATTGATCCTTATGATAGGAGTGTGTTAGCTCTCTGGCTCCCGCACGTTCGCCTTTGGCTTGTTGTAGATGGCTTGACGGAAGATCAGCAGGGTAGGGCAACAGGGCTTTTTACTCTTGCTGGCTTACGTACCTTGTATCAAGGTCGTTATAAGGAAGCGGAGCCGTTGTTGCAGCGAGCGCTCAAGATCAGGCAGGAGCAATTAGGAGGGGAGCATCCTGACACGGCAGCGAGCCTGAACAACCTGGCAGGATTGTACGAGAGCCAGGGGAGGTACCAGGAAGCAGAGCCGTTGTTACAACGGGCTGTGACAATCGTTGTACGGCAGTTGGGTGAGGAACATCCCCATACACAACAGGTGATAGCTAATTATCTGGTGCTTTTATCAGAGATGTATACAGGGGGCGATCTGGATGCGCTGTTTCAACTGCTTGAACAAGAAATGCCAGATAGTGATGCAGGTGAAGGGCTTACTTAGAGGAGTGCTCAACAGCCTGACAGCAATTCTGCCATCTTAACTTTCAGTTCCTGACGTTTTCAGCGATGCGAGGAGGGTTGAAACACAGCATACGAATACATATGCAAGCTCGAAACCTCCCTCTTGCCCTTCGAGGGTGAGTAGTGTATAATGCCGTCCTTAGAGCACCTCTGCAACGTGCTCGTACTTTCATGCGGTAGAGTAGA
>DAOUDD010000287.1:0-6488 GCA_034431765.1 Ktedonobacteraceae bacterium | reverse complement strand
AAACGGTACATCAGGATCGGAAAACAGTTCTCCAAGATTCTCGAAATGAAGGGCGCTGGGGAAGAACGTCCAGTTTGGAGATGTAATCTCGGCATCAGTCGCCAGACCGTTTCTCACAATGAGGTAGAAAGGTAGCAAGAATAGTAGTGCCAGAAGAATCAAGAGTGCATAACGCAGAACGTTGCTTACCGTCGAACCGAGAGATGGAGCCACACGACGTGCTGACGTACCGCGCGGTGATCGAGAAGCAAGTGTTGCCATGGCATTTTTCCTTTTGTATCTACTAAATCTTATCCAAAAAACCCAGAACTGTGCGCCCCTATTTCTTGGATAAGCAGCATTGGTATCCTCTCATATAGCAACGGAACAGAGAAGGAACAGCTCACCTAATCACGGTTGCCGAAGCCCAGGAAGCGCCCCTGAATCAGGCTGAAGACGACAATGAGCAGCGTCAGAATCATTGCTCCAGCCGCACCAGTGCCATAGTTCTGACCAGTCAAGGCGACACTATAGATATAAGCGAGCGGGGGACGTGCCAGGACAGCATTGCCTCCAGTCATGATATTGAAGAATTCATCAAAAGCTTGTAGAGCCGCAATCACATTCAGAAGCAGGACTGAAACTGAAGCGTTACGGAGAAGTGGGAACGTAATAGCCCAGAAGGTCTGCCACCCTTTGTGGGCTCCATCCACATAAGCCGCCTCATACAATTCACGTGGGATATCCTGTAGCCCAGCGATAAAGATAATCATGTAGAGACCCAGCTGTAGCCAGAGACGGACAGTCACCAGAACGAACCAGTACCAGGGAGGATTCGGGCTAGATATCCAGGAGATCGGAGCGAGACCAAAGGCGTGGCGCAAGCTATTAGCAAGTCCGTAGGATGAGCCGTTAAAAATGATCATCTTCCAGACAAGTGAGGCCAGAACGTAGGAGCAGGCCGTTGGCAAAAAGAAGACCGAGCGGAAGAACGCCTGAGCCACTTTAGCTCGATTCACAAGCAGAGCCAATCCCAATGAGCAAACAAAAGTGAGCGGTACAACGAAGATAGCGAAGATAATAAACGTCACGAGAGAGTGAGTAAACTCAGGATCGTTGAGCATCGTGATATAGTTCTGGAAGCCTACAAATCTCGTTGGAGTTACGGTTGCACGAGCATCAGCGAAACTGAGGATAAAGCCCCAAATAATGGGAATGTAGAAAAACGCTACAAGACCGAGAATGAGCGGCCCGACAAACCCCCAGAAAGCCAGGGTTGTTTTCTGTTCTTTTTGCCGTGTTCTTCTTTGTGCACCTTCTAGCTGTCTCTTTGAAGGCTGCACCTCTGCCATCCGAGGAGTACTAAGGGATTTCATTGGTTCATCCTTTTCAAAATCCGTCTAAGCATCGTTGTGTGCCTCTGCCAGTACTGTCCAGAAAAGCTGCACAGCATATCTGGACAGACAAAGTAGAATAAGTACATAGGATGAGAAGGAACCGCTGTAAACAACAGTTCCTTCTACCATACGCTGGAAAGGCCAGAATGCATAGAGCTAGTTCTGAGCACTTTCATCTATGAAGACGGCTGAGACTAAAGTTCTTTCTGCAGTTCAGCATTGGCTTTTTCCGCCGCTGCGTCCAATTCAGCACGCCCGTTTTTGCTACCCTTAACGATGTTACTAACAGCGGTTCGCAGTGCGGTATCCATAGCTGCATTCCAATATGGTGGTGTAGCATGACCATAGTTATTCAAGATTTCTACAGCTTCAGAAGCAGGAGGGTTCTTGAGCTTCGTTGTTTGAGCAGAGGTGCTAGTGCGTGGTGGGACGTGGAAACCATACGCAACATTCCAATCGGTCTGAACCTGAGTGTTGGTGATCCACAACTCCTTCACATAATCTTTGGCTGCCTGCTTATTTGGGCTCTTTGCGTTCACGATTTGTGCCCAGCCGCCATTGACAGTAGCAGGCTTACTCTGAGCATCGAGAGCGGGATACGGGAAGATACCAAAGTCATCCCCAACCTGACTGGCTCGGATGAGAGGCATGGCCCATAAGCCGCACCACTGCATCGCCACCGTTCCCTGTTGGAACGAAGAGGAGTCCCACCAGAAAGTAGGCGCATCAGGTAGCACACCGCCAGACGCATTCAACTCATAGATTTTCTCGTAGGCGGCTGCCATGCGATCTGTGTTGAAGACGACTTTGTTGTCCGTAGTAAGGAAATCGCCCCCAGATGACCAGCCAGCGATCTGATTTAATGCATCTACGCCACCATCAGGGCCTATGTAGATACCCTTACGGTTTCCGTTTGTCAACTTCTTCGCAGCTGCGATCAGGTCATCTACAGTCTTTGGAATTTCAAGACTCGCTTGCTGGAACATGCTCTTGCGATAGTATACAAAAGTCAGATCGTTGATCATCTTAATACCATAGACTTTACCATTCACCGTGAAAGGTGCGAGTGAGGCGGGATTGAAGTCGCTCTTCACATCTGCAATCAGATCATCCAGTGGCTCAAGCAACCCGGCTTTGACCTGGTCAACAGAGATACTCGGTAACTCAAAGACATCGGGAGCCTTTGAGCCTAGCAAAGCGGCGCGTACTTTGTCTGGATATTCATTTCCTGTACCGGGCACCCAGCTCACCGTTACTTTTGCCTTCGTATAATCTTTTGCATATTTCAGCACAGCTTCATGAGTACCTTTTTCACCATATTGATGATACCATTGTGTAAGTGAAGGTGTACTACCGCCACTGTTCGCGGTACTACTGCTGCCACCACCTGTCCCCGCACAGGCAGCTAGAAGAGATGAACTAAGTGTGAGGGAACCTGTGTACTGAAGAAAACGGCGTCGGGAAAGGGAAGCAGGAAGAAAACGATTCTCTTGGGCCATATGATCTTTCTCCTTCTCTTGTAGCACATCTCTGTACTACCGTCTATGTTTATAGATACTGTAGATTGTCATGATCTACAGGAGAGAATATGCTCTTCGTAGGGACTCAGCGGAACACGCGTGCTATCGCAAAAGCTTCATCCGCTTCAATCTTTGTTTTCTCAAGTAATGCGCATTCTTCTCGATCACTGATCCTTGGATCTCTTCCTGGTCGAATACCTGTACAAGGAAAAACTCTACTTATCCTTCAATCTCCTCCTTAATCAAGACAATAGTAACATTCATAAGTACTTTTGTCAACAAATGTTATCAATGGTCGAGGCAATAAATGATATTAATAGTTGAGATGGCATATGTTCTACCATGTGTTAGCTACAGCAGATCGTGCGGTTTTTTTGCACTGGTGCAAGAGAGTCAGCAAGCTCAGAGGCGCAGGAGTGGACATATCTACGACTGCCCCATTGGCAATCTGTTACTGGAAAGGCAACGATAGTCAAACAGCAGCCTAAACACCACGTAGCCCGAAAAGCACGCCCAACAGAAAGAAGAAGACACAGACTGCAAGCGCACCAGCAACGAGCACAAGCTGTTTGAGTGCGAGCTTCTTCCTACGAAGAGAGGATATACCCCAACTGCCTCCCACTATACTGCCAGCAAGATAGACTAGAGCAACCAGGAGATTGAGTTGTGGGGGCTGCGGGAGGGAAAGGAAGGTGCAGACCATGCGCAAGAGCAACGTAATGGACATGGTGATAAAGACCCAGATCGATAATGCTGGGAGAAGACGTTTCATACTACCTACCTACTATACTCATAGATACTTGGTCCCTCATTAGGCAAGGATACGTTAGAACTTTCTGTGCATGGAAGACGTGCAAGAAGTACAGATATAATTTTACTCTAAAGAGAGGTGCCTTTGTATGGCGGCAACCGCGACGACGGAACAGCGAAAGCAAGTTCGCACCACGACCTTCACTGGTGTTCTTCTTGGTATTGGCATTATTGGTTTTCTGGACGAGACAATTTTTCATCAACTGCTGCAATGGCACACGTTTTACTGGAATACTGATCCACATGGACGTATTTTAAGCGATGGCCTCTTTCATGCGTTCAGCACGTTATTACTACTGTGGGGAACACTGCGACTATGGCAGAGGCGGGCAAGTTGGAATGAGATCGGGCAGCGTGCGCTCCTGGCAGGTATATTGATCGGTGCGGGAGGCTTCAATTTCTATGATGGTATCATTCAGCATGCGCTATTGCATCTACATCTGGTGAATGAACTAGTCTGCCTCGCGCCCACCAGTCGGCAAGATACATTTCTCGGTATCTGCAAAAACGACCTTCCCTATGAAATCGTCTGGGATGTAGTAGGGCTGGCGGTTCTGCTGATTGGTATTAGGATAAGGCAAGGGTTGTTTCCTAGAGCAACCAGATGACATGGATAGAGTCCCCTCCGACTCACATGAAATACATCTCCAGACGTATGCCAATACAGCTTTAAGCGTCTAAAAAAAGACATGTTCATAGGGTATCCTTTGCATAGTTGCAAGAAAGGCATTGTCTTATCTCTACCCTGAAGTGCCCGCAAAGAGGATTGACGAGGTCCTGGAACTGGTAGGATTGCAGGCGACGGGCAATCCGTCCTGCACGCAAGTTCTCAACAGGCATGAAACAACGTCTCGGCCTGGCGCTCGCCTTGCTCAACAAGCCCGACCTTTTGATTCTGGATGAGCCGACGAACGGCATGGACCCGGCGGGAATGCAAGAGATGCGCATGCTTTTCCGTTCACTGCGCTAGCGTAGTGGCTGAACTTGTTCCCGACATCGTTCTCATGGACCTCGTGATGCCAGGCATCGGCGGTGTAGAGGCGACGCGACAGGTGAAACGCGTCAGGCCGCAGTGCTTGCCTGGCAACAAGGATTGGTACGCAGGGAAGACACATAGGGATGCACCCTGTCAAAACCCGATAAGTATCGCAGCGTGTGATATACTTATCTGCAGGGCGTAACCTTGAGTTGAAGGAGGAGGCGCTTTGTGGAGCAGAAGCAGCCGCGAGCACGGAACGACGAGTTTTCCGAGCAATTTTTATCTCTAATGTATGAGCATTGGTCAGATATTCTTCTCATTATCAATCGTCAATCCCCGCGTGTTGCCTCCCTCCTACGGGTTGCAACTCCAGCGGGTCTCAAGCGTATGAATGGCGTATGGCGTGTACAGGTCACGACCAGGCGATTTGTCCAACATGATAAGCTGCATCAACCACGAGATAATGAGATCGTGGCGCAAGCGATTCGGCTCTGGGCACACTCGGCGGCACAACTGCGGCTTCCGCGTGTGACGGTTGAGTTTGAGCTATAGGTGCCAGAGTCGCAGGTCCTAGAAGGAGTTTTTGTATGTCCACCTCTGAGCCAAGGGTGCGGTCACGTTTTCCTGAGCTCGACCCGATTGCGCTCCAACATCCCTATGATCGGGCCGCCCTTGGCGCACTCCAGCGCATTCCGGGATTAGATATTCTGATCCGCAAATTTCTTGAACTCTTCCCTGAGCGCGTGGCCTATATCCAAAATGTTGCCCAGACAGTACGTGTCACCCCGACACAATGCCCACAGCTCTATACTTCTTTGCAGGAAGCATGTGAGATTCTCGATGTGGCACAGCCAGAGCTGTACGTCGCGCAACATCCAGTTCCCAATGCCTACACAAGTGGGCATGAGCACCCCTATATCGTTGTCACAACCGGCCTGATTGACTTGATGACACAAGATGAGATACTGGCAGTCATTGCGCACGAGCTTGGGCATATCAAGTCGGGACATGTGCTGTACAAAACGATGGCACGCTGTATCAGCCTGCTCCTGGTTATTGTTGGAGAGATGACACTGGGAGTTGGGCGCATCATTCTCCGTTCAATTGAAGCATCGTTGTTGGAGTGGGACCGTAAATCGGAGTTTACGGCTGACAGGGCTGCCGCGCTGGTGGTTCAGGACTCGCAAGTAATGCTCTCGTTGATGATGAAGCTGGCTGGCGGTACGCTCTTCCAACGGGATCAGATGGACGCGCAGGAGTTCCTGAAACAGGCCGATCTGTATGAAGAGGTTGATGCGCGCTTGCTTGATAGAATGTATAAGCTGCTGATGGTGAGTGCAGTGAGCCATCCCTTGATTATCGTGCGCGCGCGTGAGAGCGTGAACTGGTACGAGAGCGCTGAGTACAAGGATATAGTCGAAGGGCGGTATCCACATCTAGCGGCGCGGAATGGAAGAAATGGTTCGCCGCCTGCAAACGAACGCGGTGACAGTCCCAATGAGTATGGGGAGACAGAGGTTGCTGGAGAGGGCAAAAACGGATCTGGAACCCAACAGAGCGAAACCTTCGTCGCAGAGGAAACAGAGACGGACTCAGTAGAGAGGAAAAGTGGGTCTCCAACAGGTACTCCATCATCCTCATCAGCCAGGCGAAATGGAAGTTACCTGACACTCTGTCCACATTGCGGACGAGAACAGGCCAACCAACGCTTTTGTAGCCTGTGCGGAAAGCAGATCGCGTGAAAGAAAAGTGGTTGAGATACAGCGAGGCGGCATGCATACGCATGCCGCCTCGCTGTATCTC
>DAOUDD010000286.1:0-4406 GCA_034431765.1 Ktedonobacteraceae bacterium | reverse complement strand
TCTCTATGAGATATACTTTCACTAGCGTAACAGTAGAAGATCTTTTTCTGTATTTGTCGGAAAGAGTAGTGAAAGGATACAGTATGTCTTTCACCTCACCGTTAAGTTTAGGGCAACGCCTCGTTCGAGAACGGCTTCGTCTTCATTTGTCACAAGAAGAGGTCGCCCAGGCAATTGGAACAACTGCCCGAAGCATCAATCGCTGGGAACACGATAAAGCAGTACCTCATTCTCACTATCGACAACAACTCTGTCACATCTTTCAGGTGAGTAGTGAAAGCTTATTTGAACTGTTCTCCGTGATAGAGAATAGTTCTCCCACCTCTTCATCTCTTTGGACTGTTCCCTTTCGACGCAATCCTTTCTTTACAGGTCGTGAATCTATTCTCTCGAAGTTGCACACATCCTTCCACTCCGGTAAAACAGCATCCTTGGCTCATGTGTTAGCAATAAGTGGATTAGGTGGAATTGGCAAAACACAGACCGCTGTAGAATACGCTTACCGCTTCGGTCACGACTATACTGCTGTCTTTTGGATTAATGCCGAGACTTATGAGAGTATAAATACTACTTTTAGCGTACTCGCAGTCCAACTCGGTCTTGTAAAGATGGACGAACAGGATCAGACACGCAGCGTCACATCTGTAAAATGCTGGTTCAACGAGCATACAAACTGGTTGTTGATTTTCGATAACGTCGAAGACTTGGCAACATTAGTTGATTTCCTTCCTTTACACAGCAATGGTTACGTCCTACTCACCACCCGTTCACAATCAACGGGGTCAATGGCTCAACGCATCGACCTGCCAGAGATGGACGGCGATGAAGGCGCATTATTGCTCCTGCGTCGAGCCAAGCTTCTTGCGGACGATACTTGCCCTCAAGAACCCTCGACACCACTATTTGTACAAGCAAGAGACCTCTCAAGGATGCTTGGCGGTCTCCCCCTTGCCCTCGATCAGGCGGGAGCTTATATTGAGGAGACGGGATGTCGTGTTTCGGACTATATAGCACGCTTCCAGAGTGAGGGGGCACGATTGTTACATCGTCGAGGAGATGTTAGCACAGAGCATCCCGACTCGGTCAACGTGACATTCTCGCTGTGCTTCGAGAAGTTGCACGAAACTCATTCTGCTGCCGCTGATCTCTTACATCTGTGCGCTTTTTTAGCTGCTGATGCTATCCCAGAGGAGATTATCACTGAGGGAGCTGTCGAACTTGGTCCAATGCTCCAACAAGTGGCACTCGATCCATTTATCTTGGACGATGTACTGGCAACCTTGCGTCGATACTCCCTGCTCCATCGTCACTCCGAGACGAAAACCCTCGCCATGCATCGCTTAGTGCAAACCGTTCTCATCGACAAGATGGATGAGAACACGCGACGCCAATGGGTAGAGCGAACCGTAAAGGCGGTCAATCACACGTTTCCTGATATTCAAGATGCCTCTTTCTTGCCACGCTCTCAATATTATCTCTCACACGCGCAAGTATGTGTAGACCACATAATACGCTGGCAATTTACCTTCCCAGAAGCAGCACGTCTGCTCCATCAAGTGGGAGTGTACTTCTTGCTTCATAGTTTCTATCAACAAGCTGAGGGACCACTCCGAAAAGCGACGGCTCTCTATGAGCAGATTGAAGATACTGACCATCTCCGTATAGCAGAAGCAATCAACGACCTTGCATTGCTCTACTACAATCAAGCTAAGTATAGCGAAGCGGAGCCTCTTTTCTTGCGTTCCTTAGATATTGCGGTACAAGGGGTAGGACCTGAGCATTCTCGTGTGGCAGAAACGCTTTGCAATTTGGCTTTGCTCTATCGCGAAAGGGGCAAGTATAGCGAAGCAGAATCCCTTTTCTTACGTGCCCTTGCTATCCGTGAGCGTATCCTGGGTTCTGAACATCCTCAAACGGCCCTAAGCCTGAGTAACTTAGCGTTGCTCTACCTGGATCAGGGCAGGTTCACCGAGGCGGAACCACTCTTTGAGCGTGCTCTTGCTATTCGTGAGCAGAAACTTGGGGCAGAGCATCCGCATACTATTTCCACCCTTAATCACCTCGCTGTTCTGTATCGAAAACAGGGAAAGTTCACTGAGGCGGAACCTCTTTTCTTACATGCCCTTACGATCCGTGAACGCGTGCTGGGTTCTGAGCATCTTTCGACAGTTCAAAGCCTGAGCGGTGTGGCGTTGCTCTACCGAGAGCAGGGCAGGTTCACCGAGGCAGAACCACTCTTTGAGCGTGCCCTTGCTATTCGTGAGCAGAAACTCGGAGCTGGGCATCCTTTGATTGCTCAAAGCCTTCATGACCTTGCAGTACTCTACTTGAAACAGGAAAGATACACGCAAGCAGAACCCCTGTTTCAACGAGCATTGGACATTCGTGTGCATGTACTGGGAGCAGAGCATACTGACACCATTCAAACAAGCAAGTATTACATTGTCTGTAAGGAATAGTGCTATCTTCCGTGTTGCCAGATGACTATCTTCTCGCCTGCCCGGCAAGAGTAGAGTAGATAGCGCAAGAGATGAGCGGCAAAGCAGCACCCATTTCACTGACACTCAATAGCCCAACAATTGATTCCTGTACATCACGCGTCCTGCTTGCGCGCGTATTCAGGTCCGCAGATCTCCCTATTTGGGGAGTTTCCCCGTAATAGCCAGCAATAAGAAAAGCGACAAAGTCGAGTCCTACATGAGGTAGGGCCAGGATCACTGCAAGAATTTATCATAAGCACCTCCATGATAAATTTTTGCAATTCCTGGCTCTACCTCTGTAATGATCTATTTCTTACAAGAAAATAGATCATTACTTAGGCGATGAAATCACATCCAGAGTAAGAATATTGATCTGCCCACCCTGAACCTGCGTACTGAGTGCCATTAGGAGTGTGTAAATAAACGTCGAAATAGCTCTCGTTAAAGTAATCCCACCACTGTAAGTACTGTATATGACTAGTATCGTTGACGTTAGTAAAGCAACCTTTGCTGAGCGAGTAGGAACGCGATACATCAAAATTTACGGCTAGACTTACTGCTTTCTCACTAATCCCAACATTTGCACCCCAAGAATTAGAATCCGTCCAGCTTTCAGTTATATTTCCACCCGTTCCAGGGCCAACTGCGAATGTAGATACCTCCTTTTCAGAACATGCTGCACAAGATCCTGTGACGACGGCATAGTAGTACGTGTACCCGGCAGCGTGAGCTGTTGGAACATTAGTGGAGATGCTGGTTGCAATCAGAGCAAACAAGACTAATGGAAGAAGTAGCAGTGGAAGCAGACGCCTTTTCATTTAGATTCTCCTTTTCTCGTCCTGGTCTTCTCATCAATGTAATGATGAGAAAGAAACTTTCTGTTCACAGGAAACACTCCGCAAACTATATCAAGTATGCAGTTCCAATTGTCCATGAGGGTCTATTACAGAGTTCAATCTATGTCAGAACGTCATGGAGTCTTTGGTACTCGTGACAACAACCACGTTTTCGCTCAAAGTCTCGCCTTTTTTCAGAGCTTGCTGCATTCATAACGTGAAGTAGAAATTAACTTCTCCTTTCTTGCAAATTAAACAACTATATATTAATAGCAATGGAACCTGTATCAATGAGATACAGAAGAAGTGTACTTAAAAAAAAGGAGGTACACCATGACATTTCCCTGACATTTCCCTGACATTTTTCGAGGCATGCTGTTGAACAATAATAAAACGGCTCACCCCTGCATTTAGGAAGCCTGCTTGCTTATGAATAGGAGAAGTGCCTAAGGAGGGAAGAGGATGGATTTCATGAGAGGTATGGGACCGTGAGGATCACCAATTGATGGCCGGCTTAGAGCATTTGGAGGAGTCGTTGCTTGAGCGGGGGAAGCTTAGTACAACCGAACATGCTACGTTTGACTAATTTGAGCATGTGTACTTGCGCTTCAACGGAATCATTACTGTAGATCTGAGTGAGTTCTGCAACAACCTCTTTTTTATCTTTAAAGAGATTGTGTGCAACGCGATGCAATTCAGGAATCTGGCTGGTTTCTATCTCGGAGAGCCAAGCATCAAAATGTTCTCCGCTTCGTTCACGTACTATGATCATAAAGGTTCGGGTTAGATGATACTTTTTTTATCTGTTAGGCCATTTTAGAAAATGAGATGAAGTTTGATCAGCTATTTGTCAGTTAACTGCTCCTGAAAGATCTAGAGCAGCTACGCAGCGTTATTGGCAGAAAATTGATCTGCGGGAGAAACTGCCGGAAGTTCTGGCTTGGAATAAGAAGGAACTTGCAGGGCTTGAATGAAGTGTTGGACAACCCGAATTGAATCACAAAATCCTTGCGCCTGAATTTCTTCTATTACAAAAAGCTTTCTTGCCTAAAATCGGTAACCATTCAGAAGGTTCATGTAGAAGACGCAT
>DAOUDD010000285.1:0-13364 GCA_034431765.1 Ktedonobacteraceae bacterium | reverse complement strand
TGCAAGCCACAATGCCAGTGCCAAAAACTCTTTTGCACTTTTGCTTGCTCGGTCCTCCTCAAAGGCAACCTTATGATAGGTTTGAGCATTGGGCACTGTTTTGTCCGTATGGATCGTCATGGCTGTCAGTGTGGGAAAAGTGCGCCACACACTGGACAGATAATCGACCGTCAGTGCTCCACGGTGATCAACCCGCATCGGCACGATTCCTGTGATTTTCATTTTCTGCTGCCGACGACGGAACTTGCGCGTAATATCCTCAAACATCTGAGCCAGCCCTTGATAGGCAAATTGTTCCAGTTCCACCGGCACCAACACCTCTTGCGCAGCGTAGAGCATCGCCGTGGTCAAGGCATTGGGGTTCGGCGGATTATCCATAATGAGAAAGTCGAGTGCGTCCGGTGGCGTCCGAAACTCCTCTTCTGTTGTGGGCAGGACCTCAAAGTCGCGCACACGAACTTCTTGCAGGTCCCACCAGGGGGGACACGTGTCGTTCGTGGGTACACCGAGCGACGTCTGCAACACCTCGATACGATCGGCCAAGACCTCAAAGTCTTGTTGTGCGTGGACATACTCCACTGCACGACTAAGGTTCATATCTGCCGGAACAATCCAAAGATTGCGTCGTGCTTGATACATGGCATCGCGCAAGGGAACCGCATCACACACGACATGGGTCAGCGTCGGTTTTCCATAGTGGTGCGGTGACGTTAAGGTACTGGCGTTGGCCTGCTCGTCCCCATCAAGCAGACCAACATGGTAGCCTGCTGCCGCCAAGTTCGTCGCCAGATTTGTCGCGACACTGGTCTTGCCAGTTCCACCCTTTTTGTTGTAAATCGTGATAACACGCATGAATCCTTCTCCTTCCGCTCTGTTTTCAGAGCACCTTCACATGTGAGTGCCAGGCATATCTTTGCTCAAAGGAGGCCCCTTTGATTACTGGTAACCATTCATCCCCCGTGAGCGTGAAGCAAAAACACCTTTTCCACTGTCATCCTCGCATGAGTGGTTACCGGTAACCACTTATGCGAGCAAGCCACGCGCTAAATCTCCTCGGCAAAGTTGTCGAGTGTTCCTTGCGCCTCTTCGCCAAGCCTGTAATGCGCCTGCTCATCCTCCGAGCTGGGACGATGCAGCGTGGGGAGTGTCTGTGCATCTGTTGTGCTTGCAGGCAAAAAGGCCAGTTGTCCCATGCCTCCTGGCGGCAGGACCCGATAGACATAACTGGCAAGCAACTGATGTCTATCAAGCAGTGCGTACTGCCTGTCAAACAGAGGAGCAAGCTGACGCGCCAACTCCTGTTCGCTCATTCCTGCGTACAGGCCGTCTGCTCCTGGGCCAAGCAGTGCCATCGAGAGAAACAAGCCACGCTTGTACAGATCAGCGTCCAGCTTGGAGCGTCCCCCGATCTCATACGCATCCGCGACACGTTCCGCAAGGTCCTTTGTCTCAGGAGGTGTTCGGATTTGGAAGGAGACGGATTTCCGTTGCTTCACCATCGGCGTTTTCTTACGTACCGTGCGTGGCACCGTGGAAACGACAGTCGGGGCCTTCTTTGTTGTAGAGGCGCGTGACATTCCTCCTCCCTGCTCTTTGCGTTCGATCATGAGACTCCTCTCTTCACTCGTCCTGTTTACAGGCTCGCTTGTTCCATCAGGAGGCGATTGATCTGCCAGCAGGTGAATACATACGTTCCTAACGCGTTCGCCACAACGCTGAAGTCGTTCTCAACTGGCATTGTCAAGCTATCGCTATAGGTGCGGTTGAGTGTTCTGATACGCCGCTCTAGTTTACTCGCAAACAGAGGATTCTTGAGCGTGCCTCCCGTCACGATTAAAAAGAGCGACTGGTCCTGTAAAGCAGGGTTGCTGTCAAGCAAAAGTTGTTCAACGGCATCACGATAGCTTCGTCGTACCGCATTAATTTTGAGCACCACATTCGGGTCATAGGCCGCGTCATGAGCACGCTGCTCTTGCAGTCGATGCAGCAATGGCGATGGATGCACCTCGTTCTCATCCTCCTCTTCATCAGAGGAGATGTGCTCGTCATTCTCGACACGGAGGTCTTCTGGGAGAAGCAGTGGATAGGCTTGTCCACCAATCTCGACTTCATTCTCGATCACCGCTTGTTGCGCTTTTGCAATGTTGGTGTGAGTACTGGGAAAGTTCGCTTTCATCGCTTCACTGACGGCTGACGCAAACTGTATGGCTCCCTCGCTCACTACATGACCTTCAATCACAAGCGGCTGATTGGGCTTTTGTCGTGCAATCGCCTCGCCTAAATCACCTGTTCCCAGGTCAAGCACCCGTACCCCTCGGAATTTGTTTTGCGCAGGTTCACACAGCAAGTTGAACCCCCAGAGGAAAAAGCTTCCGACCGTCTGGATCGTCGGGAACACGCGCTGGACGTGGATCGTCCAAATGGTCGTCTTCTTCCCGACAGTCTCCTCAACGGTAAACGTTCCTTTAATATGGTGCCGAATTGCCTTCGTCACGGCGGGGTCCACCGTCTGCTTCCCTGTTTCATCGACTGAAATTTCAGGAATGCGGATGGCTAAGCCGATAGCAAGTGTGTGTTCACCGGGTGCATGACCTAATGATTTCAGCAATTGAACAAGAGCGATTTTGAGCAGTTGAGCGTACATTGGGTCCTCGAAACGTTCGCTGGTCCGTCCTACTGCGAACCCTCGCGCCTTCCTTCCCGTTGCATCATTACCGATACGGAGTCGCATTGGTTCCAGTGCGTTAGGGGTCCCGACGCGCCACACGGATCGCCCCTTTGTGCCGTGGATCACCTGGTCTTCCACCACCTCGATACGGCTGGGAATGGCAATACTTTTCAGGTGATGGTCCAGCGATTGGCCTGCCAACTTGATAATGCCATTCCCCTGATCTAAGCTGATCGGCTCAAGCTGCTCTTGTGCCGTTTTCTGCTGATTGAGTAAGGTGTAGATTCGAGGAATGTAGTGCCACCGTCCATCTTGTGTGCGAAACACGAGCGGAAGGTTGTTCTGAAGGTGGTAAAACCACGATGATTTCGTCGCGATGCCGCGTGTACCAATCTTTACGAACTCCTGGTCGTTCTGATCAATGCCTTCTGGTATCAGTATCGTGCCTTCAATCATAATTCTGCGTCCTTTATGTCTGAATATGCAATCAAAGTGCATAGGTTTGATTGCTTTTTTTGCAATCGTTTCGTCTTTTAGGCGTCAACGATGACGTTTTGCTCTCTACTATCTTGAAAAAGCAATCAAAGTGCACAGGTTTGATTGCTTTTTCGTGTATTTAGCGGCGATGTGGCTGCATTTCTTGCGCTGCACTGCTGCACCACAAGTAAAAGTAAGCCGACTGGCCTCCACTTTGGTCGCCATCGACCACTCTATACTGACAGTTCTTGAAAGCGGTACCCGCAAGAGCGCGAGCTTCCTCGATATTTGAGGCTCCACGCACATCGAGAAGTGCTATTTGTCCTCCAATGAACGTGAGTGTGAAGATATTCTGATTGTTCGCTTGCGCCTTGGCGCGTACCCGCGCTAGCTCAGTCTTCACCTGGTCGAGTTCGGCCTGGAGAGTTGCGATGATCTCCAGGAGTCGCACTCGTTCCTGTGCGTAGGTCGTGGCGTGTACGGGAAGAAGAGTTGTCATGACGGCTGCACCTCAAAGCCTAAGATCGCTCGTGCTTTGCGTGTCTCTTCCGCCCACCATAGACTTCGTACTTGGTCAACCGTTCGCGCGTGACTCTCGGAACGGGTTACATCACATACTGCAAGCAGGGTATTCGCCTCGCGGATAAGGTAGCCTGTTGTGGAGATCGCTTCATCTGCTGTCAGGTAGGCCACCTCCGTGTCGTCCTCAAAAATGAGCAATCCTTCCGTCTCACTCAAAGTGTCATAGACGCGGGCAATCCATCGACCATCGCCACTACTCAGGAGTGGCACCGCTTCGGCCTTCAAAATGAAGGTGTGCGGAAGACGTGGTGGCTCTATCACCTGCTCATCCTGCTGCCATGTAGGAATAGCATTTCCCAGTATTGTGTTCATGCTTCGACCTCCGTCTCTGCTGCTGTTCTCCCTGGTTCGTCGTCACTACATTCAACAAAATCTGTAATCTCTGCATCCTGGCGAAGACGTTCAACAAAGGTGTGCGGAAACTCTTGCGGCGACACGATCAGCATGAAGCCATTATGAGCTTTGGTCGTTGCTCCATACTTGAGCACACGCGCCGGAACGTGCGCTGCCGCGAGTTCCTCCATTAGTTCATCAACCAATGGACGCGCTGAACGCGGTGGGCAAGAGAGATATAAGACGTTACACTTCATGCTTGTGGCTCCCATCGTCGCACTCCATCCGTCGGATGTATTCCACCAAGAAGAAGCACACCTGGGCCTTCCGGTCGCCGAAGTTTATGCGTTGGCGGTTCGGGAGGGCGTGGAAGACTCTCTATGAGGTCGTCGTCTTCCTCTCCCTCGTCTTCCTCTGTCTCCTCGTCATAGGCGGGGAACTCGTGCTCGTCCTCCATCTCCTCATCGGTGTTGTGAGAAGAAGCAGTGGGGAGCAAACTGTCGTCCTCCTCCATCTCCTCGTTTTCACCTGTCAACGCTTCGGCCTGGGCTTGAACTGCATTGGCAAGGAGAGTGAGTGCGGCCTGGATGGGTTGCAGCTCAGCGCGAACCACAGAATGCATCGCCTGTCGGAGTGTCTGCATATCGAGCGGTTGTGGCTGCTCAAGATGCAGGGTTTGAAGTTCGGCAGAGATCACATCCTGAACCATTTGCCGAAACGCCTGCACGTCGAGCATAGGTTGGGGTTGCTCATCCGATTGCGTCTGAGCCTTCTTCGTTGTCTTCGACGCTGAAGTCTTTTTCGGTGCTTCGCTCAGCTCTGGCACCTGGGCTTGCTGCTGCATCTTTGCTTGCAGATATGCATTGGTTTCGTCAGTGCTCATCGCTCACCACCTTCCGTATGAAGCACATACAGCGTCGATTGCTTCTGTGGTGCTTGGTCCAACTCGGCGCGTCCTTCGTCGATTGCCTTGCGTGTCGCCTCGACCACCGCACGTAACGCATTGAGAATATGCTCCCAGTGCTGTCGGAAATACTGCTCCTGGTCCACATTGCTGGTCTCATATATGGTGAGGACGGCATTGGCCTCGTCACATGTCCTCTCCACGTTGTCTGGTGGAGCAAGCAGCATCTCAGTCTCACGTGTGTTGATCGTCTTGACCACTGCATACGTTGCACAGAAGGTACGTAGGGCAGCTTTCAGGTCACGAGTCTGCTTGCGTCGCGGCTTACCAGGACCTTCCAGCATCGTCACAGCAACCACAATAGGTTTGAGGGCCTGCTCAACCGCAGTGTATCGTTCCAAGAGCGATTGCTCGGGAGCGTCCGTGATTGAAGGTGAAGCGGTCTTGTGCTTCGTCTTGCGCGTTCGACTCAACGCGCGAAACCGCTTCTGTTCCTGCGGTGCCTTCTCCAACTCAACACGGCCTTGACCGACAGCATCTCGCGTGGCCTTCACCACCTCTCGCAGTGCCCCAAGAACCCGTTGCCTCTGCCGGAGATGCTCTTCCTGGTACGAGTCGTTCACCTCGATGTACGCAGTCAAGAGGAGACCGCACTCCTCAATCGTCTGCTGAACGGTCCACAATGGCACGGTGTACATCAGGTTGGCCCCGGCGAACAGGAGTGGCAATGGTTGCTCCTGACTTGAAGCAGGGGAGTCAAAGAGCGGTAATACGGCTTGGGTCGCGGTTCGCAAGGCAAGCACAGCTTCGAGCGTGCGAGTCCAGAAACTCACTCCTCGCGTGTCCCAGTCGCCTTCCAGGTCCTTCACGGCTGCGGCAAGTGGTTCGAGGGCCTGCTCCAAAGCGGCGTAGTGCTCTCTGCCTTGAACAAGAAATGCTTCGAGCGCGGCGAGGTCTTCCGTCACCCAATTCTCCAGCAGAAAGTCCTCGGTCATCCTTGCACCTCCACTCTCTCTCCCGGGGCGCGAGTAAGCAGAAGCACTATCTCTGCTTGGCTCCATTTCGTACGAGCCGCAAGAACCGCGTCACAGGTGGCCCGTTCCACATCCCGTAATGCTTGCAACACACGCTGTCGTTGTCGAATATGCTTCTCTTCCAATGACTGACAGACACCACTAGAGGCAGTAACGAGAATCCCTGCCTCCTCGATTGCCCGCTCAAGAGAAATCAAGGAAGAGGTATACGCAGTTGAAGTGGCTGGCACGATGAGGGCAACGGGTGACTCATGGCTGCTCTGCTCTCGAGCAAACACCTGCAAGCAGGACCGTGTCGCGGTCCGGAGCGTGGCAAGAGCTATGGTTTTCGCATGCCACCAATCGGCCCAGCGCGGTTCCCAATCTCGATCCAAATCAGTGACGGCTGCCGAGACTGGTTCAAGGGCTTGCTCAAGAGCGGCGTATCGCTCACGAGTGTGTGCAAGAAATGTTTCGAGAACTTCCGCACTATCAGTTACCCAATACCCTCCACGTTTCATGACGGTCATAGACACACCTCTCGTTTCAAGAGAAGATGCACAAATTGACTGAGTGTTTCCTGATAGAGTACATACAGGCGGGGAAGCAGTGCCCGAATGCGTACATGTAGCTCGACTCGCTGCAACAGAAGTGACTGAGATATGGGCGCGAACATAGCAATCGTTAGAATAGCTTCTGAGAGCAGCTCGTCGAGGTCGGCCAGTTTCTGGACACAGGCGAAGTAGCGGAAGCCATGCTCCCCTTTGGAGTGATGCAAGAGAACATCATGGGCACGATAGAGCGCACGACGCAATGCCTCAAGTTCAGCGATTCCATCGCTACATTGGCGAGGGAGGATGACTGATTGATCGCGAAAGCAGAAAACAAGAGCCAGAACCGTTGCTTGTCGTCGTGCCAAACGCCAGAATAGACCAACAAGATGTTTCTTGCAACGAGGAGATGATACAGGGTCTGAACGGACAACGCTCAGCTCTTCAACAGCGTTCATGCCTGCACCTCCTCAGAGAGAGTCGTCTTCACCCATCCACTGACAGGGAGGATCACACCACTATGTTCGCGTGTGTTGAGGATGGTCGGTAGCTCGACCTGCTCTTTAGGGAAGAGAGATGGGGTTGCTGCCAGTTGTCGCTTTCGCCGAGCAGCGCGCCGCCGAGCCGATGCTCGTCTGATCTGTCGCGCATGCTTAAAACAGATACTTGAAGAGAGATTGTTCGGGAGAGGATGACACCATGCACATCGTCGCCACCTATCACAGAAGTGAATGAGCAACGCAGCGACCCCTGCTAACAGCAGCAGACCCAAGATGCCACCCAGAGCGAGTAAGAGTGTCATTTCTGCATCCCTCCTCTCAGAGAATGTTCACTTCCCGACAGCGTTTCCTGACGGTTTCTACACCATAGTCTAAATGCATGGCTGTCACCACACCACGTACACACATGGTTGCTCACTCTATATTGGTCTATCCGATAAATCAGCAGGGCACTCAGCAACCCGCCTATGACCCCGACAAGAATGAGCACGATGAGGAACTGCATTGATGCATTGCCTTGAAGAGCAAGAAGAAAGAGTTTCTGGATTATCATGCATGCCCTCCAGATTTGACATCAATGGACCATTTCGAGGTCGGCTGCATGAAACTTAGGAAATTGGCCTCATATGGTCCCTGAGCAGTAACAGTCACGAGAGAGCCATGTGCAGTAATGATGAGCGTTGCCTGACGAGGATTAATCGAAGTAAGTGTTGGCCCTACGACAACGCGAGCTTTGCTAACATCATTGCCCGGAAGGACAAGCAGATCAAGGCGGTTCTGCGCATCGAGAAATGCTCTCACTTGTCCTTTGTGACCTTGAGCATCTGTTACTGCTATTGTTGTATCAAGGTGTGCTGTTTGAGTATAGTAGCTTGGATCGTGAAGTGTATTGGTCCACCATACACCAATCTGCACCATCACTAACCAGAGAACAAGCATAGCGACCATGCCTAGGCCAAGACTGGCAAGCCAATGAGGGTATTGGTGATATTGCTGAGTCGGCGGGAGCTGCCGTGTTGGAGGAGCAGGTCGATCACTTCGCCTTACCCCCTGTCGCACTTCGACATCGGCATCAGTATCAGGTAGTAGCGGCTGCTGATACGCTTGCGAGGTTCTTGCCTTGACTTGTGGGAGTGAAGTGGGACGTGGCACACGCGTAGTTACTTCTTGTTGAGAGGTTCGGGTTACAGCCGGGCGTGCTGCTGTGGAAAGGCTCGCACGTTGTCGCGCAACAAGAACCTCTGCTGTACGAGCTGTTTGCACTGGCCGTTCAGTCGTCTTATATCGTCTCGCTGATGAACCTGTTCGCATGCCCTCTAAGACATCCGCATCGCTCATAATACACCCCCATTGCCGAAACTGTCGAGGGTGACATGAGCACGCTGTTCTCGAAGAGGAGAAAGGAAAACGTTACACTGACCAGTAACGTTAAGAAGAGAGTCGATGCACAGCTGAAGCAAATATGCCTCGACTGCAGCGGCGAGTGGTGAGTTCTCGTCACCAGAGTTGGAGATGGATGGAGTAGTAGGAATACTTCCATTGCCACTTCCGCCAGTTTGTGTAGGGAGCATGTGCTGCTCCTCGCGTCCTGAAATAGGACAAATTGCCTGTGTCATCACGTTTCAAGCCTCCTATGCTTGACGTAGGACACTCTGCCCCCTGATACTACAGAGAGCAAGTGTCTAGCTTGGCTTTAACTGCCTAGACGCTTGTTCTATGGCCGGTGCTGGTAACATCGGCCATGCTATAGAACTTTTAACACTCCTTCGATGCAAAGGCACTCACGTCATGACTTGATATGAAATGTCTCCAAAAGTCAACACTCCTGAGTCAATCTTGTTTGCACCTTCTCGGAATACCCTCTCCACGTCTTTATCTTCAACAATACTGCAATAGCCTGAAACATTTGTTTTATTGACCAATGCCGCCGTTTGTGGTTATCTATCTAGGCTTGGTAGTTTCATACTATTGGGCTAGCCAGAGGAGATGACGACTTGGCAGTGGCAATCTCCTCTGGGACCAAACTACGAAACAGACCTACAAGTGACGCTGTTACAAGAACAATGCTACAAGTAATATGCTCGCTCTCACCCTTCACCACATTACCCATTCACCTTCATCCCTCGCCACATACCTGACTTCCCGCCGAAGTCCTGGCTGGCCCGGCGACTTGCACGACGAGCCAGAAAGAGAAGAGCGTTCCCCACGCGTCTTTCTTGCGCTAGCAGTTCGGCTTGTAGACGTTAAGATTTACCTTTACGTCTTCGCGCCCTGGCACACTCATGCCGCCATTCGAGCTGGCGATCTTGGTAGACTTTCCAGTAGTGGTTTGTCCATGCTCCTGAGAAAGATCCACTTCGATAATCAGCTTATTGTCCACCACGCGCGTTTCGATGTTTGTCGCCATATACTCCTCCTGGCTACAACACGTACCCTCGTTTCACATACCCTTGCCACTTCTCCATTGTTATACCCTACCATCGCCCTACCATTATTAATACTAATTGACGATTAATATAGTAGTATCTAGCTTTTAGTGTCACTAGATGTTACTGCATCGCCACTTTTATAATACCTTATAATTTTCCATTTGTCAAACTAATTTGGTTCCTAAAAATTAATTTGGTACTTTCTATCAGAATTTACTTCTTGCACTACAAAGTATTTATTGGGCATAAATTTGTTACTTATAATTCTTTATGTTATAATACCTCAATAGTAAGTACCATAAATTGTAACCGGAGTAAATAGCAGCATGGTAAATGACGTTGATTTCATTAGTAATTCTGATGCGAGGGATATGGTAGATGAAGCTGGTAAGTCTATGACGACTTTTTACCGTTTTGTGCGTGAGGGGAAGATAGGGGTTAGAGGTACTGGTCGTAAAAGAGTTTATAAGAAGAATGATGTAACCTCTTTTATTCATGGTAATTTGCCAATAGATGTAAGGAAAGGTGAGCAACATCACTTGGGAGAAGACTCTGCAAAGGTCATATCCAGACGTGGATTAGTGGTTGAGGAGATGAACCAAACAAATCTTTTATACTCATTTGTCTTGCAATACGAGCAAGTTGGATATAAAGAAGCGATCCCCATGGAGACTATGTGGGCTTGGCAGCAGGTTTTTCCTATCTTCTGGTGTCTATACGATGCTAGTAACATGAAGGATGTTATAGCACTTCTCGGCTTACTTCCTCTATCTGAGGAACAGATATTGCGACTTCTAAAGAAAGAACTTTCTCTTCAGAACATCCAAACTAATGATATTCTTCAATCATCAGGTTCTTACTTTATCATCTCAGCTGTCAAGCCTGAAGCTACAGACGCGCTCTCGCTGTTGCTTGATCATGTTCTATCCTATTGGTGTGAAAAGGGTATTTCTGCTCTTTCAGTCTATGCTGAAGTAGAAAAGAATGTTGAAGCGACGCCTTTGGCCTACACTGTAAGAGAAAATTTCTTCGCGCCAAGACCTGATATTGGTCAGAATGTATGGTTTTTGGATTTTAGTAATTATAATCCTTCTGTTTCTATTCAACGATATCAAAAATGTGTTAATGAAGGGAAAACTTCTATGATAACTTTACCTATGCAAGTGGCGAAAAACCGTGTTCAGAAAGACAGAGTAAGAAACTTTTCGGGGTTTCGTCCATTTAGCCCAGATGGCTTTATTACAAAGAATGCTCAATTCCGTCGAGCTATTTCTGACGATGATATTCGTGCTATTCTACGTATAAACGCTTCCTTATTTGGTGTTAGTAAACGCTCCGAGGAAGAACTTCTTCAGATTCGTCGAGCATGGTTGTTAAGAAACCCTGAAATTTATCATGTCTTGGTAGTTGATGGTGAAATTGTTGGCTTTCTTTCTATGTTTCCTCTGCCTATACGAGTCATTGATAGACTTGTTAGAGGCGAAATAGGTGTTAGTCAGATTAGTGAGGAAGATATTCTACCTTACGAGCCTAATCGCCCCGTTGACATCTTTGTACAAACACTAGGCGTTGACCCTGCTATCGAACGTCAATCTGAAAGCCTCTTTAAGAGGTATGGAAGCTTTTTAATAAAAGGATTGATGGACTTGTTTTATCGATGGGGAAGTCGTGGTATTGAAATAAGTACCGTTTATGCTCGATCAGACACTCCTTATGGAAAGTACACTGCTCGTGGTTTAGGCTTCAAGCTTATTCCATCTCCCCCAGGTGTAGAAAAAGATATCTACCGCTTAGACGTGTTTCACTCAGATCAAGCATTTTTGATGGAATATATGAATGTACTGAAAGACTACTGGAAAACTCGTGCCCTTGAGTCGTATAAGAGCTGATAAAGCGTTCGCTGTAGCTGATAGCTCTGCTAGCGTAATGCATGTGCGTAATCGTGTTGGTGGTCGTGCTAGAAGGGTACGTCGAGGATGATAACTCTTTTTTAAGAATATATAGTACATCTCATAAAACACTGAAAGGATGATTGATATGGCGGGAAAATATGTGGAGTTTGATATTTTACAGAATGGGAATTTACGTATTACGCTTCTTCCAGAAGCGCGTGAGGATGTGCAAGAGATTTCTGCCTCTCAAGAGCTGGATGCCGACAATAAGTTAGCAGAGGTTGTTCATTGGCAGCTCGGCAACGGTTGGAGCTTCCTGACACCAGAACAAGCCGGTGGCCTCACTGACAGCCCAATTTTTTCTGAAGACGTGGAAACCGACGATAAGGGAGAGATCACGCATGTCGGTGTCGTCTACTGGTATCCTCAGTACGCGATCAAGGATCCAGTTGCGGAACTTCTGGAAGAGGGTTCCATAGATTTTGAACGAGTGGAATAGTAAGGAAAGTCGTAGGCGTTCCTTGACCTGCTTTCTTCCTGGTTGTTGAACGCCTTGTCTTTACTCACGAGTGCAAGTTTGCATTTAGTCGTGGAGTCTATCCGTCTGTTGAACGCCAGTTTGTGTCAGTTTATAGTATTTTAGCAAGTTTCTCCGGTTATATGACTTCTTATGTTGAGGTGGATATGGCATCACAGCTTGCAAAACAAGTCGCAGCATGCAACCGACGGGCAAAAGAACGAGGGTTAGAGGGATCGCTTACGACACGTGATTGGCAACGGACGCTTGAGTTCTTTGGGCATAAATGCGTCTACTGTGGCATAGCGGCAGGAACCATCGATCACTTCCAGTCGCTCTCCTTTGGAGGCGGAACGACACACAGTAACTGTGTCCCAAGTTGCATGTCCTGCAACACCCGTAAGGCGTCACAGAGCTTTCGTGAGTTAGACGCAACGTTTGTGCGGGCAGAGCGGGTAACTGCCATTCGCGAGTATTTAGAAGTGATCGGGCACCAGCACCAAGAAAGTTTGCACCGCTTGTACGAGCGCGAGCCGGTTTTCCTTCGATTGCACGAAGCCACCCTTCACCTGAAGCAGTATTGTGAGGAGCGGGCACAGCAGATACAGACAGAGGAAAGTACAGCCTACGGATATTTGCGACAAATGATCTTCGGTGTCGAGTGGGACCCAGCCCATCATTTTCAGATGCTTACCAGTCTCATCTGGCAACAGCAACATAGTACACTTCCGATTCTCGCTGCGGCATGTGAGGATGCACGGAATGTTTTGAGTGGTGCGGATCACTCTGTTCATCGGAAAGGATATGCTTATGAACAAGACATTTGAGTCACACGAAGGCAAGATGAACTCACCAACGTGGGATGTTTTCACCTTTTTAATGAATGAAGATGTCACCCGACAACGATTGGAAGAACTCATGCTTCAAACAGCAGATGAGCAGAAGCAAGTGAAAGCACTGAAAGCATGGTTCTTCACACAAAAAGACGTGTATTTTTTGAAGGGCAATCTGGGAAGCCGTCATCGCGAAGCATTTGCACTCCTCTTCGGACATTGGGTCACTGATCCTCAACGCCATATTGATTGGTTTCTCATTCTTGATACCTTGCAGGGAAAAGCATTCCTGTCACAAGATGAATCCTTAGAGGAGACAGCAGTTAAAGTTCTCCAGCAGGTCGATTGGCAGGGTATTCTCGAGCGAAGTCAGGAAGGGGCGGACACTGCACTGAGTTCGTGGTGCACTAATCAATGTCTCGTATGGGTTGACAATGCTGAAAGCCGTCGCCATCCAGGTCCATTTGCAGCACTCCCACAGGCTCTGCTTTCACACTACAGTGAGGCTGTCAACTGGCAAGAGGTGGTTCATGCACTGCAAGGTGAGTAACACGCATATTTCATCACTCTACGATACTCTAGCAACAACACGCCGACAATTAGCACTTCCAGGCATTGCTGTAGCAGTCGTGCAAGATGGCAACGTTCTCTTTTCATCTGGCTTT
>DAOUDD010000284.1:0-7403 GCA_034431765.1 Ktedonobacteraceae bacterium | reverse complement strand
CCCAATTCATTGGGCGAAAATAGGGACCCGATTTATCGCGTCCGCCGCGATTGGTCGCAACATGCAGAACCAATCGAAGAACTGCATCTATCGCGCCCAACACAGTTCATCGCCTGTTACAATACTCACAACACCTTGTAATATCACCTGTTGTAATACCCACAATACCTTGTGAAATCGCTCGGTTGCTTATCACAACCGCTGTAACATTCTAGTAATAATTATCGTTGTTCTCACAGAGGCAACAACGAGCGCACAACAAACACAAAGAATCGAGGCCAAACCTTCCATGCCCATACACATCATCGCAGCAGAAATAATTGATAGTGGAACTCCGTGGTACGTCTATCCCCTCGGCATCCCTGTCGTCCTCATTCTCTTTTTTCTATTGAGCAACATTGTCGAAAAGCAACAGGCCGAGCAGGAACAACGGGCCTACTCCTACCCCTCCGAGTGGGAAAACTATCTCGGCAGATACATTTCTCCACAGGGGCTGCGGACATTATATGTCACCCTCCACCAGGGCCATCTCTTCCTGGTAGAACACACCACCGCTCTCTGCCGCCTTGACCCTATCGAACAACACTCGTTTCGTTGTGTCTTTCCTCCCCCCACACAGCAGCAGCATGTATTTGCCTCCTTCTACCCTCTTAAACGTAAGCGTGGCTGGAGATTGCACTGGAACGGAGATGATTACACGCTCCGCAGGTAATAGAGCACACGTTTGTGACTTCAGTGGCGAGAAAATGAATTTCGTAACTTCAGTAAGAACTCTTCCATACACATCTCGTTTTCGAGTATAATCACAGCAAGAACTTCAATCTTCATTTATTCCAGGAGTTTTATCTAGGCTCTATTGTTTGTGATGGAGTAACATATTCAAGTCCACCAAATGGCGCTGGAAACCTACCTATAATAGGCTCTGGTGCATCAGTGCTGGTACAAGATCAAATTCCTTATATAGCTCTCTGCCTAGGGGATATCGCAGGAATTATCCCTACCACATATCCCCCTTCACAAGTAAATATCGCCTCACTTACAAACGGTACCCTATCAAATGGTAATACGTTTGCCGACAGTCAGGAGGACAGCTTTTACCCCTAGTAATTAGGTTTTCCGTAGCGTGTTGATGATTCTTAACAGCAAGAAAGCGGCGTTGTGAATTTACAACGCTGCTCTCCTTCACCAGGAATTGAAAAATCTTAGACAGCTAAATAGACAAAAATTGTCTCTTGCTAATATGCATAAGAATATGCTACTCTCTGAAGAGAGGGAGATGTGTGTATTCCAGAAAGGGAAAGTTATGCAACAACTTACACACAAAAAAGATGCAGAAAACCTCCATGTGTTGGTCATAGCCTCAGATATCAATATTATTAAGTTGTTTCGCTTAGGGTTACACACAGTAGGATACGAAGTTGCAGGAAGTCAATATGGCTCAGAGACTTTAGATATAGTTAAAAGAACAAAGCCTGAACTTCTTATCGTCGAAGCAGTATTTCCTAACAATGATGTAGTTACTCTTCTTAAACAGATAAGAAAAGATGAAACGATACAGAAGCTTTTTACTATAGCGTTAATAGACGAGAAAAGCTTTTATTCAAAAGATAACTTAAATGTTGATGCTATTATTACAAGGCCATTCGATTTTAATGACGTGATAGAGCAGGTAAATTCATTTATAGGTCATCTCAACCCTCAATTATCTCGACCAGCGAAAGGATTTCTTTTTCCTGTTGATAATCCACCACCAAATTTACCCGAGAGATTCTATAAAAACACAGAAGAGTAGGGCAAAGAGATGCACTTGATAAACTACCAGGTACAGCTCGTTGCAATCCTTCCTTTTGTGTTTTCGTCGTAGTCTGCTTGAACGAGAAGACAACATCACTCGCCGAGCAGGCCCAGCAATGGCAGGACAAACATTATCACTACATCAAACATATTCATGCTGAAGGTGTTACTATTCGCCTTTACACTCTTTAGAGAGAACAAGCGTATAATCCTTCAACAACCAGCGCATCTACTTCCCTGCCCCCCATTCCGCCGGAACCATTCCAGCATCTCCTGATGTTGCGCTTGAAAGCCTTCGTGCTGACTCTCCATCTGCTGCACAAGCTGTAATATCACCTGCTGCTGCTGATCGATGCGCTTGTTCTGCTCATCCAGCCGCTTCACAATCTCCAGAATCAGCGCATCCTGATGGTCCAGGTGATCCATGACGTGACAAACCTCCTGCTCTCCCTTAACGTTGGTCTTGTAATCGTTCTCCGCCATCAAGCGATCCTTGGCCGCCTGCCGATTCTGACTCATCATGACAAACGGAGCAGCATACGCTGCCTGAAAGCTCAGCGCGAGGTTCAACAGAATAAAAGGATACGGGTCCCAGTGATATATCCACGCAATAGAGTTTAGAATAATCCATAGTGCCAGAATAATGCTCTGAGTAATAATAAACGGCCAGCTTCCAACTGTGGACGCCACCGCATCAGCAACCCTATCACCCACGCTACGTCTCTCATCATCCACCGCATTGACGTTGACCACCGCTTCATGATGCTCGTGCTTAAATGTGGGAAACTTTACGTGCATTCCATCTAACAAATGCTTGATCGCTCCCTCGTGAGACGAAATCTGTTGTGTTGTGTTGCTGTTAATCTCCATATGTACCCATTCCTTCTATCGGCTAAAAAATTTGGGCAGGATAATCCCTACTAGTAGCAACGTTCGAGCGACAGAAATTTCTCGCTCCATCCCTCTTCCTCCTAAAACAAAAATACTGCAATCGTTATAGCGGCTAACGATTGCAGCATTTTCTCTCCTAACACCACCTGTGCCCCAAAGCGCACTCCCGCTCCCCTTCTCTCCCAATTTGTCGTCCCCATATAAACTCGACGATAGAGCCCGAGAAATTCTTCCGTCTATCGCAAGAAAGCACAAACACTTCCACGAGCGCCCACTCGTCCCCCAATTCATTGGACGAAAATAGGGACCCAATTTCATCGCAACACCGCGATGTTTTGCCACACCGCGATTTATCGCAACGCCCAGAAAAACTTCTTAATCTCCAGAATCATCAACCATACATCAGGAGTATTACAATGAAAAATCACGACTTTCATCCATCTTTCTTCCTCTTACTCACCGCATGCGACAGTGAAAACACGCCCTCCACAAACAAGCAATTTCCAACACACCCCCAACTCCAACAGTCAAAGCTTCATCCACACCCGCACCTCTCCCAAAGCTAAATGCCGACCCTGATTGGAAGATCGTCTACAATCAGACAGGAGATGCTACCTATAGCGCGACAGAATCATTCACAACCGACAATATCGTTATCACGCTCGCCACCTGTCAGGGAAACGACATGCGCTGGACCGTTACCGTCGCCACAAGCTCAAAAAGCGCAAAACCATAAAGGAGGTATGTCATGAAAAAGATTTTACCACTTATCCTCATCGCAGCAGGGATTTTCTTGTCTTTTGCACTTTCATTTCCCAAAGGCTTACCTCTTTTCTGGCTTCCCCTGGAACTTATAGCAACAAGTAAATTCATTTATAGGTCACCTTAACCCACAATTATCTCGACCAGCGAAAGGATTTCTTTTCCCTGCTGATAATCCACCACCAAATCTACCCGAGAGGTTTTATAAAAACTCAGAAGAGTAATGTTTAGTGAAAGCGGTAATAAAGGTGTTGTTGGTACCCCCCTCAAAGATGTTTATGGCAACTACATCTGTATGAAAGCAAAAAAAACGCTTGCTCTCGATATCTTTCCTGTCGAGAGCACTCTTTTTCCTCTACTCCTCCATCACCTCAACACCCGAGTTGCTTCGCGATCAGCATGCGCTGCACCTCGCTCGTACCCTCACCGATCTCGTTGATCTTGACGTTGCGCCAGTAACGGGAGACCGGATATTCGTCCATAAAGCCGTAGCCACCGTGTATCTGCACCGCTTCATCTGCCGCACGTTTGGCCGTCTCTGAGGCAAAGAGCTTCGCCATCGATGCCTCACGGGTGTATGGCTTCCCCTCCATATGTAGCCATGCAGCCTTATAATACATCAGCCGTGCCAGCTCGATCTCCATATCCATATCCGCCAGCTTGAACTGGATCGCCTGAAATTTGCTTATCGGTTGCCCAAACTGCTTGCGCTGTTTCGCATAATTCAGCGCCTCATCAAGACATGCCTGCGCCAGTCCAACGCAGAGCGCGGCGATAGCAACGCGACCTGCATCGAGAATCTGCATAAACTGCTTGAAGCCGTCCCCCGGCTGACCCAGCATATTCTCACCCGGAATCGCGCACTCCTCAAAGCTGAGTGGCCGGGTATCCGAGGCCTTCCAGCCCATCTTTTTGTACGGCTGCCCGATCACATAGCCTGACGTCCCCTTCGGCACGATCAGGTTTGTAATCTCCTTACGCCCGTTCGGCAGCGTTCCCGTGACGGCGGTAATGGTCACACCTCCCGTCATCTCGGTGCCAGCGTTGGTGATAAATGCCTTGGAGCCGTTGATATGCCATTGCCCATTAGAAAGTGTGGCACGTGTCTGCGTCCCACCGGAGTCCGAACCCGCCTCAGGCTCGGTTAGCCCAAAGGCCCAGAGCTTCTCTCCCCGCGCCAGTGGCACCAGAAAACGCTCCCGCTGCTCAGCCGTGCCAAATAGATAAAAAGGCGACGCGCCCAGCGAGGTATGCGCCTCCATCGTGATTCCCACCGAGGTGTCCCCTCGCGAGATCTCCTCAAGCGCGATACAGTACGAGAGGAAATCAGCCCCCGCTCCACCGTACTCCTCAGGAAATGGCAGCCCCAGCAGTCCCAGCTCTCCCATATGCCGAATCAGCTCATAGGGAAACTCTCCCGTCGCATCCATCTCCTCGGCTCGTGGCTTAATCTCCTGCTCTGCAAACTCTCTACATGTATTTTTAATCGCTAGCTGCTCTTCGTTGAGTGTAAAATCCATAGCGCGTCTCTCTTTCCGTATATCGATTCGATCCGCAAAAGCACATTCACTACACTTGCGGCTCTACTGATATGACCATACAGAGATATTATACTCGATAGCGAGCTGGAAACAAAGGAAAGAGGACACGCAGAGCAGTACTTTTCAAGCAAGCGCGTTTTCATCTCTTCTCACTCCTTATCTGTCATAAATAAATTTCATAGTTACTTTACATTTGTTTGTACCTTTGTTTACATCTATCAGATACAATAGAAAAAAATGATTTTTATCAAAAAGAAATCATCTTATTAAAAGGGGACATGTGGAGAAAGATTTCTCCTGAACCGCTTTAAGAAAGTTGATATCTTTGCAACAAAGTAAGGAGTAAAAGCACATGAATGAAGTCATTGGCCGTCGTTCAGCCCCTCGCATTGGCTGGTTGCAGATTGCGATCATTGCACTCACACTTATCACAGCCGTCGTCCATCTACAAACAAGTATAATGACCGCATCATTCCCACCAGGTGGTCCATCTATTCTGTCACTCATACCACTATCGATCTCGACATTGTTTCTTCTCAATTTCGTGGCGTATATCGTGCTAGGAGTCGCGCTCTACCTTCCATTCCTCAGACCTTACCAGCGCATTATCCGCTGGTTGCTCATCGCATTAGCAGCAGTAACCATCATCGCCTACTTCCTGATCTTAGGCATACAATTCAACCTGCTTGGTTACTTTGACAAAGCCATAGAAGTCGCCTTAATCGTTCTCTTACTGATCGAGGAGCGACAGGCGACAACCAAAAGAATAGCCTGAGAAATCTCCATCAAAAAAATCTGTGCCTCCATCCCATCTTAAGATGAAATGGAGGCACAAATCCCCAACCAAAGCTCTCCCTCTCTCACAGACTTCATCACCAGAATACATCCCTATTCCCATCTCTCCCTACGAACGCGCCTCACGGCCCTCGACCTCAACTGCGGCCCCCGTCCCCTTGCGCAGCATCGGCACCTTGTCCAGCGCCTCCCAGGGCAACTCAACATCGGTACGTCCAAAGTGTCCAAAGGCGGCAGTAGGCTGATAAATCGGACGGCGCAGGTTCAATTCCTGAATAATACCCGCCGGACGCAGATCAAAATGCTCGTTGATCAGCCGTACAATCTCCTCATCTGAGACCTTGCCTGTCCCAAACGTCTCGACGAAGAGCGAGAGCGGACGCGCGACACCAATGGCGTACGAGACCTGCAATTCCAGGCGATCGGCCAGGCCAGCCGCGACGATATTCTTGGCAATGTGGCGGGCAGCGTAGGCGGCCGAACGGTCCACCTTGGTCGGATCTTTACCGCTGAATGCTCCACCACCGTGTCGCGCCATTCCACCATACGTGTCCACTATGATCTTACGTCCCGTCAGACCAGCGTCACCCATCGGCCCGCCCGTAACAAAGCGCCCTGTTGGGTTGACGTAAATCTTCGTCTCGCTATCCAGCAGATGCCCCGGAATTACTGGCTTAATGATGTGCTCGATCACGTCCTGGCGAATCTGCTCACGATCTACGTACTCGGCATGTTGCGTCGAGATCAGCACCGTGTCCACGCGCACAGGTCTGCCGTTCTCATACTGCACCGTCACCTGGCTCTTCCCATCGGGCCGCAGATACGTCATCGGACCGCTGCCACCCCACGACCTACGGCGTACCTGCGATAACTGCCGCGTCAATTGATGCGCCAGGCTGATCGGCATCGGCATATATTCAGGCGTCTCATTGCAGGCAAAACCAATCATCATACCCTGGTCGCCTGCCCCGATACGCTCCAACTCATCATCGCTTAAGCGCGTCGCATCATCACGCGCCTCCAACGACTGACTCACACCCATATCGATATCCGGCGACTGCTGTCCAATCGAGGTCACAACGCCGCAAGTGCGATAATCGAAGCCATAGTCCGCATTCGTATACCCAACCTGCTCGATTGTCTTACGCACAACGGCAGGAATATCCACCCAGGCCGATGTCGTGATCTCACCTGCGACCAGCACCAGTCCCGTCGTTGTCGCTGTCTCGCAGGCCACACGCGCATTTATATCCTGCGCCAGAATCGCATCCAGCACCGCATCAGAGATCTGATCACAGATCTTATCCGGGTGCCCTTCCGTCACCGATTCACTGGTGAAAAATGTTTTGGGATTGCGCATAAAACTGATCATCACTACAGTCCTTTCGCTTCAATAAAAATGACAAAAACCACACATACCCATGGAGATAGCATTCTATTCTCTTCTATGCCAGAAGAGGGCACAAAAAAACCCCTGCATTTCAGGGGTCAGCGTTCTCACAGCCTCCCCTCATCTTGCGGAATGCATCTATCCGCCGGAATTGGCACCCTTTCTGTACAGGACAAGCGGGTTGCCGGGCTTCACAGGGCCGTTTCCCTCCACCTCTCTTGATGAGAGCA
>DAOUDD010000283.1:0-9866 GCA_034431765.1 Ktedonobacteraceae bacterium | reverse complement strand
ACGCCGCTCAGGTCGCCGCTCTCAACATCCTCTGCAACCTGACTTGTATAGATGCCCTGTTCCATCTCGCTCTCGAAGCGTGATGTATCAAGGTGTAGCGCCTGAGCACCTTTCAGCAGATTGGCATCGTTGAGCGCGCGTTGATGCTCGAACAGGTAGTCGTGCATCTCCCAGAATTTGCCCTGTGCACCCGCAGCCTCAGCCGTTTCAGCCGCGTGCTCGGCATGGGGGTGTTGAGGGAGGGGATAGTGTCGGTACACGAAGCGCAGGCGGTTGCCCAAGCGCTTTTGCACCTCTTTGACAATCGGATAGGCATCTCCACAATCCGGGCATTCAAAATCTCCGAACTCTACCAGCGTAACAGGTGCATGCGTGTTCCCTTGAATGTTGTCCTGCTCACTCACAGGAGGTCGCAGTGAGGATGGATTTTGAGTCATATATTTTGCTCCTTCTGGATACTATCGTTTGAACTGTGCAACACATCTGCCACCTCATCCATTATCTAGTCCTGCGTAGATTGCTCTCTTGGGACACGGGACAATGTTGGGAAAAGTAACAATCAGAAACTTTCGCTTTTTGACAGACGTGAGAGAAGGGGTGAGCATTCTTAATGAAAGGAGTAGTGTTTATGGTCACTGGATACACGAAGCCGCTCTATATTTTGCCGTTTGATCATCGTGCGTCGTACATTTCTGGCCTGTTTGGTTGGAAAGAGCCATTGAATGTGGAGCAGATGACAGCGGTTGCAGAGAGCAAAAAGGTGATTTACGAGGGCTTTTAAGAAGGCTGTTGCCGCGCATGTACCCAAGGAGGCTGTGGGAATTCTGGTAGATGAAGAGTTTGGCGTGGGCATTCTGCGCGATGCTGTGAGTTCCGACTATATCACAGCGGTCTCGGTTGAGAAAAGCGGGCAGGATGAATTTGATTTCATCTATGAAGAGGATTTTGCGAAGCATATCGAAACGGTCAATCCAACCTTTGCCAAGGTGCTGGTCCGCTACAATCCTGAAGGTGACGCGGCTATGAATAAGCGCCAGGCGGAGCGTTTGCAACGCCTGTCGGCCTATTTGCAGCAGTCGCACAGGCTGTTTATGTTCGAGCTGCTCGTGCCGGCAGAGCATATCCAGCTTGAGCATGTGGATAATGATAAGAATGCGTATGACCTGCAGATCCGTCCAGGCCTGATGGTGCGCGCGATTCAAGAGTTGCAGGATGCGGGGGTTGAGCCGGATGTGTGGAAGATAGAGGGTCTCGACCAGCGCGAGGATTGCAAGAAACTGGTGCAGGTAGCGCGGCGGAATGGACGAGATAACGTGGGTATGATCGTGCTGGGCCGTGGCGCGGAGCAGAACAAGGTGATTGCCTGGTTACAGACCGCTGCCAGTGTTCCAGGCTTTATCGGTTTTGCCGTTGGCCGTACCAGCTTCTGGACACCCGTTGTAGACTTTGAGGCAAAGCGGGTTTCAGCCACTGAGGCTGCTGAACAGATTGCGAAACACTTTGAGGAGTGGATCACAACGTTTGAGGCGGGTCGTCAGTCAGATCGCGAACGGGTCGCAAGCTAGCTACTCATGAGCTACCCAGAGTTTGCTACCGTTGGCGAATGCGACAGAAAACGGGCACTTTGTTTAATACATTTCAATGAATGTAGAACCGAACACCGCGTAGAGAGCGGGCTTGCCTCGCTCAAACGATTTTAGGAGCGAGGCAAGCCCGCTCCCTACGCGTTCATCATTCACGCTAAATAAAATACACACTTTCACACATCATTTCGTTCATACCTCATCATTTATGAGCTGCTCGTAGGGGCTAGGCTTGCCGCACCCGCTGGTTCGGGAGGCACCCACGCTTGCCATCGCCCCCCCAAGCTGGCCTCCCTCCATACCAAGAATACTTTGTGAAACCCCATTATTGGATATTGTGGGCACTCTGAAGATGCCGCCCATGGGCATCAAGAAGAAACGATGGCAAGCGTGGGTACGGTCAGCGCAATACAATTGCCACCTCTCTCTCTGGCTCTCAATCGAACGGAGAGGCCGTCTGGACAGAAATTCAACATGCAGATGGAAGGTTTTGTTTCCCACGGCTCTGGACAAATCTCTTCGCTTGATGACTCTGGGCGCTCTGATAGGACAATCTTGAAATCAGAATAGATCCCCCTCACTTTTATTCTCACCGCGCACAAGAAATTGTGAAATCTGGTAGAGAAGTACCTCTAACGACATAGAGATGAGAAGTATAGTAAACTTCTTTTAAGAAAAGGAATTCACGCTGGTAGCATTGGCAGAATAAGAATAGTGCAGGCGCTCTTTTGCGCCGAATTGATGGCGGAAGAGCGGCTGTAGCGATGTTAAACCAGGTTGTCAGGTAAATTGGAGGCATAGATGTCTCGCCGTTTTCGTATTGGTATTTCTATTGGAGACAACGATTGGTATTGGGAACAGGTTCGTAAAGGTATCGTTAGCCGTGCTTACGAACTGAATATTGATCTTGTACCGTTTGATGAACATAGGTTGAGCGACACTTTTCAACACAAGTTGGAGCTACCGGGCTGGCTGGAACAGCAATTTGACTCTAATTTGCATGCTTTCCTTTGTATATATGCTGGTCGAGACCGATGGAATCCTATAGTAGAACGAGGTCTACCAGTTGTATCACTCACTGAAATCGAGCCTTATCATCCTTTACTAATAGCGCCAACTGGCCTGGAGCAAATTGCACGCGACGTAGGTGAATATGTTGCCAGAGAACTGGGTGGACAGGGAAAGGTGCTGATAGTGGGTGGGCTGATGGACGATGGTGAAGCTGGTCAAAGCAGGTATAGTGGATTACAAAAGGCATTTCAAGAATATCCTGCTATTCATTTTGATGCTATCATCGGTCTAACTGATGTGCTTGCTCTGGCTGCACGTGATGCGGCGGAGTCGCTAGGTCTTCTAAGTAAGGAGTGCGTGGTAGTTGGTTTTGGTGGGAGTGCGCAGGCAGTAGCAGCTATTGCTGAGAAGAATATGTATGCTACTGTAGATTTACATGCAGAATATTTTGGTCGGCAAGCTCTGGATCACGCATTTCGGGCCGCACAACATCTGGAGGTATCTCAACAGTTTCCCTATCACCCTCACTTGATCACTGCATCATCTCTATCCTCCATTGTGCGGAAGGAGAAGGAAACTTCGACTACTATAAATCTTCTTGCAGGACCTTTACCTGTAGAGCAACGTGCACGGCGGCTAAACCAATTTGAGTTGTATCAGGTTATGAATGGGCTTAATGGCGCGCAACTTTACCGTAGGCAGCTCATACGGGCCATTGTCAGCCTGGTAAGAGTTCAGTACAGCTATGATCATGTGCAAGTCTTCCATTGGAATGCTGATAAGCAAGTGCTTATGTTGGAGCAATTGCAGCGTGAGCAGAGGACAGAAGCGGCGGAAGATGAGATATGTATCCCGTTGTCAGAAGCACCTGCATTTATTGATTCCTTACGATTGACGTTTAAACTAATACAAACTTAACTGAGCCAGAGGGTAGATGGCTCAGGACCAAGAAAGACGAGGGAAGATGAAAGCGATCCAGCAAGAAACCTCAGGCAGAGGCACTCTTTTTGCTCTTGTTCTTCTTCCTGCTCGTTTTACGAATCACAGCATGACGAGTTCTGGGCTTGGGATGAAAGCCTTTGGCCCGTCCTGGCGCTTTTCCGCGACGTTGCGGTGGTCGAGCCGGGGTTCCCAACGTGTGCAAAAGGGTGGGCATGGCCCGTCGCACGTGTGCCAACGTCAGCGTCGAGCGGCGTGTCTCCCAGGGCCGATAGCACCCTTGCACCAACGGACGAGCCAGGACCAAGAGATTGTGTGCACAAGCCACCACCCACGTCCAGCGTGCAGTTCGCTCAGGAGTACTCAGCCGTGCACGATCCCAGAGCAACTCCTGCTTGTCGAAGCGATAGCCATGCTCGTGGGAATACCGCAAGCGATACGTCGGGCTGACCTCAGCCAGAGGAGCAGGCTGGTCGCCTTGCCAGACGAACCAACTGATCTTGGGATCACGAAGCTTGCCACTGGCTCCGTGACGAATGATTTGGATCACCGACACCTCGACCCGGCGCGCGGTACGCAGGTGCAAGTGCTGCCAACAACGCACCTCGATCTTCGCTCCTTTGGCATCGGTGCCTTCCCAGGTCTCATCTGGTTTCCCATGGCTGCTCTCGTCTTTGCATTGAAAACGCTCCCCATCTTTGCGACTCGCCCCAATTTGACCGGGAACCCGTGCCGTGGCCGGACGATACAACACACGATTGCTTTTGACGCGCAACAGACATGCCGCCTGAACATCGGCCATGCGCGCCAGGAACGGCGCGCAGGCGTCCCAGCGGTCGCCGATGATGATGGGATGCAACCCACGCGCCACCAAGCCAGCCACCACAGCTCGCAGGTGGCGTGCGGCCACCTCGGTCGCCAGTTCCATCGAATGGACCCGTGTGGTGTCCAGCACAAAGGTGCCTTGGCCGGCGTGTTGCGGCAAGAGCACCACACTACTGATCACCCAGCCGGGGCAAGCGGCGTGCGTGTTCTTAGGCAGATTGGTGATGGGAACCAGGGTCCGATCTGCTGCCGTCTCGGCCTCGGAGCGGTACAGGTTGCTAGTGTCCACCCCCACAAAGACGCATTGGCCTGGCTGAGGCAGCGGAGCGTGTTGCAGAAACACTTCACGCAGACGCTCGGCATCGATTTGGCCGTCTTCCAAAGCTTCGTACAAGCTAGCCCAGGTCCGTTCGAAAAACGGCGAGAGCGACAATTCGGGAAAACTGCGAGCCCCTGCTTCACTAGAAAGTGCATCCACCAGGTTGAACAAGGCATCCTTGGCATTGCCAAAGCAGTTGTAGACCCCGTGACGAAATTCCTTGAGTGTGTTAAGGTTCATGGGAGTAATGCTCCTGTGTTTGTTTTCTTTTGGATACATTACTCCGCCTTGGCAATACCTGAGAAGGTATTGCTGAGGCTTTTTAGTTTAAACGTCAATTACGATATAAAATAACCACCCTTATCGTTGATGTGCAGCAGAGTGAGCGCTTTCCACCTGATCCACGTTGGCCTGAGGTGCGCACTCGCCTCATCACACCAATTCGTCTTGGCTGCACTGTATTAGCTTTCCTCGACATACATTGCTATCATGTACGCCCTCACAGCACTGAGGAAATTCAGAACATCGAGAAGATCGCAGGCTATCTGGGAGTCAGTATGCATAGTGCTGAGCTGTATGAGGTGACACAGATTGCAGAAGCGGTAGATGATCTGGAGAAGCACTCAGCGATAGAAAGCAGCGTGAGGATGAAGAACCTCTTGCGCCAGCAGAATGCGCTGCTCATTATTGGCAATGACGTATTGACTTGCAATCTTTATCAACAGCTTTTTACAGAGATATTCCCTGACTACACAATTCATATTGCAAATGATAGATCTACAGCGCTACATCTCCTGACTGAGCGGGTGCCTGAACTGATTGTTCTGGATCTGGCTCTACCAGATAGAGATGGATTTACTGTGCTTCAATCTATCCGTGCAGTGTCTGCAACAAGCAAGGTACCAGTGCTTGTACTGAGCGAACAGCCATTAGTGCCCGAAGATGTTCAAAAGCTCAATTATATAAATATTATCTTTCAGAGTAAAGATATACTCTCACCGGACGAACTGAAAACATTATTCAAACATGTGCTTACAGGCTCCAGATTAGCACCTCAGACAAGTATTTTGATCAAGAGTTGTATTGCTTACCTGCAACACTATTATGCGAGTAATCTTACACTACCAGAGGTCGCAGCAAAGTTGGGAATCAGTAAGCGCCATCTCACACGGATCATGCTGCAAGAACTGGGTATGTCGCCCTGGGAGTACTTAAATCGCTATCGCCTCAAGAAGGCCAGAGAGTTGTTACGAAATACACCTGAAAGTATCAGTACTATCGCTACACAGGTGGGATTTGATGATCCCGCTTACTTCAGTCGCATCTTTCGTCAGCACACAGGCTGTTCTCCCAGCATGTACCGAGATCAGAAGCTTATAAGCAAGTGATAATCTGACTCTTTTGTCCAAACGCTTGTCACAATATTCCAGGTTATTTCACCTCTCTCCCCTGTATAGTAGTGATGATGTCGTGGTTCCTCTCCTCATCGAAGAGCCTTCACAGGATGTAGCAATAGAGGAACATATGACAGAGGGAAACCCTGTTAGTGAGAGAGGCAATTGCGCCTCTCCTATCCATCGCGAAGAAGGGAGATCTTGCGATGACATCTGGTATGCAGCGACGCAAAATAACACGAGGACTACCACTCCTGGTATTGCTGGCACTGGTTGCCGGGAGCATGCTGGTAGGTCGGCAGGTTGCCTATGGAGCAGGAAGCTATACACAATCCTGGGTGGGGACCAGTTCCACTATGTCTGGTGCCAACAATCAATGGGTACAGGATTTCATTAACACTGCTGTCGTGCGTAAGGAAGACGGAGCCATCTTCACACTTAGCCACTGGGACGAGGCGCACCACGAGTTTGGAGACTACAAAGACGGCAAGGTGCTCGACGACGGCAATCTGTTCACAAATAACCATAACCTCAATGATAACTCAGCTCGTTCCGTCACTGATACCCAGGGTCATACCTGGAACATCAACAATCCTGGTTTTCTAGGAGGAGACAAGTCTGTCGCAGTGACAATACCAGTATTTGTATTACTGGTGATAATGGATTCCGCCCCAATGCGCTTGCCATCGCGAACAACGGCCACCTGATGGTTGCCGATAATGGTCCTGACCAGCAGGTCAAGATGTATGATGTGAGCACAGATTCACCCCAATTTACCGATGCTATTGGTGAGCAGCATGGCGTGTGGGCTGGGCCAACTCCTGGACTTACCGGACCAACGCGTTTTTCAGGATTATGGGGAACCGGGCAGGACAATGCAGGTAACTACTACGTTATCGGCAACTTTCCTGCTGGTGGAACCTGGATGCGCTCGCTCAAGTCGGATGGAACGACGATGAACTGGCAGTTGTATGGTAAGATCTGGGTCTCCAGCGCTGCACCCGACATGGCTGTCGATGGCAAGGATGTCTATGATCACAACAGCCTCTACAAGATGGACTACAGCCAGCACGCGGCAGGTACAGAGGTGACAGGAGATTTCCCTTACGCGGTGACGGTAGACCCGTGGAATCATCCTGATGATACGCGCTTGCATACGGCTGATGCTAACAACACCTATCCCCTTGACAAGGACGCCAGCGTCGGTGCCCATTACGCCTTTAGCTTCTATGTGCCTAAATGGATACGCTCGTGCTTCGGGCAAAAATTTATGTTGACCACGAGCATGTACGCTGGAACGCCAGGTATCTATGAGCAGGAAGGAAACTTCTGGGTCGAGAAATCGTTCCAAAATGGACCCGACAGTTCCACCTGGCAGTGGGCGAATTACCTGAATACCAACTGCGATCTATGGGTGTCAACCGAAAATGGCAAGCTGAGCTACTATCCAGCCACTGGAGTAGATGGTTCAGGAAATCTAACCTATGGAGCGGCTGTCAATTATCCACAACTCGGTGATTTCAACGATGTGTTACGCCTGGAATATGATCGGCAGAGTGACACGCTCTACGTCTCTGGCTTTACCAACGCACGTCAACGTGTGTATGGCTGGGGCGAGGCTGGTTCAGAGTTTATTGCCTACTCACACTGGAAAAGCGGGGGACAAGCAACCTTCCACATCGATCTGCCCTATAAAATTGCGGGTGATGTGAATAACCAGCAAACACAAAACAGCAACCTGCTCAAGGATTGGGATATTGCAGGTGGATACCTCTTTACGGGCTTCGTATCCAAAAACGATCAAACCCAGGAGCAGGCAACGCCAGCCATTTTCTCGCTACAAGATGGAAGTCGTACCGATCTGACGCCGCAGTCCCCCATCGTCTTTAATGACGTTGGCTGGATGGATGTAAGAGGCATTTCGGTAGGGCAACGCTCCAACGGAGAGTATCTCATCTTTATGGAGGATGACTGGAAGAATAAGGTACTGCTGTATCGCTGGTGTCCTTCCGGTAACTGCCCTGATGATGGTTCGTCAGCAACGCCTACAACAACTGCGACGCCTACCCCTGCACCAGGTTTGGTGACCGCGATTGATGCAGGCGGTAGTACATCGGGTTCGTATGTTGCTGATACTGACTACAACGCAGGTAACCAGTATAGCGATACATCTGCGAGCATCGATACCAGTGCCGTAACGAACCCGGCTCCTCAAGCTGTCTATCAAACTTGCCGCTGGAACAGTGCGTTTACCTATACGATTCCTAACCTGACCCCAGGTGCTTCGTATAAGCTGCGTTTACATTGGGCGGAACTAACCTTTCAGGGAGCAGGGCAGCGTGCCTTTAATGTAGCGATAAATGGCAATAGCGTCCTGAGTAACTTTGATGTTTACGCCAACGTTGGTTTCAAAAAAGCACTGGTAAAGGAGTTTACTGCAACTGCTGATAGTAATGGAAATGTAACTATTGCATTCACACAAGGATCAGCAGATAACCCCTTTATCAATGGTATTGAGATCTACACGGCGTAACGAGACAACTACGAGCTTGTTCAGAATAGATACTAAATGCACGAGATGAAGGTAAAATTCTGAACAAGCTTGTAGTGCTTTGTCAGGCTTCATTGCACACCTCAAGTTCGAGATGGCTCATAGCCGTCAATGTTGACCTGCCGACCATCAACGAAGCCATTGTCGGAGGCTAGTCCTAATGCATCGGCAAATGTCCAACGCATATTGCTCGCCATCGACAAGGCAGCCAGCAGCCCGTCGCTTGAGTTGTGTAGTGCGAGAACGGCTCTGTATCTTGGCTGCCCTCGTTGAGGGAATGCTCCTGCCTTGTAGCTGCTTGCTTCCCCAGGGGTAGCCCCGGAGCGTGCAGCCTCCGCGCTCACCACGCGTAAACGCAAACACAAACGTTGTACACGAGTTCGAACCCGCTCTGCTGCTTGACTGTGCCAAAAAACCTATACTTGAAAGGTGTCCCGGACACTCAACCGGATTTGGTGGTATCACTACTCGTAAGTATGGTCTGGAAATGGACATCCCAACACATACAACAGCATTCTCAGGTGGAAAGGGGCGATTGCCGCGTCAAAGCCGCGTTGCTCAACTTCTCAGAAAAGGGGTGTCGTAGAAGACGCCCTCTTCTGTGCTCCTTCTCGTAAGATCAAAGTGATGAAGTATTACGAACTCAATGCAGCAACGATCCGCTTACGAAAGAGGAACAAAACAAGCGAACAGCAGGCAGTAACAATGATCCAAGCTGGGTTATGTGGCAACGGCGACAAGAAACTATTAAAGTGGTACCATAGAGAAATCCCAATCAGCCAAAGAGCAATTTGTGTACACCAATAGGTAAAACCAGCCTTTCGAAAACTTATCGCAATACAAACTAATCCAATGGCAAGACAACTAAGAGGAATTCCTCGCCAGGCAATATCAATGAGGGCGAGAGACGGATTAGTCACAAGACGGGGGGGGACACTGTGTACATAAGTTGGTTGGAATGGAAACCAGGAACCCAGCATGCTATACACCACGTAATACAAGCCCACTATGACAAAAACTACTCCAATAAAACGTAGAGCCCACCATTTCAGTGGAGAGTGCTGATTGTCATAACTCTTCAGCATTAAAGTACCTCCAGCTTTCTCGAACGGAAACATCCGTTCCTTTATTATATGTTACCACATATGCACCTCTTGGAGCCTGCCTTAACTAGCAAAGGCACTCTCCTTTTTTCTCTCCTGAAAAATAGAGGTACAAGTGGTTCTCAAGCAACCTAAGAAACC
>DAOUDD010000282.1:0-5970 GCA_034431765.1 Ktedonobacteraceae bacterium | reverse complement strand
AGGATGATCTCTTTGGGGAAGAGCGGCTTGCCGGTAGCGGTAGCGGGACAGGCAGTATTGCAGCGTCCGCACTCGGTACAGGCATAGCCGTCGAGCAACTGTTTCCAGGTGAACTGCTCGACTTTGGAGACGCCGTAGTCCTCGCGCTCTTCCAGATTCTCGATCAGGGGCAGCTCGCCTTTCGGCTTGTAGCTGCGGAAGAAGACGTTGAAGGGGGTTGCCAGCAGGTGCAGATGCTTGGAACGCGGCAGATAGATCAGGAAGCTGAGCACGACCAGGATGTGTAGCCACCAGGAGACGCGATAGGCCACGGTATTAAAGCCTCCACCGGCAGAGGTGAGCACCGGCCCAAAGAGCGCACCGAGGGGGGTCCAGGCCTCTCCACGCGTTGCTGCGAACTCGAAGCCTTCGACCATGACCAGGGTGAGGAGCACGAGAAAGATCAGGCCGAGGATGATGAAGCCGTCCCATGGGCCGTGCAGAAAGCTGTTGAGCTGGCGTGGGCGCACAATGCCACGGCGGATAGCGAAGACGATCAATGAGACGAGGACGAGAACGACGAAGACATCCAGGATAGTAGCGAAGACGCGGTTGTGTCCGATCAGGGGGAGCGAGCCGTTAAATGCTCCCAGAATCAGGTTGAGCAGGCCGAACTGAATAATGATGAAGCCCCAGAAGGTGAAGAAGTGAGCGATACCTGGGATGGGATCACGTAGCACCGCGCTCTGTCCAAGCACAACCTTGAAGAACTCCCCGACGCGACCGGCCATATTGTCGGTGCGCTTCTCCGGGCGAGCTTTGCGCAAGAGCGTGATCAGTTCGCCGGCACGGATAGCAAAGAGGGCAAGCGCGGCAAGGAAGAGCAGGGTGAAGAGTATGGTGCCAATCCATCCCCCGGTTGGTGAGATTGCAGGGGAAGTCATAGAAACCTCCATCGCGTAATGAATTGCTCGTTATGTTTATTTTTGTGTGGAGATGGTGGAGGCGCTCTGAGAGCGCCTCCACCATCTCCACACAGACAATCAGGCGAAGCGCCGGAGGCGCTGAGGCATTAAAGGGAAGAAGCGCCACAAATCCAATCAGGCTTTGCGGCGTTTCACCTCTTCGGTGAGTTTGGGCAGGATGGTGACTGCATCGCCGACTATGCCAAGATCGGCCACGGCGAAGATCGGTGCGTGCTCATCCTTATTGATGGCGACGATGTACTTTGAGCCTTTCATGCCGGCAAGGTGCTGGATAGCTCCGCTGATACCGGCAGCGATGTAGAGCGTTGGCTTGACCGTTTTGCCGGTCTGCCCGATCTGGTAGCTATAGGGGAGCCAGCCTGCATCGACAATCGCGCGCGTTGCACCGGGAGCACCTTCCAGCGTCGTTGCCAGCTCTTCGACCAGGTGGAAGTTCTCGGCCTTGCCCAGCCCACGACCGCCGCTGACGATCACGCTGGCATCCTCAAGCTCTGGCCCTTCGCTTTTCACGTCAACCTTTTCAAGAATCTTGATGCTCTGCGCGGCAGGGCTGATGGAGGCTGTGAGCGTCTCGATCTCGGCGCTGCGGCCCTCGAACTGCTCGACGTTAAATGCCTTGGGACGTGTGAGAACGATGCCGGTTCCGCTATGTGGAAGGGTCGCTGTCACAAGCGTTTCACCACCCCAGGGTACTGTGACCTTAAGGCCATCACCATCAAAGGTCAGATCGGTTGCATCGGTGATCAGGCCCATGTTGTTACGAGCGCTGAGGCGGGCCGCGATATCGCGCAGATCGTAGGTGGTGGGCAGGAGCAGCAGTGCAGGCTGATGCTGAGCGATTAATGAGCTTAACATTTCAACGGCTGGTAGTGTGAGATAGTTGTCGTACGCGGCGTCGGCGTGAACGTAGACTTTCTCCGCGCCATACGTGCCGAGGGTGGAGGCGACAGAAGCGGCGGCGCTGCCCAGAACGACGGCCTCAGCGCGTCCAAGCTTTGCCGCTTTGCCAAGGACTTCGAGTGACGAGCGAGCAGGTTGCCCGTTTTCCAGTTCGATCAGAGTCCAGATTGTATTTGCCATTGGAGGCCATCCCTTCCTAATGTGTAGTTAACGCGGTGTGTGGGTGAGCAGGTGAACAGGGGTTGTTAAGAAATGAAAATGTTAAAGAAGTTCGTATCGCTGCAAGAAGTCAGCGATCTGTTGTGCTGCGTTGCCTTCGTCTTTGACAATCTGACCGGCGGCGCGGGCTTCAAGCTGGCCAATGGTCAGGACGCGTTCGCGGGCTCCTGCCTCGCCGACCTGAGAGGGTTCGATGCCGAGATCAGCGAGGCTGAGCTGGCTGAAAGGTTTCTTTTTGGCACCCATGATACCCTTCATAGTAGGATAAATGGCCTCGAAGGAGCCGCTGGCGATGGTGACGATGGCGGGAAGGGTGGTTTCAATGGTCTGATAGCCGGTGGGAATGACACGTTTAATAACGGCTCTGCTGCCCTCGACCTTGATCTCGCGCGCAAATGTCAACTGGGGCAGGCCCAGGAGCTCTGCGATCGCGCCGGGAACCATGCCGGTATAGCCATCGGTGCTCTCGGTCGAGCAGAAGATCAGTTCCGCACCCTCTTTCTTAAGGACGGCAGAGAGGACACGGGCGGTGCCTAATGTATCGGAACCGGCCAGAGCGGGATCGGTCACCAGGATCGCACGGTCCGCACCCATCGCCAGTGAGCGGCGCAGCGCCTCTTGAGCGCTGGTAGGACCCATGCTGACCGCGACCAGTTCACTATTGCCGATGGTATCGCGTAGTTTTAGAGCGGCGGAGATGGTGCTCTCGTCACCAGGATCGAGCACAAGGGAGACGCCGGAGCGTACAAGGCGTTTGGTGGTGGGATCGAGCTTGTTGACCGCTGTGTTGGGATCAGGAACCTGTTTGACACAAACAAATATCTTCATCGCGTGTGCCTCGTCTTCTATATATATGTGGGACGTAGCAGAGAGAAAACACCAGTGTTTTCCGAGCTATCTTATTGTACCTGTCAAAAAAAGCGAGTGTCAACGTAACTGGCTAACAACAGGGCTTTCTCATTGAGGGGAGCAAGTGCACGATGAGTACTGAGTTTTCTATAGTGACTCCTTCTGTTGCTGACAAGGCTATGCATGCGTATATACGCGCATTCTACCATCCGCAGGCGAGGTATTTTTATACTGATACACAGCGTCGTCGTTACAACGATTTGATGCAAAAAGTGCTGCTGATGTCTCACTCATATCCGTCACTCAGGATGGGAATTTGCGGGATGAAGGAAAGGGGGATGGTGGGGGATTTAAGGGAATTTACGTACGCTACCTGGCCGAATTAACGTATACGTTTGGTCAGAGCCAGTACCAGGGCTTCCTGGAGACAAACGCACGAACGGCGTGGAGCAATCGGAATGCAGATAATCTGATGGGCGGCAACTGGACGCGTGTTGCTGCTTATCCACTTGAGGTGCATGAAGCTGGCTCTGCCGTTACTCTTTTACAGCTCATTCGTATGAGTGACTAAACTATTTTTGTTAATCTTTTATGTGTTAGCTAGCGTAAGCAGGCGTTGAAATGCTGTCGCAATCTCCTGGTTGCTTACGTCGAGTGTTGCTTCTCCCACGGTCAGTTCAAACCAGACGGTATGAGGCAGAATGGTGGGGGCAAGCCAGGAAAAGAGCCAGAGACCTGTTTCCCTCGCGATCTCAAGGACGGCGGCTTCCAGTCTGGCCTGTTCTCCACGCAGATACAGGTGCATCATGTTCGTGTGTGGTGGATCTGGCACAATGGTGATTTCTGGAAATGGCGCGAGGAGGGAAGCTATCTCCTTTGCTTTTGTATGGTAGCTTGCCATATGACTTAAGCGTTCTCGGAGTCCTTTTTGTGCCGAGAGCACATAGGGATACAGATGAAAGAGATTTCCTCCATGTCTGCGCTGCCATATGCGCGACTCTGCAATCACATCAGCAGGACCAGCCAGAATCGATCCTGAAATGCCTCCCAGGATTTTGTAAAAGGAGACATAGACGGTATCAAAGAGTTGTGCAATCTCGGAGTACGCGCGCTGGTAAAATGGCTGGCATTCCCAGAGCCGGGCACCATCTAAATGAACTGGTATATTGCGTTCCCGTGCCCAGGCTATAATCTCGTTCAACGTCTCCCAACTGGGGAGTTGTCCACCAATCTCGCGTTGCGGCAATTCTAACAGTAGTGCTCCCAGTGGTTCTGTGATCGCTTTAAGGTCTGCAAGTGTGAGCAAGCGCTCTGCAGAACCCGCCAGAATGCCGTTGAGTCCATGGAGCCGTTGATAGCCCTTCTCTTCATGTATTTCCAGGTGGCACTTTGGATGAAACGCAACATTTGCGGTTCCGCGACGTTGAGACCAGATACGCAGGGCAATCTGCTGACACATTGTTCCACTTGGCATGAAGACCGCCGCCTCTTTTCCCAACAATGTGGCAATCTCTTGTTCAAAGCCGTTGATCAGCTCTCCCTGTCCATAGCGATCAGCCTCCAGATCCGGGCTGATCGTCTCTAGCAACTCGCTCATTATCTGGCGGGGATTTTTCGGATAATCCTGTGTCAGGAAGCGCTGGCAGGACTTGCGAATCTCTTTCGCTTCGGGAGTGTTGAGCATATCGGGCCTCCTTTTAAAGTTTAGAACTCAAGCTACTATTTTACCATAGCCACCTAGCCCCGAGTACAGCTTTAGATGAGCTGGAACTGGTCTTTGAGACAGGGACGGAGGAGACGATATATGTTATTGTTAAGAACTGGTGATAGTGTGCGTTGCATAAATAATCCCAGGAGACTTCGCATGACTGATTTACAGAAGCTTGCGCAGGAAGATTTTTGTTATTTTACAACAACGGGTCGAGTTTCTGGCAAACCTCATGAGATAGAGATCTGGTTTGCACTGTCCGGCTCGACGTTGTATATGTTGTCAGGTGGGGGAGAGAAAGCAGATTGGGTGAAGAATGCGCAGAAAGATCCAGCGGTCCAGGTGCGAATCGGCGAGCAGGTCTTCCCAGGTCGTGCACGTCGCGTGAGGGATGCGGAAGAAGATGGGCTGGCACGACGGATTGTGTTTGAGAAGTATGCGCCTCGCAGCAGTGACGATCTCCAGGGGTGGTCACGCAGTTCGTTGCCGCTAGCAGTGGACCTGAATGTTGTGGATGGAAACGTCTAGAGCTTGCCGCGTTGCCGACGAAGCCAGACGCTCACAAGAATGATAAGGACGCCACCGATGCAGAGGGGGAGGGCAGCCTGTGAACTCTGAGCAACGGTCCAGACGATGATGCCAGCGGTCTCTAGAAGCGCGCCGCAGACGAAGAGCAGCATGATAGCCAGGGGCGATGTCTCGAAAAGCGTCTGAATGTTTTGCCGCTCGTAAATCGGGGCAGGCTGAGCCGTTGGAGTTTCCACGTCGGGAGCGATAGCTATTGTTGTTTCGGGAGCAGTGGTGACGGATGCCTCTGCTGATGTTGAAGTGTACTGGCCTATTGCTTCGCGGAGTGCAGCTTCGAGACTCTCGATCTTCTGACGAGGCGCGCGAATGTAGATCTTACGTGTGCCTGTTGTGACGAGAAGCTCGCGGAAGACTGGCGAGTTCGATTTCTCGCGAAACGTGACATGGGTGATGGTGGACAGATCGAGCGCTTCAAGGAAGAGCTTCTCGCGTGGAAAGCTGCGGAGGTAGAAGCCGAGGAGACGCCTGTTGGTGACTACAACGTCGCAGGGCGTGCTGCCCTGTCCCTGCTTACCACTGTCCCAGATTGCAGGCACTGTGAGCAGTGGCTCCTCACCGGATTGCAGGTTTTTCTGGAGCCCTTTAAGTTGCGAAAGTATTTTCTCGGTGTTTTTGCTCTGCACAGGCATGGTTGCTTAAGTTCCCTTTCCCCAATCCTGGACAGATTATAGCACAGGGGAAGCGGAAATTCTTGCTCGATTAATGGATGCTCAGAAATTTCCCGTTCTTAGCTCGCTCGTT
>DAOUDD010000281.1:0-3913 GCA_034431765.1 Ktedonobacteraceae bacterium | reverse complement strand
CGGACGAAGGTACACGCGAATATCATCCGCTTATTTTCTTAAATTTCATAATGCTGGTCCCTACGAAGGCTCTGAAGCGCGTGGCAAGGGCCAACAAAGAGGAAATAGAACCTCTTTTGTGAACCAGGAAGTTCGCTAACACTATCGAATTTTAATAGCGTTGGCGAACGTGAGAGAACCCCAACGCTGTCGGCGCAAGAGAATCTGCCGCCGGCTCCCCTGGACGCTGAAGCAGACGCGCTCCAGACGCACCTGCTGCTCTGTTGGCAGCCTCTGCACTCACCCTGTGCACCCGATTCATCATCAAGGGGAGAGGCGGCATCTTCAAAGCGCCTGCCGCGTTCGGGTTTCGCCATCTTTGCCCTTGCCTTCCTCCTTCGCCAACGCTATCAACGTTCAGGATGACTCATAAATGAGCGCCACAGATGCAAGCATAGAATTAGAGAATGGATAGGCGTTGGAAGTTCTCACGCACTGCGCACATCCTCCCCCTGTCCATCCTTCGTCTTAAGCTGCGCCTGCCCACCCATCTGCGTCTCCTTTACCGTTGCCAGCGCAATCGTCGTCACAGTACGCGTCACGCCAGAGAGGTTGCGCACAGAGGTCAGTAGCAAGCGTAACGTCTGTGGGGAAGCCGTCCGCACCTTCAACAGATAGGTCTCCTCCCCATCCACATCGAAACACTCGACCACCTGAGGCTCTTCGAGCACGAACTGCTCGAACGTCCGCTCCTCCTCAGTTGTTGCCTGAATGCCCACGCGCACAAACGCCGTTAGCCCTCGCCCCATCCTCTCCGCATCTAGCAGCACCGTATACCCTGTAATGATGCCCTCACGCTCCAGACGCTGCACCCGTGCGTATACCGAGGGAGCTGTCAGCCCTATCTCCCGCCCTATTACCGTGTGCGACATCCTCCCGTCTCCCTGCAATAGCTCCAGTATCTTCAGATCGATGGCATCTAGCTGCATAACACTTCGTTCTTTTAGCAAAATCGTCATTTTCTATTCTTTTCGTAGAGCATAACATATGATTTACTAAAAAACAATAGTTACCCCAGGTGACCAGAGCTATTTAATTCTCCTTTTTCATGGGCAATTCCGAGTATGCTGGTTAGAAATAGAACGTCTTTGTTCCTATCAGCAATTAGATAGAAATGGACCTGGAAGAATGAATACACCTTCCAGGTCCATTGCTATCTGGTTAAGCTGCTACATATATCTTTGGAGGTGGAACGGGCTCATTGTCAGCAAGAGCAGCCATGATCCAACTCTCAATAGCATCTTGCCCTTGTTTTACTGCCTCTTCATACGTATTGCCATGTGTTCGGCATCCAGGCAGTTCCGGTACGGTGACGATATAAGCTTGATCCTCGTCACTCCACTCGATAACCATAGAGTAATGTTTTGTCTCCATCACTTACTCCTCTGCCTGATCGTATATAAAAGCCTGCTTCTGAAAGTGACGCTTTAAGTTGTCTGACTTTCTGGGGCATTTCCCTCTCCGATTGAGTATATACAATTTTCCTTTCTTTGTGAAGGCTCACATTTTGTCACAGATACAGGTAGTGTTAGAAGAAAGTAGCGCCTTCCATCTCACTCAATCACTGACGTGTACTCGCGCTCGCATCACACCCCAACACCGTGCGAATACTCGCCGCCCCTCTCGACAGCCGATCGGCCTGATCAGTCGGAATACTTGTGCCTGAAAGTGCACTCACCTGCTGCGAAAACGCGGACATATATCGACAAGCCGGTCCCTCGTTTTCCTGATTCAAGACATCGCGTGCCTGCTTCAACTTCTGATCCAGGCTCTGTTGAATCGCAGCACGCAACCTGAAACTATCCACCAACTGGATCAGGTCCCCGACCTGGTGCGCCTCTCCATACACAACAACGCGAAAACTCGCCTTTCCCGTATTCCCCGCCGGATCACTGGCCCGACACTGTACCACCGTCGTCTTGCTCGGAAAGAGGCTACCAGAGGGAGGCGTACAGCTCACCGTTACAAAACTCTCATCCGTATCTGGATCACTCACCTTCACCGTATAATTCACCACCGCCCCCTGCAAACTCGTCGCATTCACTGTAATCGTTCCCGGCACATATACAACTGGCGCTGCTGTATCAGGATACGAGAACAGCTCGGCTGAGGTTGATAGATGACCAGTACTATCGTTTCCTCCCGTCATTAACACTTTTCCATTCGATAGTAGTGTTGCGGTTGCACCAGAAAGAGCTACAGGTAGACTGCTTGCCGCCGACCAACTGCCACTCGTTGAATCATACATTTCCGTAGAAGCCAGCCGACCATCGTTGCTCAAACCACCAGCTACCAGCACTTTCCTATTTGGTAATAATGTTGCTTTATGATCGGCACGAGGGGTGGATAAAGCACTCGCAGATGACCAGACTCCTGTTACAGGATCATATATCTCTACTGTTGCTAGAGGAATTAAGGTTGAGGAACGATAATTTCCATAGAATCTATAGCCTCCAACAACTAAAACCTTTCCACTCGTTAGCAATGTTGCTGTATGGTTTCCACGCCCATTAGCAATGCTTCCAGTTAATAACCAGCTTCCTGTTGCTGGATCATATAACTCCGCTGAACTAATATCACCGCCCCAATGAGGCCCGTACCCTATATAGCCTCCAACAGCTAAAACCTTTCCATTCGTTAGCAATGTTGCTGTAAAATTGACCCGCACCCAATTCATACTTCCTGTTACTGACCAGGTACCAGTCGCAGGATCATACAGCTCTGCTGACGCAATTATGTCACCAGCAAACCTGCTATGCATTCCCCCAGCTACCAGTACTTTCCCATTTGGTAACAGCGTTGCTGTGTGACCAGTTCGTGCTTCTGCCATACTTCCCGTTGTTGACCAGCTACCACTATCTGGATCATATAGTTCTGCTGATGTAAGATATCCGCTTTGATCATTGTAACCACCAGCTACTAGCACTTTCCCATTTGGTAACAACGTTGCTGTGTGACCACCTCGTCCGGTACTCATACTCCCCATTACCGTCCAGCTTCCAGTCGCAGGATCATACAGCTCTGCCGACGCTAAATCATGAGAGCCATCATAGCCACCGGCAACCAGTACCTTCCCATTCGACAAACGTGTTGCCGTGTGACCGCTCCGTGCGATGAGCATACTCCCCGTCACCGACCAGCTCCCCGGCCCATCCGCACGCGCCTTCAACACTGGCATACCCGTCACCGCACACACAGTCAGCAGCACAAACATCCCTACAGGCAAAAAGAACTTTCTCTTCATAAATATTATTCTCTCGCAATCATAAAATAACAAATTCATAATTATGCTCATTAGGGAAAGGAGAAGTGCTCAACAGGAGACAGAGAGAGGAATAACATACTCATCCAAAACAGAGGAAATCTCTACCCTTAACCTATATGCATCTTCCCATGCACCTCTTCCAACCCTCCTGATGACACAATGCATACAATTAACACGCCTACTTCCAGTATAAACAGCCCACCAAAAAACACTCGGCTTTCTCCTTCGACATGATTACCGTTGCCTGGCTGACGTATAATCTGTAACAGCCAATCATTTTGCTCTTTTAGGGGATTCTCCAAAGACAACAGTCTAAAAAGGAGCTTCCGCACCACATGAACCTGCTCAAACGTCTCGAAGCTGCACTCCTCGCTGGTCAACACGGCCATCCAAAGGGCATCATCGGACGGCTGCTTGGCGAAAGGATGGTCCGCCAGCACGTATCAGAAACGCTCTGGACAATCTCTCTGCTGCACCTGCAGCCGGATGACAGAGTACTGGAGCTCGGCTTCGGCGCTGGCAAGGCAATCGAACTCGTCGCGGCCCAGACTCCACATGGGCACGTATCGGGAATCGATATCTCACAAGAGATGGTGCGCTCTGCCAACC
>DAOUDD010000280.1:0-59903 GCA_034431765.1 Ktedonobacteraceae bacterium | reverse complement strand
ATGATAGGATGACGAGACGTTACCAGTGGGTTCCCAGAAGATCGCGTAGACGTTGGTTTTTCCTCCTTGAACAACTCCACCATTGTAGATCAGATTGTTGCTGGCATAGGGTGTGACCGATTTGGCTGCTGTTCCAGAATGCGGAAAGAAATGAGGTGTGTGTCGAGATGTCGCGCCCTGTACAGTTGCAGCCGATGCACTTGTTGCCGAGAACAACATGAGCATCAGCAGCAGAAACGGAAGGGAAAGGGTCGGGATGAGCTGCCTTTTCAAAAGAAGCCTCCTTGCGGCAAGTGGAGAAAACGTTCCGCTAACGAGAAGAGATTGACCTATCCCCGGAGCCAAGCTATTCTTCATCGTTATTGTTTTCTATACTACACGAAGGTTCTTTCTTATGTATTCACTGACAATTCCACAGGTACTCTTCTCTCTACAACTGCTATGCAGCAAACGTCCACATGTTCAGCAACGATTGTTTCCACTAGAATATTCCGCGAAACAACTGCTTGAAACCTGTCAAAGACCGATTTGGAGCAGCCTTGTTACTTCAAAATAGGCTATATTAATGATTCTCGAAGATCGTATGGAATAACTGTACATTCGACGATATACTAGCTCATTCTGTCTGACTTATGTAATTATGGAAGAAGCCTTCTCTGTTTCTTATGTAATAACAAGATAATAATCATACGAGAGAGATAGAAAGGTTTTCACATCCTCTCGTATGTTATAAGACAAAACATGTTTAGTACTACTAGTACAGAATTTAAGAGATGAAACAGTTACTTACTTAAGGGAACTTTGACTGTTCCTTCGGTCTGACAGTTCATGAATTGCAGCGCGGTTGCATTCTTCTGTACTGAAGCGCAGACGTATGTTCCTGTAACACGTGGCTTTTGAGGAAAAATCTGGTTTTGCACCTTCTCCAACACCTGGCAAGAGCTTCCTGCTTTCTGTAATTGAAAAGTACGTGTTAGGACAGTATCAACACCAGAAGTTTTAAAGTCAAGCGATGCAGGCCTACATTGCTGAAAAGCACTCCAGAAGCAATCTACAACCTTCTGTGGATCATCTTTTGAAGTCACAGGCCCACGCATGGATTGTGAAATACTCCCACAATTTACCTGAGCCTGGCCAGACGTGGGTGTAGTTACAGTGGTTTTTTGAGACGTGGTCGTTGCTGCTGTGCTATCTGTTGTACCACATGCTGTTATACTGAAAGCCCCCAGCAGCATAAAACTTACGACAAACAGGAATTGTGCACATCTCTTTTGAAACTTCCTCATATTGATCTCCTTTAACTTCGACGAGCTTCGGTATATGTCTTATGTGGAAGACGTTAAAAGGAGAAGGAAAGTTCCCATGCCCTGGTCTGTTACAATGTAACAAGTTGCTGACTTCCCCAGGCCATTGCACCAGGTGATGAGCCACGCAGAAGTGTAACAGCGAGTCCTGTCTCCTGCGTATACTGTTCGACGATGCGTTCGATCTGCTTATCGGCTCCACGACGGGCGAGAACTGCAACGGTTCCGCCGCTTCCACCGCCAGTAATTTTCGCACCGTAGAGCTGAGAAACAGGTCCGCTGCGGCGCACCAGCTCAACCAGTTTATCTGTTCCAAAACTCCCCAGGCCACAGGCGCTATAGCTGGCATGCGATTGATAGAGTAACTCGCCAAGCAGCAGCAATTGCTCTTCTGTTACAGAAGTCTGCGCGAGGAGTGAGCGAAAGAGACGCACACGCATGTGTTCATAGATGGGGTGCGCGGTTGGCTGACGAATAGCATAGATACAATCAGGATCAATTGAGGTCACGCTATCAGTTGAGCCGCCATAGAGATCAAGGAAGCTCGCTCCGTCCAATTCCAGAGGCACCCGGTCACAAAAGGTTGTCTCCCAGAGGGAGGGGGAAATATTTGCCAGGTAGCCATGCCAGATAGGATCATCAATCGACACACGCTTCGACTCCTGCTGCTCGACGGGGAGATCGGCAAAGCCCGCAATGATGCGATAACCCATAAAAGCTCCAATGCGCACTGATCTATAGTCAGCCCCGGAGACAGCATGGCGAATACCAGAATCGAGACCCCAGACTTCAAGCTCATGAGGTAAAGCAGTTGGGGAGAGTAGTTCGGCAGGTTGGCAGAGTAGCGTAAGTAAGCTGTCCTGCTCACCACAGGCTGAGGTCATCTGATCCATAATACCGCAGGGTGCTCCAACAATAAGGTTCTCGACCTGCTGGCATAGTAAGGCCAGCTCTCGGCCATCGAGTGAGAGATTGTAAAGAGCGCAGACGGCGCGCATCGTCGCAACTTCCAGGGCAGCAGACGAGCTGACGCCCTTTCCTGCTGGCACTTCAGAGTAGATAAAGCAGCGCACTCCTCGATCCAGATGCAATCCTCGTTCGCGTTGTAAGACGAGCAGGACACCAGCCACGTATGCAGCCCAGGCTTGCGCGGGATCAGTTGTGAGCAACATGTGCGCAGCTTCGTAACTCAGTCCCTCAGATAGAGACATTTGCAGGGCAGTCAGTGGAAAGGTTACATGTGGTGTCGCGGAAAATTCTGCTACGCCGGGACTAAAGAGGGAGACAGAAGCATCACTGGTGAATTGTATAGCAGCCCATGTAGCAACTTCAAGGGGAAGCTCTAGCACAAGTGAACCAGAGTAATCAGCGATTCCTCCCATAAGATCCAGGCGTCCAGGAGCACGTGCAACTAGCAGTGGAGTACGCGGCTCAAAAAAGTCGGATGCGCTGTTGAGGGCGGTAAGAAAGCGCTGAGCATCGACAGAGGTCACGCGATCGGGCTGTTTGAAACGCCACAACATAGGGCTTTCCTTCCCTGGAGATATTCTATAGCAAATGATGTTCACGCAAAATAGAGGAGAGAACAGGATGTACTCCGTCACGAATATGTGCGTTAGCATAGCCAATCCACGCGATGGGTGTAAAGACATCAAGCGGGGCCGAGAGCAGTTCCCCATGCTCATCAGTGATGAAGAGGCCTGCTTCCCGTGCGATCAGCTCTGTGCACATATCATAGGGATGACAGCACAGACCATAGGTCTGTCCACATGCACGAAATTGTGCATCAATCAATGGGCGTAGGTCTGCAAGCCAGCGATCATGACCCATGAGCAGTTCATAGAGCTGGCCGCCAGACGAGATATATTGATCCTCAAAGGTACGAGCGCTCTCCCCACGAGCAGGTCCTAGTAGACGATCAATCAGTGTATCCTCAACGGCGGCTAATTGGGCACGACCTCCGGGGAAGAAGCGAGCGATACTGCCATAGCCAGTAGCAATGCTTAAAGCCAATGAAGGATGTGGAGCAAGTGGGACATGGATGCCTGTCAAGCGATTAAAACGCTCGCCCTGCACACGCTGTCCGACCACCACCCAGAAGCTATCGGAGAGATGCTGCTTGACCAGAGGAATCTCCGTTTGTACAGCCAGTTCGATATCGCGTAAAGAGGTTTGTGGACCACGATTAGGCGCAACTCCGGTCAAAATCCATGCCGAACGTTTCTGATACATCAGCCCGCGCGTCCCATCGATTGGATCTATAATAATGCGTAACTCGGCGGCAGATGGATCGGTTCCTGCTGGAAGAGTTACTCTACCATCAGCGCCTAACCCTTCGGCAATCAATACAAATGAGCGTTCGTGGCTCAAGGCGCTGAAGTGCTCTATCAGGACCTCTTCCGAAATTCGATCAAGGGCGAAAATGGTGTCACCTGCTTGCTCACTGACGACCTGAGAGAGCTGTTCGATAGACTGCTGCTCACATGCCTGGACAACGCGATCTCGGATGGCTGCATGAATAGTACGTAATTGGGTTAGCAACTCCTCTGCACGCTCGATCATCTGAGGCTCTTCCTCTCATACACAAACTCGTACGCTTCCTGTTTAGAGCGACTGAAGCGAGGCAAGCTCACTCTTTCCACACCCATGATCAAGTACTGCCCTACGCATCAGTATAGACGAGAGTTGTGTTATTGCATGCTCTTATAACCGTCAGGATGTGTACTGTGCCATTGCCAAGCTGTTTGCAAAATGGTTTCCAGGCCATACTGTGCTTTCCAGCCGAGTTCCTGTGCTGCTTTGCGGTTATCAGCCCAGATCGCGGTAGGATCACCAGGGCGACGTGGACCATACTCCACCTTGAAGTCTCGCCCGCTGATACGTTTCGCCGCTTCAATCACCTCGATAACAGTATTACCCGTTCCCGTCCCCAGGTTGTAGTAGGTGCTACGCTTCTCCTGCACAATCTGCTCCAGCGCTTTGACGTGTGCGTCGGCTAGATCGACGACATGAATGTAGTCACGGATCGCGGAACCATCACGCGTGGGATAATCAGTACCGAAAACGGTGATTGAGGGGGCACGCCCAACGGCTGCCTTCATTACTAGTGGAATAAGATTATGTGTATTTAACCAGTCCTCACCGATCCTGTTATCGAGCGAAGCACCAGCGGCGTTGAAATAGCGTAACGCGCTATATTTAATCCCCTTTGTCTGATCAAACCATTTGAGCACTGTTTCGCCCATCAGCTTGGTTTCACCGTAGACGCTCTCAGGTCCAAATGGAGCATCCTCACCCACAGGGAGTTGTTTGGGCGTGCCAAAGATAGAGCAACTCGAAGAGAAAACTATCGCGCGAATATCATGCCGATCCATCGCGTCGAGCAGGATCGACGTACCCTCGACGTTGTTATGAAAGTATTTCGCAGGCTGCTCCATAGACTCGCCGGGAGCCTTATAGGCTGCGAAATGAATAACTGCTTCCGGTTTCTCCTGGGAGAAGAGACGATCCAGATAGGCCGCATCTGTAATACTCCCCTGGTGTAGAGTTGCATTGATAACAGCATGGCGATCACCCTGCTCCAGAGTATCCAGCACCAGAACTTCGTGACCCTTCTCAGTCAAAGCACGCACCGTATGCGATCCAATATAACCAGCTCCACCCGTTACAAGTATTTTCATAATACGATCTTCCTTCTTTTTTTTAAACATAGAGGATGTTTCCATCCACGAACACTTTACCCCATTTTCTACAGATGAGTATTCCTTTCCTGTCTTCTCAGTACCGATGTCTACAGTATCATCAAATATGTGCCGTTCATAACAAGTATACAATTCGGGAACTTCCCTGTCAATGCACGAACGCGCAATTTTTTTGCGCGAAGTGGCCATTTTTGTCGAAGGATAGTGCAGCATCTCTCAACGGCTCTGATTCGTATACTGAAGTAGTGTGATAGTAAGGGGGGCTGGCAACAGCTCTTGAAAATGGAAGAAAACGTGGTAAGCAGTGGAGTGGATGACACTAAACGGGAAGAGGTTGAAAACACAGGGAGAAATCAACACGTGTTACCACGTTTTGAAAGGCAGCAAGTGTTATGGATGTGAGCAGCTTTACCTACACAGCCTACATTGTAGGCTTTCTCGCGATAGTCTTTCTGTTAGTGTGGGCAGTGCTAGGTGTACTCGGTGAAGATCGCTAATACCATTGAGAAAAGAGAAGAGGCCGACCTGCTGGCTAACAGGTCGGCCTCTTCATACACACGAAACAAGGAGCACAGGGAACGGAAAGGTTTGCTTTCGCTACGACATGACAGCTTCGGGTTCACGCGCCTGTAAGCGAGTTCGCACTTCCAGAGAGCGCACGATAGATTCTCGACTCAAGAGGCCGATCACGCGTCCATCTTTCAGCACAGGTATAGCCCGTTCGCTCTGCACCATCATTGTATTGAGCACAGCCTGCAGATCATCCTCCGGGGCAACAGTTGGAACGTTATCCCGCAGACGCATTACATATCCAACCGGGGTTGAAGCCCAACGCTCTTGTTCCACACGTGTAATATCATCCAGGGAGAGCATTCCCGCAAAGTAGTCACCCTGAAGGACCGGCGCATAGGTGATACCTTTCGGTAAGAAGACTTCATCAACCGCTTTCTGCAACGAGATGTTTCCGGGGATGGTAACCGGTTGCACTTGCATAACCGCGCCGACTGAAATGCCACGCAATGCTTTCTGCACTCGTATCTGTGTATATGCGGCTTGTGCGGAGCTAAGCAAGAACCAGCCGATGAAAACGGTCCAGAGACCATTGAAGAAGTTTCCTGTGAAGAACTCGACGATACCTACGATGATAAAGAGGTAAGCAATACCTTGCCCAACTCCTGAGGCAATCTGTGTTGCACGCTCGAAGTTCTTTGTGCCCCTCCAGACAAGTGCGCGCAGAATACGCCCACCATCGAGTGGGAAGCCAGGAATTAGATTAAAGCCTCCTAACAATAGGTTTGACCAGACCAGATAGTCAAGGACTGCTTCTACCGCTGTCTTACTTCCAGCGAAGGGAATGACGAGCAGGAAGGCCAGCCCAGCCAGCAAGAAGCTCGCAATTGGTCCCGCAATCGCAACTTTTAGCTCTACGGCGGGTCGTTTGAACTCTTCCTCGATCTCAGCTACACCGCCGAAGATGAATAATGTGATCCCCTTCACCTTCAAGTTATGCCGTCGAGCAACGAGTGCGTGAGCCAACTCATGCACGAGCACGCTGACAAGCAACAGTAAGGCTGAGGCAGCCGCCGCTAGCCAGTACCCAGTAGTACTCCATCCTGGAAAAGATTCAGGAAACCAATCTACTGCCAGCGATGAAGTAAGCAGAACAAAAATGATAAACCAACTTATATGTAGAAATGTTTCGATACCTAGAACTCTTCCGAGACGCAGTGAACCTTGCATAGTAGACCTCCTCTCTACTAATAGGGATTTAGAGCAGTGGGATCATGGCGATGGCGATGTGCTCCATCTCACTATCCCACCTATTTCTATCTCTATTCTTCATGTATGGTCACAACTAGAACTCGCTACCGAAATCACTGCCATTGGAACCGTCGCCAAAGCCACTATATATATCCGCCGCACCAACTTCTGCGAAGTCACCCTGTACACCATTCATATCGACCATCAGTGCATCGGGGTCGTTCATCGCCTGTCCAAGGCCATATCCGAGCAAACCACCACCAAGCATACCCATACCACCGGCCATCAGAGGACTCACGCCACTACGTCCCTGCTCCTGCCAGGGTCCTTGCCTAGAGTAGGCATTCTGGCTCATTGGACCATATGGCTGACCATCAGGATATGGAGCTGAATACTTGGGGTACCTGGTGTGCGTCGATGGACCGTCAACGGGATAGCGTGCTCCCTGTGCGTATTGCATCGGAGCGTGCTTCTGCAAAAGGCGTAATGCTACGAAGACGCCCACACCTACTGCTGCCGCTATCACAAGAAAGAGGATTAGTAACTCGACCATTTTTCTTTCTCCCTTCCTGGAGACCCTTTACACTCATTGCTTCTATCTCTCCAGTGCTCATTTGTAGTATAGGTTGCACAGGTGAGATGACACTGTGCTCTATCTGAGTTGAATCTGAGCATGAAAACTCGTTTAAAATCAGGCGAAATCGGCAACAATGACAAGGAGGTAAAAACGTTTGAGGACATTTTTACCTCCCGTAGGTCGAAATTCTTGCGAGCGATAGCTGGCTCGTTTCTAGCGGTTCAGAGAAAGTTCACCAAGTGTCACAGTGAACGTTTGTTGCCCGCTTCCACGATATACCTGAACTGAAACAGTGTCTCCTGGTTTCTTGCTTACAAGGGCATCACTTACTGCCGGAAGAGAGGTCACTGCTTTCTTGTCAATTTGCACAATGATATCGCCTGCACGTAAGCCTGCTTTGTCAGCCGGGCCGTTGCTGTTCACGCTGACAATCAATGCTCCACGATCAACGGGAAGTCTGTTTTGCTGTGCAAGTGCCTGATCGACGGTGACAAGGCGTACGCCGAGAGCTGCACGTCCACTATTGGTAACACTGCCGTTGTTGATAATTTGCGGAGCAATAAACTGGACACGGTTGGAGGGAACAGCGAAGCCGACTCCATTGGCTGGTACTTTGAATTCGGCGTCGATAGCTGTCGCGGTAGGTATGCCAACCAGGTTGCCTTTGAGATCGACAAGTGCACCTCCGCTATTGCCAGGATTAATGGCGGCATCGGTCTGAATCGCATCCGGTATATCAGCTACCGTTCGTCCCAGCGCACTCACAATGCCACTCGTTACAGTCTGTGTAATACCGAGAGGATTACCAATCGCCAGCACCCCCTGACCAACACGTAAGGTGGAGGAGTCTCCAAACTTCGCAACCGTCAGGCCTGAGGAGGGAGGCGTAATTTTTACCACGGCAAGATCATCTGCGGGTGAAGCTCCTCGCAACTGGGCAGGTAGTGTGTTGCCATTAGAGAGCACAACCTGTACCTGCGTCGCACCTTCGACAACGTGATTGTTGGTGATGATATAGCCGCGCTGATCGATAATGACACCGGAACCAAGTCCCTGCCCATTTTGCGTGACGACGTTAATCTGCACGACACTTGGACGCACTCGTGCGATAACCGCCTCTCGCACCGCCTCTACGTTTCCTTCGTTCACATCTGGAATTGGTGTGTCGGTCGCATTTGCCCCACTATTCGCGTTTCCAGAACTTGCGGGGGTGCCTCCAATCTGACACCCCGCAAACAAGCCGGTGCAGAAAACAAGGGTAAGCAAGAATACTGCTACCACTTTTAAATGCATCCGCATTCCTTTCCTGGGAGGTGAGAACAGGACAATTCCATCCTCGGATCTGGAAGCAGGTTTATCTATATGTTGTATACGAGGCATAAAACACTTCTCCTTTTCCTCAAAAGTTACTGTATATGTGCGGGTCTTTTCTCAGGAACAACGTGCATCTTTTCCTCCTTAGTCTCGCGTTGACGTGACAGAGCACGAGCGCGGATATAAGAGGCAAGGACTGCAACGGCAAGCACCAGAGCGATTACGCCTAGCGAGAGAAACGTCGGAATTTTATAGACATCCACCAGGACCATTTTGACACCAACGTAGCTCAGAATAACTGCCAACCCGATCTTCAGATAGTAGAATTTGTGAATAATATTAGCGAACACAAAGTAGAGTGAACGTAGCCCTAGAATGGCAAAAACATTCGACGTATAGACGATAAATGGATCCCGCGTGACTGCGAAAATTGCGGGAATTGAGTCAACCGCGAAGATGAGGTCTGTCGTCTCCACAACTACCAGGACCAACAAAAGCGGCGTGATAAACAATTTTCCCGCACGCCTCACGATAAAACGTGTACCGTCATAGTCTTCTGTCACTGGTACGACGTTTCGTACCAGGCGCAAGACAGGATTTTTCTCAGGCTGTACCTCCTGCTCTTTCCCGACAGCCATACGAATACCGGTGAAAATCAGAAATGCACCGAAGACGTAGATGATCCAGTGAAACTGCTCAAGCAGTACTACGCCAACTCCAATCAGCACACCACGCATTATTAGAGCACCGAGGACACCCCAGAAAAGGACACGGTGCTGATAAGCTGCTGGGACACTAAACGCACCGAAGACAAGCACAAACACAAAGATGTTATCGACGCTTAATGATTTTTCAATAACGTAACCCGTGAAAAATTGCAGTGCTGGCTCTGGTCCATTGAGAAAGTAGAGGCCCAGGTTAAACAATAGTGCCAGTCCGATCCAGACCAGACTCCAAATCCCGGCTTCACGTAGCGAGACTGTATGAGCCTTGCGATGAAACACACCAAGATCAAAGGCAAGCATTGCCAGCACAAACATATTAAATCCTATCCACAGCCAGATATTTCCCATAGCTTCTTTATCCTTGTGCTATTTACTCAAAACTGGAAATCCGTCGCATCACAACGAACTCAGAAAACACGGTTTGGCAGGTGCCATCCCCCACAACAAGCATAAGCAATGCCCTTGAATTGAACCTGTGGACAATCTGAAGCGAAGCTGAGAACGTGAATACTGCGCTTTTTGAGAGTGAGGAGGAGAATTAGTATAATTATTTGACAGTCCAAGAGCAGACAGCTATACTTTATTTATATTCTATTCGTTGATGCTCTTTATAGTACTACTTTGCATGTAGAGGCAAGCTTTTCGTTTGGGAAAAGTTGTATGAGCATCTTCTGGGGAGTACGTTGTTGGGCATGCATCAATAACTGTAAGGGAGAGCGTGCGAGCCGTGTTAGTTCTTTCGCTACTCCTCTTCTCTACACTATTTTCATAGCTAATTCTATAAAGGTTTCTTTATGAAGAAAACATTCAAGCAGTATCAGGTCTTATCTCGGTTGAGCCACACTGCATATAAGCAGCTTTACCTTGCACACACCGAGAATAACCCTCAACAAACCCTTGTTATTAAGGTTTTCAGCGCGGAAGAGGTGAAGGGGCAACCGCAGCGCAACGAGTGCTTCCTTGAGCAGGTAGAAATCTTCAAAAGGCTTTCCCATCGCTATATCTTACCTGTACTAGATGCCGGCATTGAGCAGCAAGAGCACTATTTGGTTACGCGCCTTCTCACGGGTGGTTCACTTCAAGATCGATTGACAACATTCAGCAATAAACCTTTGCCTTTAGATGAAGCTATCACTATCCTGAAACAAACCGGAGAAGCGCTCTTTGCAGCCCATCAACAAGGGATAGTGCATGGGCATCTCAAACCCGAAAATATCCTGTTTGACGAGCATAAGGATGTTCAACTGACTGACTTCAGTTTGCTGCAGTTGATGAGTGAGCAATGGAGAAGTGAACACACGAAGCGACGAAACGCTTACTATATGGCTCCTGAGCAATTTGCAGGGAGGAGCAGCCAGCAAAGCGATCAGTACGCGCTGGCATGCATCGCTTATGAGATGCTCAGCGGACATGTACCTTTTGCGGGCCTCGCCCGGTCCACCCTCGAGTTCCGCCATCAGGTAGACATTCCAAAGTCAGTACACAGCTCCAATCCTGAGGTGTCTGAGGGCGTAAGCAAGGTCATCTTGAAGGCTCTCTCTAAGGATGTTGCGGATCGTTACAAAGATATTGCGTCGTTTCTCAGCTCCCTCTTGGCTGCTTCATCAGAAAACACGCCTCATGAGATAGCCTCGCCGACGACTCCATGTGCAAAGACACGTTCTTCTGAAGAAATGCGTATCGCTGCTCAGCCAACGCTAGCTCTGCCGTCGGGTTCAACCACGCTACAAACAGCTTCGGCGTTGCGCAGACTAGCCAACAACAGACGTGTGATCCTCCACAGCAGCGTGGCTGGCCTGATCTTGCTGCTCTTTTCGATCATTTTCATGGCGCAACACTTTTCTGCCTCCTCAATTCAAATGGGGAAGAAAGCACAAAAATTTTCAGCTCCCACCGTTGTTGCAAGGAAGAGCACTGTACTGTCAGATAGTAATGACACCCCTGCCACTATACCAGCTATTAGCCCTGTACTGCCATCTCAAACTCCTGCATCAGTATCTACTGTACAGAATTTTCCTCCGATTCCAGCTTCAACCGCACCAAAGGTTTCCTCTTCGCCCAGAGCACAAACGCCCAATTCACCAACGGCAATAGCACCATCATCCTCGACACAACCAGCCGCAAAGGTTACACCAACGCCCTCGCCAGTCGTATCGGCAAACTATAGCGTGACCCCATCCTGGCCAACGCAGGATATAGGGTCTGTGAATCAGCGGGGAAGTATGTCTTACAGTGGCGGAACCTTTACGATTGCGGGATCCGGGTCAGGTATCGCTAGCACTGAGGATAGCTTTCACTTTGTGTATCAACAACTGCGCGGAAACGGGCAGATTATTGCACGTATCACACAGGTACACGATAGCCATCCGACGATGGTAGCAGGTGTTATGATCCGTGATTCGCTCGACCCAGGTGCTAGTACGGCTACACTCTCCCTTTCAAAAGGAAACGTCATGACGTTTCAAGCGCGCACTGATGATGGTCAAGCGAGCAGCCCCGTTACATCATCTTCCGCTGAGGCTCCCTATTGGGTCAAGCTCACACGCACGGGAAATACTATTACTGGATATACCTCAAGCGATGGAACGAACTGGACTCAGACAGGTCAAACAACCCTTCAGCTCAAGTCCAGCTTCTACCTGGGCATGGCTGTGGCAGCAGGTGATGCAAACGCTACAACAACAGGTGTGTTTGATAGCGTGATAGTGAAGAGCATATAGGAGCGCTTCGCCTATCCCTGACAAACCTCAATCCCCTGCTCATGTAATGAAGCGAGGAAAGATGCAGACGCATGAGCATCTGTTACAAGAGTATGTATTGCGGTAAGAGGGGCGATAGCATGTAGTGCAACATGCCCTAATTTCGTAGAATCAGCCAGAATAATCCCTTGTCGCGAGTGCTTGAGCGTGAGACGGTGAGTTAAGGTTTCAAGTTGATTTGGACCGGTCAGGCCGTACTCCAGACTTAAGCCGGTTACACCGAGAAATGCCTTGTCCACAAACATCTCGTTCAGGCTCTGTTCGGCTAATGGTCCGACAAGGGCAAAGAAATCTGAGAGCAACAGCCCGCCAGTGAGGGTCAAAGTAATCCCCTCAAGGCCGTGTAGTTCCATCGCAATATTGATAGCGTTGGTCACGACGGTCAAAGGATGTAGATGTGCATGACGAATAGCACGCGCGAGTAGCGTTGTTGTTGTGCCAGGAGAGAGGGCGATGGCGTCTCCTGGTTCAATAAGCCCAAGCGCAGTCTGGGCAATGCGTGTCTTCTCCTCAACACGCTTGCCCATATTCTCTTGGAAGGTGAGGTGCGCCCCATATGCACCGTAGGTCAGCATATCGAGAGCGATTGCTCCACCATGCACACGGCGCAACAGATTTTGCTTTTCCAACCGTTCAAGATCACGCCGAATCGTTGAGGAGTTCACTTGTAACTGCTGGCTCAACTGTTCTGCATCAACTCGCCCTTGCTGAAGGAGTTGCTGGAGAATAAATTCTGCACGTTGTGTCCCGTTTGCCATGCGCCCTCTTCTATCTAGCAAATGTGTCGCCATTATAGGGTGCATAGAGAGCTAAAGTCAAGCTCAATCCTCATTGAGACGCAGCTTCTGACTCATTTTCGGCGCTGTACCAACGCGAACCATCAGAAACAATGCGAGCAGGCATAGCACAATGATGACAAACAATGCAAGCAACAACGTAGATGGCACTACAATATGTATTGGTGGTACAGTTTGCTGGCTGTAGAGTTGATCACTTGGTGTTGGTGCAGCAGCATTCTGAGGAGCGACATCGGTAAAAATCAGCAAAGGCAGCATCCAGGTAGAGACAAGTGCTCCCAGTCCTGCTCCTACTAGAAGGGCGACAAGAGAGATGATACCCTGCTCCCAGGTGAGGATTATACCAATCTGCTGAGTGGTCGCCCCAAGTGCGCGGAGCACAGCGAAATTAGTCTGTCGCGTATAGACGCGGAACCATGCTCCCACGAGATTGCCCACCAGCGCAAGCAACAAGGCAGTAACGCCTCCCAATGCCATCGCTCCAAACATCGCAGCGTACAATTGCTCATGACTGAGGTCGTTGACCATACCGCGCCGATCATAGAGCGGTACGAGTTTATTGTCGCCCTCGCTCAACGCTTGCTGCACAGATTGGATAGAAGCCATGTCATCCCATGTACGCACCCATACAGTATTTGCCGAGCAACTCAGAGGATCTGGAAAAAGCTGGCACGACGAAGAGAGAAACGAGCGGTAGTCTGTCAGAACACCCCCATTAGTACTTCCACCAACAGAGGGGAGGGAGTGCACATGAGCAACAGCAATCAGATTAAGCACGTAACCATACGTCACGTTGGGCAGACGCAGCCCAAAGTGGGCATTCGGAGTAAGGTGAAATTGCTGCCAGACAGTATCATCAACGATGGCAGGCAGACCATCGTTCGCCTGCTCACGATTCTTACGTAAGAGCTGCATTAACGCTGGCAAAGGCTGGGATGAGTTCTGCTCTGACCAGCGTGCGGTATTGGCAAAGGTGTCAGCATCAGCAGCAGTAAAGGAAACAGAGATAGCTGATGCTGAATCATTACTCTCAACACTATCGGTATAGCCAAGAGTTGCAGAACTAACACCACGGAGATGCTTATATGTGTGCGTGGTGGCATCAAGCTGAGAGATAGTTGATACATCACCACTCACCGTTAGTCTGCCCACAAAATCTGCACCAGTTCGATAGAGCGAGATATCCTGTACGCGCTGGGTCTGCGTGGCGAGAAAGATCAGCGTGAAGATAGCAAAGGCAATCGACAGCGAGAGTAGCATCGTCATACGGATGGGCTCTCGTGGCGCACGTGCCATATGTGTCAGTGCAAGCTGCACAGTTGCCCCTCGATTACGCCTCAGCAGCGAACTTGCGAATTGCAGCAAGAAGGTGAAGAGGCGCATAAGCAGGAGCAGCACAGCAAGCGCAAGAAAGATTACCTCGAAGAGCGAGAGGGGTGCATACAAGAGGGAACGCAAATGTGCGTCAAGCACATTTGCACTTAAAATATACGAAGAGAAGGCAAAACCAATCAGGCTGAACAAGGCCGCAATTCCATCAAAGCCCAACCACTGCAAAATTGAGCGAGCGCGACTTCTGGCACGCTCACGACGCAAAGTGAGGAGATTGCGTGAAAGCGAGCGTGCCAGAGCAATTCCCATTGTAGCCAGGGAAGCCGCGATTACAAGTAAGGGAAGCCAGTTAATAGCGACGAGAGAGGAAATGGGATCATTCCAGAGCAGGTTCAGTGCATCTCTATCTGCGGCTGAAAGTGTGAGATGAGCAAGCCCATCGACAGCCAGCAGAGCAAGTAGAGGACCGAGCAGTAGAGCCAGAATGCATAGCCCAATCCCCTGGAGAAGAAATAGGGTTAGAATTTGTAGCCGACTGGCACCGCGACTACGCAAAATAGCAATTGCTTCCGCACGACGTTCGATCAAAAACGTTGTCATAATGCTTACGAAAAAGAGTAATAGCGCCAGTATCAACACCAGCAATGCGCTCACGGGCACATTTGCAACGATAGTTCGCTGCAGATACTTGCTTAAAAACGTTGCGTCCTCATCATTGGGCAGAAAGGTATCACTATTTTGTGTATATGGCTGGTGGGAAAGCACAGGATTATTAGAATTATCTATACGAGTGAGCGTAATTGCATTGTTGATACTTTCTAGATTTTCAGTAGACATACGCTCAATATCAAGCTGATAGTACCAGAAGGGCTGCACAACACTCTCAAACGTGCGATCTAAGCGTTGTGGATCACTGGATATACGTTCAAGATAGGTGACAAGTGCATCGTTTGAAACAAGGCTTTGGTAGACGAAGAACTGGTCACTAACGGAAGAAGTTGTGAAGGTTTCGCCATGCCAATAGATATCATCAGCGTTCGATTTAAAAATACCAACTACCTGTAGACTGATGGGAAACACAAGAGGAGGATGCTTGTCACTAATCAGCGAAATCTGTGTGGAGACATTTGCGCCAATGGTGACATTCATATCCTTAGCAGCATCCGGCCTGAGCATAATTTCAAGTGCTTGCGTATTTTTTTGTGGAAGGCGTCCCTGAAGCAATTGTATGTGAGGAGTGGCTGTATTAATGTCAGCTCCGATAAAGCTAATATAATCTGGGCCTGGAACAGTCAAACCATCACGGCCTGTACGCATCAGGTTAAAATTAGGAGCATGGAGAGAAAACTGTCCTGGTTTTACAAATGTGCCTAAGTTTTGCCGAACCTCATGATCTATCTGTTGCGAAATCCTCTGCAATTCTCGTGACGAGACCAGACGTGCATCTGAACGTACTGTAACGCTTGTACTCACTGGTGATGCTCGTAGATATGCACGCAGTCCGGCAGTTGAGGCTACATTTGCGTAGAGAGGGACAGAGCAGACAATGAGGACTGCAGCAAGAATACCAACACCGGTGATGAGTAAAAGGCTCCAGGTCTGGCGTACCAGCCAGAGCGCTAGAGTCGTCAGCGAAGCAATGGGGAAGCGTCTTTTCGTGTGCATGCTTGTTTCTCCCAATCTATTTGGTGTATTTACAGCATACTGATATATACGCCCTTATTGTTCACTTTCTCACGCGAAACTGCTCACAAGAGCGACACCGATGAGAATGCAGAGAATACCACACCATTGATTTGTGGCAAGCTTTTCGCGGAGAAAGATGCGCGCAAGCAGGACAGTAACTGCGCTGAAGAGGGAGGAGAGGACCGCTACTGAAGCAGTCTGAGTACTCAGCTTGACGCCGAAACTGTATGAGAGCAGACCCAGCGTGTCCATAACCGCAATAGCGAGGAGCCATTTCCAGCTAGACTTGTCTGGCAAGCGCACTGACTGACGAAGCGGACGAGAGAGGGTGAGCAGAAGCAGAGGCGCAACGAGGCGAGTCTCCCAGACAGGAACAATTCCACCCAATGCAGGTGTGACAAAGCGCAACGCCCAGAAGAAGAGGCCAAAGTAGAGTGCGGCAAGTACGGCGAACTCCGTGCCGCGAATCAGCGCTCTTCTCGATGAACGTAATTTGGAAGAGGAGATAGCTTTCTGACTATTAGTTGTGCGTCTCGCCGGAAACTGCACTGCCGCAAGCACTACCCCTATGAGCGTTAAGATCAGGCCAAGCACCTGGGCGGGAGCGGGTTGTTCTCCACTCACAGTTATTGACAGAAGCAGAGTTATAGCGCCATAACTCGCCGCAATAGGAGAGACAAGCGAGAGCGTGCCGATCTCGAACGAGCGATAGAGGGCGAGCGTCGCAAAGACATCGATACAGCCAAGAAACGCAGCTAATTCAACGGACCAGAGAGGCAAGTTTGTGAGCGTGTCGCCTTGCGTCAGGAGCAAGAAGATGCTAAGTGCAACAAAACTGATTACTTGCATGTAAAGCAACGTTCGATAGGAACCAATTTTGTGGGAGGCAAAACGGGCGAAGAAATCGCCACAACCGAATCCGAGCGCAGCAAGCAATCCGAAGAGCAGATCCATTGTTACCTTCTCACGATAGCTGAAATACAAGGCAAACTACTATGTACCCTACCAAAAGGTATGTTATTTCAGTATGAAGAGCACAAAAAAGCATGCATTTCTACATATAAATAGAAAGTTATACGATCTTTACTCTCTCTATATTGCCAAAAGTTCCTGTCAGAACTCCTCTGAGATATGGACACGAGCAAGGTTGAGTATTTCTACCAGACTTTCTGGTCGTGTCATGTCAACGATTGTAGAGGCGATGCGCATATCACGCAGTGAGAATTGCAGTGCGGCTGCCTTGAGTGGAACGTTGTAACGTTAATAGATCTTCTCGTGGCGATGTGCTCGCGCCATATATTCCTCTGATCTCAAAACCAGGTACCTGTTCGCGTGAAGCCTGGTAAACAGACTTCCCCTGCGTAGACCCTCTGTCAGTATAGCATAGTTCGACGTTATACAATCAACCTGCACCCTGACTACTAGCAGAAAGGTAACGTTCTTAAGCTGTTCTACAATACCCATTACTTTGCCTCACCCCTCTGTTCAACAAGGCTCTGATTATATAGAGAAGAAATAGAGAGCAGAGCACTGATAAAGAGTAAAAACAGATGTTCACCAGGTTACACTGTCATTTCATCTCTATCTAACACAAATACATTATCAATAAACAAATAAGTGCATTTAGTGCATCACAGATAGAATCAGCGAAGCTGCAATCGCACACATTATACACCCGACGAGAAAGTCAAGAATTTTCCAGGAAAGAGGATGTCGAAAGAGTGGTGCAAGCCATACGGCTCCATAAGCGAGAGTAAAGAACCAGACCAGAGATGCAGAAACTGCACCGACGGCAAATAATGCCCTTTCACCTCCTGGATAATGTGCACCAATGCTACCGATGAGCACTACAGTATCAAGATAGACATGAGGATTGAGCAAGCTAAATGCGAGGACAGCCAGAACAATATCTCGTAGATGTACAGAGGTAGATGTCGTCTCCTGTATCTCCAGCTTCTGAGAATGAAAAGCGGCACGAAACAAGCGAAATCCATAAAAGAGGAGAAATGCGGCACCCCCCCATGTCGCTATTAGAGTGAAAACAGGTAGTGAGGTAATGACTGCGCCAAGCCCTGCCACACCTAGCATGATCAAGACAGCATCGCAGAGCGTGCAGAGCAATGCCACGACGAAGACGTACTGCCGCTTGAGTCCCTGCCGCAGGACAAAGGCATTTTGCGCTCCAATAGCAATAATCAAGCTTGCACCAAGAGCAAATCCTTGTAGCAGGGTAGAAAATTCTCTCGCCATTTCTCTATTATATTCACTCGATCAGAAACCCGGCAAGTGATAGATGATGAGGAGATAGGTGCACATAGGCACCTCCTAAAGCAAAAGAACATGCTGCATTCAGATGAAAAGAGGTATTGACACTTTTTTCATCTGAATGTAAGACCTCATTAAAGATCAGGTACGGGAATATGATGCGCACCAAGGGTAAGTGAAAGTTCACCCCCATGGTGTATATCATGCTCAAGGACATGCCAGATCACCCATTCGCGAGGAAAGTGGTAGTGTTCGCCCTCCCAGTTGCCCTCAAAAACATCCTCCAGATCCACCAGTGTCCAATGAGTGAGAGCGTCTTGAAGCACCTGCCATGTGCGGTCCAGCCCATTGACAAGTTCGGCTGCACTACGAATCTGCAACTCGCCGCGTAGCTCACCACGATCCCAGGCAGCAATGCTAGCCACCTCATCTCCACCCTGACCCATCAAGTCATGAAACCAGCGCATACGTACTGCAATGATATGGTTCGCAAGCATATTGACGGACCGTAAATGTGGCGCAATGCGTAACGCGAGCTGCTCCGCTGATAGCGGCTCAATCATGCTTTTTAAATGTTGCTGATAGCCTTCCCAGCTTTTATACACATGGACAAGAGAGGTACTCTGTTCTGCCATAACTGCTTCCTTTCCTTTCCTTTCACAGCAACAGAAGCTGTCAAAGTAGTAACGGAACATTGTTCTACCTGTTACAAAGTATAGCAGGGAAGAAGGTCAGAACACGTCCTTTATACTATAAGTTCTGCCAGTTTCCGGGAGGCATATACTGTGGAGTATGCAATGCCGTCGATGCGCCTGGGAAACTACTGTGATAGGGCAGAACAGATGACTTCGTATAAGCCAACGTCTTCCCTTGTAAAGCAACGATAAGCAAGTCGAGTTCCGTTTGGGTAAAGGGGAGCAATGGGTGTATCTGCAACTGCTCAGCCCGTTGAATTATGTTGATAGTTGTGGTAATTGCTTGCTCAATACGCTGCAACTCCCGTTCCGCAAGCGAGGCGCGCTGCAGACGTACGAGCAGCGTATTCAATGCACGTGCGAGTTGCCATAATGAGTGCTCTTGAGTCAGAGGAGCGCGTGCCTGAAGATCGCCATTAGCAACGGCAACATGTGTCTGCAAAATCTGCTCAATTCCCGATTCCAACTCCTTCTTCTGCTCAACCAGCGTATGCTCAAGTGTGGCAACCATCTCCGCTCGATCTGCACGAGCAATGGCTCGCGAGGTAGTATATACCCAGAGATACGCAACGCCAGCAACAATAATTTGTAAACCAACGGGATAAACCAGGACGGGCAAGAAATGTGTCTGTAAAGCATGAGCTAGAGTAACAGTTTGTAGTTGATAAGTCAGAGCAATCCATATAAATACGCAATTGCAAAAGGCCAGCAGAAAGACATAGCGCACTGGTAAGAGCGAGACAGCAAGCAGTTCTCCTATCACAAACAGGTCGTACAACTGAATACTCATCTCGTCAAATGGTCTGGTCGTTAGTATAATTGCGCATAAGGCGCATTCAAAAGCGACAACCAGAACAATACCAGCGCTTAGAAAATGTCCGATGCGATTGAGCCAGAGTGTAAAGACTGCGATGAGGATCACTGCGCTATCGATGTAAAAGACAGCACGGTTTGCTAAGAAGAAGAAAGGGAGCAAAAAAAGGACAAGCGTGAGGATGAGAAAAAAAACAACCATACTATACAGGCGCATTCTGCGTACAGCCTCGCGCTGTGCAAAACTCATGCTTGACGGCGGTTCCGGTACAGAGGTAAGGCGATACCACCAATCGAAGAAACGGGAATGCCGATCTTGCACACATAGCATCATACTGGTAGACGACCACTTGTCATCTGTACCTGTGTTCTCAGACATCAACGAATCATGCATAAAACCCTCCCACAACCTCTTAATCAAGAGCAATAACATTGAGTGCAAGCAAAACACGTAGAGCCTCTTCGGTCACCTCAGGTAACAGAGCGGCAGAGACTTTGATATCTTCAATTGTCCGTTGACCATCGACAGTGTCGAGGACCAGGGATAGCAACATTTTTTGTCGTGCAGTCCAGCCTACCAAACGATTCAATTCAAGTGGGGCGATACAACGTGGTACTCCTCTTCGCCCACCACCAGATGCGGCTGAATATGTATACCTGGGATCTATATAGTCAGGCAGAATTGGAGGCTTCGGCATTGGTTTCAGCAGCCACTCAAAAGGCCCTCGCTCTCTATCCAGTCGCAGCAACAGCCCCTTGTCGATGGCTTTACGCTCTCCAACAGCATTTTCGAGATAGCATGATACCACTTTCCCTTCAACAAGATGCATATGCCCCCAACACCGTCCTACTACACCTGGCACATGATGGACTTCGGCTTGAAGCAACCCATCTTTTCGATATCGCTCAAATAGTTCAAGACTATATGCAAGCCCTAGACTTGCATCAATACAATCTCTTTCCACACCACACCATCTAGCATCAATCCCGCTACGGGAACAGAATTGACTTTGAAAAATTTGTTAGCAAAACTATAGCATGTTTATCTTTAATCGTCCATAAAAATACTATTAAATACTTATAAAAATCCAAATTTGTATAACACTATTATTACAAAGCAGACAATGATCTTTATCCTCAGTGTTTTTCTCTTGACTGCCAGCTTGAGCAGGCTTATCCTACCCCGTTTCAGAGGTAGGACTCCTTGCTCTTGCGTTAATGCACTACATACTCTCAGCAATATTGTTATACACGGCAAGTTATGTGCATGTTACTGTGATGAGGTGGCAATCTCACGGGATGGACGAGGGGACTACTACGCCTCCTTTGTCCATGAGGAGCCAGAGCAAATGTGTGTGCACGACGGCATTCTCGCCATTGATCTCGGCATTAAAACCCTGGCAACGGGTGTCAATGAGCAGAGACGTTTCTACCACATCGGTGGCTTCAAAGGCGCACAGTGGTACAATAAACAACTTGACAAAATCCGCTCGAAGCGCGATAAATGTAAGAAGAAGTCGCGGCGCTACATCCACCTCTCGAAGGTATACAAACGGGTCTCACAGCACAAGCGAAACAAACGACGAGACTCGTTACATAAAGCATCACATCTCATATCCCACCAACTGGTTGAGAGAACCGTGGTGGTCGGAGATCTGTCCCAACGCCAGATGGTCATGAAAGAGCATCAAGCAAGGAACAAGCACCTCAATCGAGCGGTGTATAATGAGTGGAGTCTCTACACCTTTGTGCAGATGCTCACCTACAAATATGCGCTTTCTGGGAAAGATCTCTACCTATTAGATGAACGCAACACGTCCAAACAGTGTAGCGGTTGTGGGAACCTGCAGGCTATGCCATTGTGGAAACGGACCTACGGTTGCGCGGAATGTGGACTCGTTATGGATCGCGACGACAATAGTGCCGTCAATATCCTGAAGAGGTTCCTTGCCCGGCTGGGGCCACACACGGGCGATCCCGTGCGGTGTGCGGATGTTTATCACCGCAACTGAAGATGTTTGAATACTTTTCAGAAAGCAGGTTTCTTCGTGATTCATTCTATACGCTGGACTGCGCGAAAAATCGAGCAACGGCTTCATCTTATTTCTGCTCGAGTGTATCGCAGCCGCCAGGTACTCCCACCATTTCGTTATCAAGCTTTACCATCTCCTGATCCTGAACGTCAGGACCGCAATACACTGCCTGTAGGAGTGGAAGTAGACGATACTTCCTGGCCTGTCATTGAGCCGAATACGTATTGGGGAGATTGGAAGGCTGATTTTGTACTACGTAGTCTTTTCGAGGTACCAGCCGATTGGCAGGTTGATGAACAGAACGCTCCAGTTGCGCTTTACCTACCTCTGGGTGAGGCGGGCGACTTTATTCATCCAGAGGTACTGGCCTACATTGATGGCAAGGCGTATGCCGCTGCTGATCGCTACCATCAGGAGATTCGTCTCAAGACGGCGTGGCAAGATGGCAAGGGCCATACCCTCGCTCTTCACGGTTATACCGGTATGGGGACTGATGCTCAGAAGCAACTCCTGATGCGCGAGTGTGCGGTGGTCCAGATCGACCAGGCGACGCGGGACTTTATTGCAACAGTCCGTGTTACGCTGGAGGCTGCGAAGGTAATGGATGAACGTGTCCCTGCCCGTGGAAAACTGCTGCACGCACTGGATGAAGCTTTTAAGATTCTTGATACACGCGAGCCTGATGATGAATCTTTTTACGCGAGTGTGCTTCCAGCTCATACTGCTCTACGCACAGGGATTGCGCAAGCAGGTGCGCCGCTCGATGTAAATGTCGTGGGAACAGGCCACGCTCATATCGATGTTGCCTGGCTCTGGACGCTTGGCCAAACACGGCGTAAGGCAGGACGCACCTTTCATACCGTGCATCGGCTAATGGAACAGTTTCCCAAGTATCATTTCACACAGAGTCAGCCACAGCTCTATGAGTATGTTCGACAGGATTATCCTGAGCTGTTTGAGGCAATCAAGGAGCGTGTCGCGGAAGAGCGCTGGGAGCTAATCGGAGGTATGTGGGTCGAGGCTGATTGTAATCTAACTGGTCCTGAGTCCCTTGCTCGTCAATTCTTGCTGGGCCGCTCGTTTTTTGCTGAGCACTTTGGTCCTGATGCCGAGTCACCCGTGCTGTGGTTGCCCGATGTTTTTGGTTATGCCTGGGCGCTACCTCAGCTTATCAAGCAGGCAGGTCTGGACTACTTCTTCACGATCAAAATCGGTTGGAGCCAGTATAATCGCTTTCCTTATGATAGTTTCTGGTGGCAAGGGATCGATGGGACACGTGTGCTTACGCATTTCAGCACTACCCCTGATCCCGGTGCATATGCCAGCACCTATAACGCGATGGCGAATCCACAGGAGCTACTGGGCACCTGGACGAACTTCAAGCAGAAGGACCTTGGAAGAGGCGATAGTACACCGCCGTTACTGATGGCCTTCGGTTTTGGTGATGGTGGCGGCGGACCGACACGTGAGATGCTGGAAAATATTCGCGAGATGGCTGCCTTCCCTGGTCTTCCACAGATGAGTCAGAAGCCAGTGAGCGAGTTCTTTCACGATTTAGAGACGACGACAGGTGATATTTTGCCTGTCTGGAATGGCGAACTTTACCTGGAGTATCATCGCGGCACCTACACGACCCAGAGCCGTAACAAGCGTGCAAACCGGAAGAGCGAGTTTCTGCTGCACGATGCTGAATACCTGGGAGTGCTTGCCTCTCTGCTGGATCAAGATTATACCTACCCTGCCGAAGAATTGCGCCATGCCTGGCAGCTTGTCTGCCTCAATCAGTTCCACGATATTATTCCCGGTAGCAGCATCTCCGAGGTGTACAAAGATTCAGAGAGACAGTATGACGACATTCTTCAGATCGGGGAGAGTACGCGGACAAAAGCGCTGCAAACTATAAGTGCGCATGTACAGGGCGATGTGCTCCTGATCAATCCAATCTCATTCGAGCGAGATGATCTGGCATTCTGGCCTGATTCTCTTCCAGAGGGGCTACATCTTGTTCACGCACAGAGCAACGAACCCGTCCTTGCACAAGCAACATATGGTGGAACGCTCCTTGCCGCTGGACCCACTGCTTCATTCGGTCTGGCACCTCTTGTATTCCGTGAGGGAGAGACAAATGATCCACAAACGAATCTGATCGCAGAGCCAGGACTGCTAGAAAATGCATATGTGCGGGTCGAGTTAGATGGGAATGGTGATATTACACGCATCTATGACAAGAGAGAGCAGCGTGAAGTGCTACCAGAAGAAGCTATCGCCAACTCCTTCCAGGCATTTGAGGATCGTCCCGTCAATTGGGATGCCTGGGATGTTGATATCTTCTATGATGACAAGATCTGGCTGGCAGAACCGGCACATGAGATTCGCCTGGTCGAAGCAGGACCGCTGCGAGCGACAGTCGAAATCAAGCGTACCATTCTGCATAGTTCCTATACACAGCGCCTCTCGTTGAGCTATAATAGTCCACGCCTGGACATTGAGACGCGAATTGGCTGGCGCGAACGGCACATCCTGCTCAAGGTCGCGTTTCCTGTGGATATTCTTAATCCAGTAGCAACCTACGAGATTCAATGGGGCAACGTGCAACGCCCAACGCACCATAACACCAGTTGGGACTGGGCGCGCTTTGAGACCTGTGCTCAAAAGTGGGTTGACCTGAGCGAGGGAGGCTATGGAGTCAGTATCCTCAACGATTGCAAATATGGGCACGATATCCGCGACAACGTTATTCGTATCAGCCTGTTGCGTAGTCCAACCTGGCCCGATCCTCACGCAGATGAGGGTGAGCACATCTTCAGCTACAGTATCCTTCCTCACTCTGGGAATTGGAACGAGCAAACGATTTCCGCAGCTTACGCGCTGAATGATCCCCTGCTTGTCTACTCACGACACGAGCAAGCAGAGCAAGCATCCGGGCATGAGCCACTTGAGGCATTGATCCGCGCCAGTTCACCGAACATTGTCATTGAAACAGTCAAGCAAGCTGAGGACGGAAATGGCATCATCGTAAGACTCTACGAGAGTCAGCGCCGCCGTGGTTCGGTAACACTTACGACGGGTTTTCCATTGCAGGCGGTCTATCATACCAACCTGCTGGAACAGAGTGAGCGGGAACTAATGGTTAACGGTACACACGTAAGCTTTGCAGTTCATCCGTACGAGATCGTCACGTTGCGGCTGGTCCCAGCACAGTAAAAATCTCTACCACTCATTTGGAAACAGGCTCTGTATTCTTACGAGTGTAGAGCCTGTTTCCAAGACGATATTTTTGAAAAGCGGCATATCCTTAGCCGGCCGAATCACCATCTGAGGCCGATCCTTGAGCAGCCTTTGGGTCTGCAATACCGCCGCTTTTATCTGTTTTCTGATTGTGATCCATTGTGTCTGTGCCTGGATTCTTTTTTGGACCCGATTGTTGTGCAGATTGCTGCTGCTTCTTGTTCGGTGCTTGATCCTTCTTCTCCGCATCGTTATGCTGAGTCATGTTTCTATTCCTCCTGGTAGCATAGGTTACATTACTTCTTCAAAGACGGATATCAAGGGTTACACGAAAAAACGAGGCGGAGAGTTGCAACATGAGTTCAGACTAATGGATAGAGCATGCGTTAAGTATGTGCCCATCTCCTGGCTAAACACAATGCTGGGAGACGGACACTGTTCAATTTTCTCTCTACCAGGTCAGTAAATGTCAGCCATTACTGGTAATAGCAAGTCTTCACTGTTCCTGAATTTGGATCTCCAAAGACGCTGTTGTTACAGGGAGTTCCATTGGTAAAGCTACCATAGAAGTACTTTCCATCACCACCATAGGCAACTTCGCGTCTGCCGGTGAAAGAACAGGTGCCATTTTCGGCGGAACATGAACTCCACACAGATGCAGCAACGGGAGGCGCAAGCAAGTAGCAGCCTTTGACCGTCCCAAAGATTGGGTCTCCAAAGACACTATTAGAGCAACTTGTCCCATTCGTTTCGGTAGCGTAGTTATAGGAGCCATTGGCACCAAACGCAACGGTCATTGTTCCGAGAAACGAGCAGGTTGCGTTTTCAGAAGCGCACTGACTCCACACGTTGGAAGTAGGTGGCGGCACTTCTATATAACAGGCTTTGGGCGTTCCAAAGATTGGATCTCCAAAGACGCTATTGCTGCAGTATGTACCGTTGCTTTTGGTGGCATAGGAAAACGAATCATTGGCACCAAATGCGACGGTCATCGTTCCGCCAAATGCACACATCGCGTTCTCCGCAGCGCACTGTGTCCACATACCGGGTAGAGGCTGGTATGTGGTGTTTGTGGCGGGGTAACTGAAAGTGTAGGTTCCGGGCTGCACATTGCGAAAGTAGATATAATTGGTATCTTGATCTGCGCTTGCAATGCCACTGGCCCCCACAAAGGAATTGCCGTCCCACGCAGTCACACCATTTACGGTTACAACATGACTCTGCCCGAAACGAGGGATCGCAATGACACCGGTTGAGCCGCTGTTGGTGGAAGAATCAACCAGCATGCTAAAGTTCCCACTCGTACTGTGGTCATAGCTCACGTGTAGTGCTTTCCCTGAGGCAACAGTGAGCGTGCCTTCGACATGCGTTAAATTGGCCGGATGTGGGACAATCTGGTAGCTCTGGCCCGCTGGTGCCGTGGGCGAGATGCCAAGGGCATACTGTGTGAGAGCACTTGTGGGTCCAGTGGACCATCCATGAGCCAAACTGGTAAATGAACTTCCATAACCAAAGGCTCCGCTAGCGGTGTACCCTTCCCAGAAGGTACTGCCAGTGCCAATACTGGCATTAAGCATGTAGCCCCATTCCCGTTTGATAAGAGCTATGGCGCTGGCATCATCATTGGCCACAAAATGCGCAAACAGTTCCATTGAACCTGCAAACGGAGAGATGTTATTGTTCCATTCCGGTGTTACTGCTCCCAGAGCATTCCAGTTATTATGGAGTGTGTTGACGATCGTCTGAGCCTGTGCGTTCGAGTCAACAACATTGTACGCGACGGCTAGCGAATTCCCATCTTGAGGATGCAGTGTGCTAGTCGGATTATCTTTGTAAGCCCCTGCCGAAGCATCCCACAGCAATGCATTGATCTGCGCTTTCAAGTTTGCAGCCTTACTGCTATAGCTGCTTGCCAGAGAATCATTGCCCTCTGCTTGTGCCAGGGTCGTCCCCGCACTTAATACTTCATAGAGCAATACGTTGGCCTCAATATTTTCCCCTCCCTGGCCGTTACGCGCCCAGTCGTTGGTTCCAGTAACATTCATGAGCCCGTTGCTATCGATCTTGCTGAGACTATAGTTCACACCGAGCTGATACTGAGACCAGATACCGTCCAACCATCCCTTATCAGCCGAGTAGAGATAGTAGGTAGAGGTACCGATCAGTGTCCACATGTGATAGGTATCGGAACCGGTGAAATTGAACTCAGGCCCCGAGAAGGGTAGCTCACCGGTTGACATGTTCTGATGTTGATAGATTGTCGTAAGCGAGTTCCTGGTAGCGACCAGATCATTGGTACTGACATATTCAGTCGGCAGAGAAACGCCCATATCTCCCGGCCAAACTGTACGGTCCCGCTTCGCTCCATCGGTAAGTACCTCACTGCCAACGCCAACCGTTGCATTGTTTTCCCACCCGGAGGATGGGGGAGGCCAGATTCGGCCCTGCGTTGGGTCGATGGTATCCAGTTGGACTGTATAAGCACCAGCATACCAGATTCTGTTGAGCAAACTGTCATTGGAGTAGAAGTAATCAGGGTAAGCTGCTGGATTACTCATTGCTGGCTCTGGAGTAAAGTTGAGTGAAACCCCGTTGATATCGACCCAGCCAGAGGAATTGAGAAAGAGGGTCAGGTAGCGAAAGCCTCCGCGTAATTTATCACTCGGCATAGTGTAGGAACCCGCACCAGCAACCGCCGCGTAGATGGCCCCATCTGGGCTACCACCATTGGAAGCATCGCTGTTTATCCCAACATTGTTTGACGATTCGCTAAAGGCCAGTCCAACGCTCTGATTGTTATCGCTTGACCCGGCAAACGTGAGCGTGACAATACCTCCAACCTCTTTCCCAAAATCTACCACAACGTACGAATTATTTCCGCTCAGACGCGTGGGTTGACCCGAAAGCAGATTGTTTGGGTTGCTCACGCTACCAGAGACCGTGTAAATAGAGGTAGGTGCTACCGTTCGGGTTGTGGGAGACTCGTTGTACGCATCTCCAGGGGTGGTCGCAGTAGCAGCATGGGCAAGAAAGGAAGTAGACGGGCGCTGGGTAAACTGCAGGACTCCATACAAGCAGAGACTTAAAAGAATTGCAAAGAGAAATGCACGTCTCATTGGGATGTTACTCCTATGCTCAATTTCGCGCACAAAGATACATATGTGTAACTAAGATAAGCCGTACAATAAAGGGTGTTTCTGGCAGGCGTGGGAAAGAGCCTGATTCAGCAGCATATAGATACAAACCTCCTTCTTCCCTGATAAGAAATTTGTGAACAAAAATACTTGTTTCCTACAAGCAATACGAGAGGAACGAGTGTGATAGGACTAACACGTAGAAAAAATGATCTTTTTTATCTTTCAAGAGGAATAGTACTCGGTGCTTTTCTCTTTGTCAAGTGCGGTTTGTCGGTGACATGAAAATAACACAGCTTTTTCCGTTATACTGAAAAAGACTGTCATTTTTAAAGAGTGAGGGAATTATCAGCTACAAGCAGCTAGACTCTCTTACAATAAGTTCTGGTTGATACACAATATGTTTATGCTGATGAGATGTACGATTGCTCGCCTCGTCGAGAAGCAGTTCAGCGGCTGTACATCCAAGTTCGTATTTCGGTTGTCGAATCGAGGTAAGCGGTGTGGCAAGCGTACTTGCAAACTCAACATCATCATAGCCAACCAGAGCAATGTCTTGAGGAATAGAGAGGCCGTGTTTGAGCAGTCCGCGCATCACTCCAAGCGCGAGGAGATCGTTTGCACAAAAAACTGCTGTCGGCTCGAATTTGGCATGCAACAGCTTTTCAACACTTTCCTCGCCATCTCTTGTTTTCAGGGCAGAAGTAGGAATTTCAACAATCACCTGATCAGGGTCCAGGCCTGCTGCCTTCAGCGCTCGTAACACGCCGCGCCGCCTGTCAGTACACTGTCGAATATTGAGCGGACCATTCACAAAGCCAATTCGCCTATGCCCTTGTTCGAGAAGATGTGCTATGGCAAGCTCGCCTCCTCGTACATCATCAGCAGAAACGGAGCAGAGGTCCTTAATGCGGCTTGGACGGTCGAGGAGGACAACAGCAATGCCGCGCTGTCGAAGCCGCTGCAGGTAACTAGAATCGCTTCGTACCGGAGTAATCAGCACTCCATGAGCGCGTTGCTCCTCCAAAACCTGAAGGTAATGGCTTTCCTTTTCTGCAGAATCATCAGAATTACAGAGAATAACGGCATAGCCAGCGGCATTCGCTGCATCCTCCGCCCCCCGTGCGACCTCTGTGAAAAAAGGGTTCGCTACGTCCAACACCACCAAACCAATATACTGACTCTGCCCTGCTCGCAGCTGACGAGCAGAACCGTTGCGCACAAAGCCAATTTCGTCGATGGCACGTTGCACGCGTCGTCGTGTCTCCTCCGCAACTATTTCGGGCCGATTCAAAACATTGGACACAGTGCCAAGCGAAACGCCTGCACGCTTTGCTACTTCACGAATATCTGGCATCGAGTTACTTCCCATTTTTAATCATTGTCTCAACCTGACTTATTGAGTCATGAGGTTCTATCTTATTTAAAACTCGTTGACTCAGACAGAGTACATCAACCGACCCGCTTGTACGTTAGTATGTCACATGAAAGCAATTTCATAAGTAAATCCCTTGACATTCAGAAATTTGGGCTTATATACTTTCTCCATTGAAACGTTTCAAACATCGAACTCTTTGTCTCACGTGAAGGGCATGCTGGAAGTTTTGTAATGTGTAGTATTTAAGGCGAGTAACTTGCCCTGGTCATTCTCTTTCGTTGCAACGTTTCACATCATCGTCGTTGATGGAAGCGCACTAGGTTCAGTCCGTCAAGTACATCCCAAGGAGGGGAAAGACCGTGACGCAACGTTCTCAAGCTATTGAACCTGTAGAACCTATCAAACCCATCATTGAGCTTACTGCTATCTCTAAGCACTTTGGTTCTGTGCAGGCTTTACACAATGCCCAACTCGCGCTCTATCCTGGCGAAGTTCATGCACTTCTTGGAGAGAACGGTGCAGGTAAGAGTACCCTCGTCAAAATCCTGGGAGGGATTCACCGCCCCGATACAGGCGAGGTCAAGATTGTGGGCGAAGCGGTTGAACTGCACAACCCTGCTCAAGCACAGCATCTTAGTATTGCTGTCATCCATCAGGAACCAACTCTTTTCCCCGACTTAAATGTTGCAGAAAACATCTTTATGGGTAGGCACCCTTATGACCGTTTCGGGCGTATTCTTTGGAAGCAGGTATACCAGGACGTTGAACGCCTCCTCGCTTCGCTCGACGTTCCATTAAGCGTGTATACTCCTGCGAGAGGGCTTTCCGTTGCCGATCAGCAACTGGTCGAAATCGCTAAGGCTTTGTCCCTCAATGCTCGTGTCCTGGTGATGGATGAACCGACAGCCGCACTCTCCACACGCGAGGTGGAGACACTTTTTGCTATCACGAGACACCTTCGCCAGAGTGGCGTCGCTATCCTCTTCGTGAGTCACCGTCTCGAAGAGGTATTTGAACTGGCTGATCGAATCACTATCATGCGCGATGGAACACACGTGATCACAGCCCCAACCTCTCACTTTACCTCGGAGGATATCATCCGCTACATGGTCGGTCGAGAGCTAACTGCACTTTTCCCGAAAAGCAACGCTGAAATAGGGGAAGTGCTTCTCGATGTACGTCATCTAACGCGCAAGGGCGTTTTTGAGGATATCAGTTTCCAGCTACGGAAAGGAGAGATTCTTGGATTCGCTGGACTGGTTGGAGCGGGTCGTACAGAGGTCGCGCGTGTTCTCTTTGGTATTGACAAGGCGGATGCAGGCGAAATTCGCATTCATGATGAGCTTGTACACATTTCCTCACCCAATACTGCGATGCGGCATGGCATCGCCTATGTTCCTGAGGACCGTCGCCAGCAAGGGCTGGTCATGAATTTTTCCATCACGGCCAATATGACGCTACCCATTTTGCAACGCTTCAGCAGATTTGGAATTGTGAATCGACAGCATGAGCGTAGCGTTGCCAGTGATTACTCGCAGCAGCTTCGTGTTCATTCTGCGGGTATCAATCAACTGGTCAAGGCACTTTCAGGAGGCAATCAGCAGAAGGTCGTCCTGGCGAAGTGGCTCGTCACTCATCCGTCGATTCTTATCCTCGACGAGCCGACACGCGGCGTGGATATCGGAGCAAAAGCTGAGGTGCATCGCATCATCTCAGAGCTTGCCTCACAGGGCCTGGCTATCATCCTTATTTCTAGTGAGCTTCCCGAAGTGCTTGCTATGTCGGACCGCGTCCTCGTCATGTATGAGGGACAGCTCATGGAAATATTCGACCGTAATGAGGTGGATCAAGAGAAAGTAATGTTCGCAGCCACAGGGCAGGTGAAGTATGACAACCACAAGTAGGGAGCGAGAGGAGGTGCGCCTCTCTAAGGGTAGAAGCCAGAGCCGCTTGATCAGGGTGGTGAGCAGAGTGCGCGAAATTGGACTTTTTGCAGTCCTCCTCCTGATCGTTGCTATTGTGGGTGTGCAGGTCCCACAATTTCTAACGGGAGCAAATATCGAACAGATATTTCTATCTATTTCTATTCTAGCTATTGTTGCTGTAGGCGAGACGCTTGTTGTGCTGACGCGAAACGTTGATCTTTCCGTTGGCTCCATCGTTGGCTTCTCGGCTTTTGTTGCCACCGATTTGTTTAAGCAGCACCCAGGAATACATCCACTACTCGCTATTCTCCTGGGATGCGCCCTCGGACTTGTGCTCGGAGCAATCAATGGGCTGCTTGTGACGGTAGGACGTGTCCCTTCCATCATTGTGACACTCGGGACGCTCTATGTCTTTCGCGGTCTGGACTTTGTAGTCGCGAAGGGGACTCAGGTCAGCGCCTCCGATGTGCCAGAGAGCTACCTCAATCTTGCGACAACACAGGTTCTAGGTATTCCAGCCTTAATTCTTTTTGCTGTTGCCATTGCGCTTGTATTTGCCTATCTGCTGTACTCGACACGCTGGGGCCGCGAACTATATGCCATCGGCAGCAATCCTGAAGCAGCTCACCTTGTTGGCATCCGCAGCAACCTCTTGATCTTTGGAGTCTTTCTCATCTCAGGGCTACTATGTGGATTTGCTGGAGTCCTGTGGGGAGCGCGCTTTGCGACCGTCAATGCGACAGCGGCAACAGGGCTTGAACTTCAGGTTATCGCCGCCGTGGTGGTCGGGGGTGTAAATATCTTTGGTGGTTCTGGAACCATTCTTGGTGCCATGCTTGGCGCTATCGTACTGGGTACAGTCGATGATGCACTCAACCTACTCAAGTTGTCCCAGTTCTGGCTCCAGGCTGTCGATGGAGCAGCCATTCTTGTTGCGGTTGCTTTGGATGCTTTCATCGGACGCTGGCTCCAACGTGCACTCATCGCAGGGAGGCAAAAATGAAGCGAGTGAGAACGCTACTCGGTTCCTGGGAAGCACTACTTGTCATCCTTCTGCTCCTTGCCATCGGCATGGGCATAGCACTCTCGCCCTACTTTCTGACGGGCTTTAATATCGCTTCGCTGACGAAAGACCTCATGGAGAAAGCGATTGTGGCTCTCCCCATGACACTGATCATCATCTCAGGAGAGATTGACCTCTCCGTAGCCTCAATACTTGGTCTGGCAAGTGTTGTGCTCGGAGCAGTCACGCATGCCGGTATACCACTCTGGGGAGGAATACCTCTTGTACTACTCGTAGGTGCGCTCGCGGGTGCATTGAATGGACTCCTTGTCACACGCCTTGGGCTGCCCTCTCTCGTCGTGACAGTGGGAACATTGGCACTCTATCGCGGACTGGCATATGTCGTGCTGGGAGATCAGGCGATCAGTAACTTTCCCTCAGCCTTCACTACCTTCGGATTCGGCAGCGTTCCAGGAACATTAATTCCCTGGCCTTTCGTCGTATTTGTAATTTTAGTGATTCTCTTTATGGTTGTCCTTCATCAAAGTTGGCTTGGCAGACAAATCTACGCGGTTGGTAATAACAAGGAGGCCGCACGATTCACAGGCATTCATGTCGCGAATCTTAAATTGATGCTCTTTGTCCTCTCTGGTCTCCTTTCCGCGCTGGCTGGTATTATCTTCACCGCCAGATTTTCAAGCGCACGCCCAGATAACGCGTTAGGATTTGAGTTGGATGTGGTGACCATCGTATTGCTGGGAGGCGTGAACATCTTCGGCGGTCGAGGCTCACTGGTTGGAGTGATTCTCTCACTGTTCGTCATAGGAGCAGTGCGCAATGCCCTCAACCTTACTGATGTTAGTGGAGATGTCCAGAACATTGTTGTAGGAACGTTGCTAATCTTCTCAGTGCTAGGACCGAATATAGCTCAGTCCATTCGGGCAGTAATCAATCGTCGGCGCGTATCTGCTCCTGGTTTGACAAAAAAGGTCTAAAGGCTATATTGCCAACTGCCTGACGTACAGCGTCGATACGATAGCAGCGTTGGCAGTCGGAAGAAGAAGGAGTTGACACATGAAAAAGCTATCCCATGTGCTGCTTTCCAGATGTATAGTGTTTCTCGTGCTAGTTCTTGCCGCGTGTGGTGGAGGGAGTACAGGCAGCGGAGGAGGCGGAAATGGAGCTAGCCTCAACATTGCATTCCTGCCAAAGGCCATCAACAACCCGTATTTTGACTCGGCGGCTACTGGTGCGAAGAGCGCCTCTGGCGAACTGAAAGGATCATTCAAACAGGTCGGACCTTCCTCCGCCAGTGCCTCAGATCAGGTTACATGGATTAATACACTCACGCAACAGCATGCAAGTGCAATTGTTGTTTCTGCAAATGATCCAAACGCTCTGGCCCCTTCACTCAAGCAAGCGATGTCTCAGGGCATCAAGGTAGTGAGCTATGACTCCGATGTTGCTCCAGACGCTCGCCAGGTGTTCGCAAGCCAGGCAAATGCAGAGGATATTGGACGCATTGAGGTACAGCTTCTTGGTAAGCAGTTGAACTATACAGGACAGATCGCCATCCTCTCTGCCGCCAGTACCGCGACAAACCAGAACACCTGGATAGGTTTTATGAAGGATGAACTTTCCAAGCCTCAATACAAAAATATGAGCCTGGTCAAGATCGACTACGGCAACGACGATGACCAGACCAGCTTCAACGACACGCTGGCTCTCATGCAAGCCTATCCCGATCTCAAAGGAATTATCTCTCCGACAACTGTTGGAATCGCAGCCGCTGCTCGCGCTATTGAGTCAGTCAACAACGGTGGAAAGGTCGCACTTACGGGACTTGGGACGCCGAACCAGATGCGTAAGTATGTGAAAGATGGAACGGTTCAACAGTTTGCTCTCTGGGACCCAGGAAAACTTGGCTACCTCGCATACTATATGGCGACTGCGTTGATACAAGGCAAGATTACCGGCAAACAAGGTGAGACCTTTAGCGCCGGCACGCTCGGCACAAAAACGATTGGTGCTGGTGGCGTCGTCCTGTTAGGTCCACCCACTGTCTTCAGCAAAGACAACATCGATCAGTTCAACTTCTAGCATTTTACACAGTGAGGCATACTCTTCCTTGCAAAGGGAAGAGAGGTGCTTGCTGAAGCTATCATGCGGATTACTCCACTGGGATAAGATTGTCATACCAGTGGAGTACTCTGCACAAATTGAGCTAGCACTCTTCAAACCTTTCCCCTAAGTTATGCTTCAGGTAATAAATGCCTTAGACCTCTGGACCGTGCTCATAGAAGACGATCTTCTCATGAGCATGACGACTACCCTCTTGTGGTGTCTCATCAGCATACCCAACGGGAAAGATAGAATAGCTTTTCCAAGCTGCTGGAACACCTAGAAAGGCACGCAGTTCTTCCTCCATTTGCTGATTCATATGCTGATTGGAGGCCGCCAGACCAACGGCGGCGATAGCATTCCATACATTGACCTGCATGATACCAAGACCCTGCGTTGCCCAGCTCTTCCAGGTCTCTCCACCACCAGGAAACGGGGGATTATTGGAGATCGTTGTATCCTCGTAAAAGACAAGGGTGAAAACGCCCGAACGATAACCAGGAATGCGTGCCAGAGTGCGTTCTAACTGCTCCCCCTGGAGCTTTTGCCGTAACGTATTCGCAATAAAGTCCCAAAACTCGGCCTGGCGCTCTTTGATGACAACGATACGTGCTGGCTGAGAGTTGAAAGCAGAAGGGGACCAGCGTCCAGCTTCCAGAATAGTATGAATCACCTCGTCACTGATCGGACCCCCTTTTAGCTTACGAATAGTACGACGCCTGTGCATAAAGCTGAGGTATGTTTGGAGACCCATACGATCTGCTTGCGTTATTTCGTCTGTCATTATTGACTCGATGTCCATATTTTCTCCTGTATGATGTTTTCCCTGAAAGAAACTTTGCCGCTTACACACCTGGTATGTAGTTGCTAGTTGCTCTACAGTAAGCTCTCCATGAATCGTTACTCTACCCAAAAGTTATCACGATAGAGTAGAGAGCTACTTGATCGCTCCCGCAACAACTCCGTCACGCCAGCTCACCGGGAAAACACCTTCTGTTCGATAGCTTGCAAGAAAGCGAAAGCGCGCCTCTGACACGTTGCTCCGTGGACTGACTGTACTTCCCAGATCCTGAATGATGCCTTCCCGACCATAGCCTGGCCAATGCGGTAGGCCCGGCCCGTTCGGGTTACCCCGTGTGGCGAAGTTCACCCAATAGGACATGATCGTATCGGAAAGGGCGCGATCGACGTCTGCTGGCGGAGCTACACTACCTACAAGGATTTGTGGCGTCAGCGTCCCGAATACGAATGGTACTTCAACATAGTGCGAGGCTATTGGGGCATAGGGTGATGTATAGGTGAATGTATACCCATAGACCGGTATATGACCGTTACGTTGCTGGAGTTCCAGCCACTGCCAGGTCTGTTCGCTGATGACCATATCACCAACCAGAGCTTCGGCCGATTCCTTTGCTTGAACATCACTCTCGGCTGGATACAACTGGAGGAACTCGCTGATCTTGTCCCTTCCAAACAGTCGCTCGGCTGCCTGACGGAACTCTTGCGCTGTCTGATGCGGCAAGGCAAGAGGGAGAAATGGCCATTGTTCCGTAGCGTTCCATCCTGCCAGGAGTGGGATGGCCAACTGCTCATTGCGCAGATAGCGTGTAGCCGGTACTTCGGGCACCACGTACCGGTCGATGCTGGGTGCGAAGGCTGTCATTCTCGGATGCGTGCTAAAATTCCACATGGCCGCTGCGTTCACCTGTTCAGCAGGCAGCGCACGCAAAGCAGCTATCGATGAAGCACCCAGACGTTTAGTGAAGGCTACACCACGATCACGAGCCTCTTCAAAGGTGGGCAGCGAGCCATACGGGCTGTCCCAGAAGGCACCACTTTCTCCGATTGCCTTATGTATCAATCCTTTCGCGAGCGGCGAAGCCATCAGAATGCCTATGGCATGCGCACCCGCCGACTCGCCGAAAACGGTAACATTGTCAGGGTCTCCACCAAAGCGCGCGATGTTCGCTTTCACCCAGCGCAGTGCAGCAAGCTGGTCCTGTAATCCATAGTTCCCTGAAGGTCCTTCCCGGTCCAATTCAGGATGAGCCAGGAAGCCCAGCACTCCCACCCGATAGTTGAAGCTCACTACAACGACGCCCTTCTCGGCAAACCTTGATCCATCCAGGATTGGATCTGCTGAGGAGCCAAATTGAAAGCCACCACCATGAATCCAGACCATAACCGGTTGCTTCTCATTAGTATGCTGTGCTGTAGTCCAGACGTTAATACTCAAGCAATCTTCGCTTCGAGGTCCTGGCTCTGGATCGTTTTCCAGTGCTGACCAACTGCGGGCACCGAACTGCGTTGCATCGCGGATGCCGGTCCACGCTTGTGGTGGCTGCGGTGCATGCCAACGTAGATCACCGACTGGCGGAGCTGCATAAGGAATGCCCTTAAAGGCCAACACCCCATGCTCATCGAGAGGAGCTCCACGCACTATGCCTGTCTCGATATGCACCTCTTGCCCCAGAGTGTCGGTGCTCAGAAGCACGCTAAATCCCATGCGTTCTAGAAAGTCTTTCTGGAGCTTCCAGAGCAAGGCATTAGCTTCCTCCACATGGCCCTGTGTGAAATCGACCACAGAACGAAACGGACGTGTTCCGGCAGGCAAACCCACAATCCGCACAATCTCGTCAGCAACGGTCTGTGGGTGTGCATCTACGCCAGGCGCGAAGAGGCCGTTCGTTGCTTCCTCATAATGCGCAACCATGCCATCGAGTCGTCCATAGCTTGCAGTCGTAGCGGTATCAACGGGACGCGACGCATCCGGGAAGTGCTCAGTTCCCTGAGTGAATGCACCAGGCATCACAATGCACGTTTCAATGCCGAACTGGCTGACTTCGTAGGCTGTCGTTTGCGCCAGGCCATCCATAGCCATTTTGGACGCTACATAGGGACCCATGAACGGCGGGACTACCACTGATGTGGTACTGCCCGTGTAGAGTAACAGCCCTTCGCCTCGCTCACGCATGTGTGGCAGAACAGCTCGGTTGACGCGCACCACTCCAAGGGCATTGGTGCTGAATAGATGCTCAATTTCCTCCGCCGTGAACGCTTCTGTATAGCCTATAACCAGGTGCCCGGCATTATGCAGGACTATGTCGATCCGCCCTTGCTCCTTCAGAATTACTTGCACCGCTTGATCGACAGATTCTTGAGAGGCCACGTCCAGTTCGATGACGCGCAGGTCCACGCCCTGAGCGCGAGCGTACTCGCGCTCATGCTCGGCACGGTCCGCGTTACGCCCGTTGATAGCGCGCATGCTGGCGTAGACGGTATGTCCAGCTTCAGCCAGACTATGGGCTGATAGTTGACCGATGCCGGTTGCGGCACCAGTGATCAGGATAATATATTTCTGGCTCATAGAATAAACTTCCTTCTCTCTTCTCCTTAAAAAGAGGTTTCGTTATACTCTTCCTGCGCAGGCAGGTTCTTTGCCGTAGATGACAAGAATCACAGAGAGTGTCAACCCTTGAAACTGAGAGTCATCTTCTCTCAGACAAGTTGTGTAGAGCGCGCAACGATTTGCTCACTGACCTGCCAGAGACGTTGCCCCAGAGCCTGGTCGTAAGAGCGCCCGGAAGACTTTTTCTCTTGACTATTGCTAAAGCACTTCCCTGTCACTCCTTCGACCTGGGAAGAAGTTGCCAGGTAGATTTGCGTTTGTGCGCCTTTCTCAACCGACATGACGAACGGCTTGGTCAGCTTCGTCACCAGGGCAACAAGACCGCGTGCCCCTGCGTTAAAATTCTCACTGGACATTTGACCAGGACTCATCACATTCACCGTGACCCCCGTTCCTTGAAGGCGACGAGCTAGTTCATACGTCGAGAGAACCACCGCTAACTTGGCCTGACCATAATTGCTCATCGTTGCATAGCGTTTCTCCCCTTGCAGATTGTCAAATGCTATGCTGCTAATTCTATGTACCTCGGAACTGACATTGACAATACGTGCAGGTGCGCTCGCTTTCAACATGTCGAGGAGCAGTTCGGTCAGTAGAAAAGGGGCCAGATAATTGACGACAAACGTCGCTTCCAACCCTTCAGAGGTAACTTGACGAGAAGGATAGATGGCTCCTGCATTATTCACAAGGACATCGAGATGATGATAGTGTTGTTGGAACTCTGCTGCCAGGCGACGCACATCCTGGAGCAAACGCAAATCCGCAATCAGCAGATCTACGTTTTCATTCCCTGTCTCCCGCCTGATCTCGGCTTGAATCGCCTCGCCTTTCTCACGATTGCGACCGACCAGGACTACTGCCGCACCCCTCTCAGCCAACTCTCTGGCCGTGACTTTGCCCATACCCGACGTACTTCCTGTGATAAGACAAACCTTTCCTTGCATACTGATCTCAGTCATTTTTTGTTATCCTCTCTGAAAGATGCTCTCTTCAGCCTCTCCTTTTTTGCTATTGTAGGTGATAAGAACATCGTGCCCATGTTCTGTGATGTGCGTTGCCATGGCTTTTCCAAGCCCCCGGCTCCCACCAGTAATAAGTGCTACTTTCTGACTATTCCTTTCATTCTTTCAAAAAGACGTTTTCTTTTCCATGATGAACTGCATTGCTAGACTGGCTGTGATCTCGCTAATTTCCCTCGCCTTTGCATCGTCATCATTCTGGACCGCTTTCCAAAATGCAACCTTCTGCTCCAGGTAGCGAAGATGCTTTTGCTTCTGAGCCAGTTCGCGCTCCAGTGCTTGTTTCTGTGCTTCGAAGAGGGCAAGCTGTTGATCAGCAACCTCTGTGCCGTCTTCGAGAAGAGCAGAATACATCCGCATTGCCTCAATCGACATACCTGTTGTTCGTAAGCAAGCCAGCGTCTCAATCTTCTGGACGTCTTGAGTGGTATATCGACGATGTCCGCTCCTGTCGTCTCGATGGATGCCGTCGAGTAAGCCAATGCGTTCGTAGTACCGGAGTGTATGCTCGCTCAGACCACTTCTCTGCGCTACTTCCTGGAGTGTAAAGAAGGTGAGCGTTTTTGTTTCTATATCATGTACCATGTTTGTAGTATCCACTACCTAGAGCGCTCTAAGTCAAGGGGTTTTCCCGTCTTTTTTTGGAAAAGATTGCTGTTTTTGCCAGATTCGTCGAAATTGTAAAAGCAATCTGATCGTGCCGAAGCGAAATAGCAGTTTCGCTTCGGCACGATCAGATTGCAAAAATTCTGGCAGTTCCAGATGGATGGGCCTATAGCGGTCGTTTGCAGGAATGGGTCATCTTGCAGTCGAGGCAGTGGGAAACGTTAACGACCTGAATCAGTAATTGCCTTCGCTCACCCTTTTATTCCAGTCTTCAGCAGTGACCACTTCTGCCCATTGTGGAAAGATCCTGGTCATAAGGACGCTCTGCACATCTTCCTTATCTGCGCAGCAATCGGAGAGCACTGTGAGTTTGTAGTCTCTATCTGCCGCCGCTACCACTGTTGCAAGCACTGCATTGCTCGTTGTGATTCCACATAGGACCAGGTGATTGATGTCTTGCGACCGAAGGACTACGTCCATATCAGTTCCACTAAACGCGCCTGCTCGCGTCTTCGTTACAACCACTTCGCCAGGTTGAGGAGCGACGGCGGGATGAATTGACATATCAGCTGCTTGTAACATACCCGATTTGAGCATGCCAGAGTAGAAGCGATTGTGCGGATTCACTTCTGGATATCCCTCTCGGAAATGAACCATGACATGGATTACGCTTATATCCGCCTCTCTCGCAGTGGCAACAGTATCGCTCAATCGCTTGAGGAACGCTGGATTCTCACCAGTATACGCGACACCTGCATGCTGAATATCTAACAAAACTAATGCCGTGTTACCCCTTTTTTCCTGTCCTGACATATCGTTGTCCTGCCTTCATTAATTTACACTCGTGAACTATATGTGGACGAAGCTACCTTCCACAGGAAACGGAAAGGTAGCCATAGTCCCATTTCCGTTATCTCAACGCCTGGCTAATTGAGGATTTAGCGCGCTCGCTGGGACATCCAGATGGAATAGATCACGACTGTTTTTCCACAGAATCTGTTCTTGCTCAGTTGGATTCAGATTCAACTGTTTCACAAGCATGAGTTGTTCTTCAATAGGTGCGATGGGATAATCTGTTCCGAAGAGCACACGATCACTGCCGAAGACCTGAATAGCTTGTTGAATCGTTGTAGGCGAGAAAGACATTCCCACCTCGACATACATATTCGTTTTCATGTAGCTGCTAGGTGGACGCTGACATATTGCGGCCTCCTTTGAGGACGAACTGGTGACAATGGACCGATAGGAATAATCGAGACGTCCAAGCAGATTCATGATCCCTGCACCCCCGAATGGCAACACGATTTTGAGGTGCGGATAGCGGTCGAAGAGACCCGAAAAGATCATGCGCGTCATTGTAGTCATCACATCAAAAGGTCGATACACCATCTCTTGCAGAGGATAGACGTCACTGAAAGGAAGCCACGTTGGTGTAATAGGGGGATGGAGGAAAACCGCCACATCGCGCGACTGTACATATTCCCAAAAAGGATTCAGCAGTGGAGCATCTAACCAGCGACCAGCGTAGCTTGAGGTGAGTGTCAGCCCTTTGGCTCCCAGGCTCTTCAGGCCTCGATCAATCTCCTGGGCAAACCCCGGTTCAAATGGATGCACCGTCGCCAGAAAATTCAGCTTGTCAGGATATGTGGAGACAACTGTTGCAAGATCATCGTTGACGATCTTTGCAATATCCTGAGCAACGCTTCCCACATCAGGCTTGAGATCTGCAAGTGGAAAGGCATTACTGAGAACGCCTTTGGTGATCCCTACTCGATCCTGTTCTTGCACCTGCACATCAATATCTGTAGATTCAGCGGGCAGATTGTATACTGCCTCCTTTTGAGCAGAAAGATGCTCAACAAACACGTCACGAGGGAGAGAGGCAAGATTCTTCATAAGGCCAGGATGTGCGATATGACGATGAATATCGATGATCGGACTAGAAACAGCGAATGGTTGCATCACATTTTCTCCTCTCTATACTATATGAAGCACGATACGTCCACGCCCATGACCACGCTGGCTCCATTCTTGAGCGAGGCTAGCTTCGCTGAGAGGGAAGATCTTCTCAATTGCCACCTGTATCTGTCCTTCATCTATCAAGCGAGCAACGGTCTGTAAACGTTCACTGTTTATTTGAGTAAAAAACGACGTAACGCGCACACCTCGTTCCTGGACGTTCTCTGCCGCTGGCTGACCGGCTATCGACACCAATGTTCCACCACGTTTGAGTACCTGGACCGCCTCTTCAAGAGTTGACCCACCGATGACATTAAAGGCAAGATCTACATCATGCACAACACTTGTAAGAGCCGTCTTGGTGTAATCAATCACGGTCTCTGCCCCTAAAGAACGGACAAAATCGACGTTCGCACTTGAGGTGGTGGCAATGACATGCGCACCTTTCCACCGGGCAAACTGCACGGCAAACAGGCCAACCCCTCCTGCTGCCCCTTGAATCAACACACGCTGTCCAGCTTCCAACTTTCCAGCATCGAAAAGTCCTTGCCAGGCAGCAACAGCTCCAACAGGCACGGTCGCCGCCTCGTCAAAACTCAAGCGCTGTGGTTTAAGCGCAAGAGATCCCTCAGCAGCGACTGTATATTCGGCATATCCTCCCTTCATACTTTGACCATAGACTGCCTGCCCAACCTTCAACGCTGTAACACCTGGGCCAACTTCCTGCACCACCCCAGCAATCTCCATGCCTGGGATATAAGGAAAGTGCATCTGTACCGCATCTTTGCGCAACCCTTGACGAAGTTTCCAGTCTATCGGGTTTACCCCTGCAGCATGTACCTGGACCAGGACCTCACCCGCACCGGGCTCTGGATGCGGTATCCGCTCAAGCTGGAGCTGATCTACATCACCATATCCATGAACACGAATCGCCTGCATAGATTGTTGAGACATATGTTTTACCTCCGTTTCTGCGTCTTATTTTCTTAATAGAGCAGAATATCTTTTTATTATGACTTCATCCATTTTTTTGAACGACAACTTCTGCAAGATCAGCGTGGTCAGACCATACCTGACCACCCAATAAGAGCCTCTTCCTCTCCTCTTGACAGATGAAATCGTTCCATGTATATTGACCATCGGATCAACATGTAAGGAGTATACCATACTATTGACCTTTTGGTCAATAGTATTTCAACGGATTGCTGTCTCTCAGCATCCATAGGAGCAAATTGGGATATGCCTGGGAAAAAAGAGTCTGAGGAGTTACGTCGGGAGCAGATCGTGCAGGCGGCGTTTCGTGTAGCGACACGCGAGGGACTAGAGCAACTAACCGTTCGCCGCGTCGCCGCCGAAGCAGAATTAAGCGCAGGATTAGTTTTCTTCCACTTCAAGTCGAAGGAGGCATTGCTGCTTGCACTTCTCGACTGGTTGCTTGATTCGCTTTTTGAGCAGTGGGAAGCTTCAGAGAGCGTGTCTGCTGCTGAGCGCTTGCTTGCATTGCTGCAACTTGATTTACAAGATTTGTATCAACATGAGCAGGCAGCAGCCAGATTGCACCTGTTCTTCAGCTATTGGACTATAGCCGTACATGATCCTGTAGTCAATGAACGTATACGGCAAGCGATTGAGCGTTCCAGACAAGCATTTCTACCCACCGTACAAGCAGTGATCGAGAGCGAACCTGTACGTTTTCGCCAGGTAACGCCCGAAGGCTTGGTGACGATTGCACTTGCTATTACTCAAGGTTGTGCCATGCAGACATTCCTCAGCAATTCTCGTGTCGATGTGGAGCAAATCTTAGTGGCGCTGAGAGCCCTTCTGATCTCTTCAGAGAACTGAAAAATTCGGAAAAGGGGTGCTAGTAAAACGCAAATACAAAAGTAAGGATGTTACCATAGACATTTGACTCTCCTTTGCTCATCAGTAGAATGCATACATCATAATGCACTCAAGCACTTTAGAGCTTGATCGTAGCTCTAAAGTGCGCACTTAAATCCCTTCGTATTCCTCTTGCAGCGCTATGGCTTTCTCGGACCATCTTGCATCTGGATCGGGAACCGGAATCGATGAAAGCAACATTTGCGTATATGGGTGCGATGGGCTCACCAGCACCTGCTCGACCTTCCCATGCTCCACAATCTTGCCATGTGAGATCACCATGATCTCTCCTCCTATATAATAGGCGGCTGATAGATCGTGAGTGATGAAAAGGGTAGTCATGCCATACTTCTGTGTGAAATCAATGAGCATGTTCAAGAAGAGCACACGTACCGCTGCATCAAGCATAGAGACCGGTTCATCAGCGATGATAAATTTTGGTTGGAGCAAGTGTATACGTGCCAGCATAATGCGCTGGCGCTGTCCACCACTGAGCTGGTGGGGATAGCGATTCAAGACATCTTCCGGCCTGAGATCGACGGCATGCAGCGATTCCTCGATCTTTGCCAGTCCTTGCTGTTTTGAGGAGGCAAGGTGAAACTTGCCAATGGCGGTCCAGAAGACTCTATCCACGCGATAAAATGGGTTGAAGATACCATACGGATCTTGAAAGACCGGTTGTACTTCTTTGCGGTAGGTAGCATACTCTTTTCTGGAAAGTGTAGCAATATTCTTGCCGCCATATGTAACGCTTCCAGACGTTGGCTGCTGCAAGCCAAGGATAATGCGCGCAAGCGTACTTTTGCCACTCCCACTTTGTCCAACGAGGCTAAGAATCTGTGGTGGAACCGAGTTGAGATCAAACGAAACATCATCGACAGCCCGAAATTCTTCACCTGTGCTACGCATTGCTGCTCCACGGAAGATTTGAGTCACATTATTGAGAGCAATACTCTCCTCACTCATAGCGGCCTCCTGATCCTGCCTGTGTGTAGAGGTGACAGCTCACCGCCGGCGGCTGTATTTTATTGAGACCGTCTGATACTGTGATCAGAGCCGGTGCTTCCTTGCTGCATACCGGCATGACGTGGGGACAACGTGGGTGAAATCGGCACCCAGAGGGCCAGTTTCTAGGGCTGGGCGTGTTGCCGCCAATTCCAGCGAGTCGTGTACGTTCTCCCCCAACACGTGGGATCGAGTTAATAAGGGCCTGCGTGTAAGGATGCTTTGGGTCCTTGAAGATCTGACGCACATCTCCAGCCTCCACGATGCCTCCAGCATACATGACCGCCACGCGGTCTACCAGTTCGGCATGAACTGCCATATCATGTGTAACAACCACCATCGTCATTCCCAGGCGTTCTCGCAGGTCAGCAAGCAACTGGATGATAACACGCTGGACGTGGACATCAAGCGCGGTCGTTGGCTCGTCTGCTATCAGGAGATCGGGATTGAGGGCAATCGCCATCGCCAGTGTGACGCGCTGTTTCATACCCCCTGATAATTCGTGTGGATACATTCTGGCAACATAGGACTCCAGATTCACCTGTTGCAGAAGATCAGGAATTCTCTTCTCAGCCTCACGCTTAGTTATGCTGCTATGTTCCAGCATGACATCGAGGAACTGTTCTTTGATACGTAGAACCGGGTTGAGTGCACTCATTGATCCCTGCGGTAGATATGCCAGATTGCGCCAGCGTACTGCACGAAGCTCCTCGTCACCCAGCTCTAACAGATTGATAGAATCCTGTCCTTCTAGATGAAGGTAGATGCTTCCTCCTGCGATATAGCCGGGGCGTCGTGTCATGCGAAGCAGGGCCGTCGTCAGAGTGCTTTTGCCGCAACCAGACTCACCAGCGATACCCAGGATCTCTCCACGTCGAATGCTCAAATTCACACCATCGACTGCTCTAGAGGTTCCATTGACCGTGTCGTAGTAGACGTGCAGGTCCTCAATATCGAGCAGAGTGCCGGTTTCACTTTTCTTTCTGTCAAGCTTTTCCGCTATTTTTTCCATGCTCTGACCTTCTATCCTATGCTCCAGCCGTCTTACGCAGCCTTGGATTATACAACTCTTCCAGTCCGATATTGATCAGATTGACTGAAAAAAAGAGGAGTGCCAGTAAGACAACAGGCACCATAAAGATTGACCACACCCCCAGACTCAACGCGCCCCAGGCTTGCGACCAGTTAAGCATCAGTCCGAGATCCAGCACATTGCCTGGCCCCAGCCCAATGACTTCCAGGCCGACCAGCGCGAAGATCGAGCCTATCGCGGCATTGGCAAATCCAACACCAATAAATGGCAAGAGGTTGGGGAGCAGTTCCTGAAAGATGATCTCAAAGGCATTCATTCTCGTTACCTTTGCAAGCTCAACATAGGGTTGATTGCGCAGGCTCAATACCTGTGAGCGGATAGTTCTCGCCGCGAAAGGCCAGCTAAAAACCGCTAGCAGGACGGCAACTGAAAAGAGTGTGACCTTGTTTGTATAGGCCGAAAGCGTAATGAGCAGGGGAAAGCTCGGCACCACAAGAAAAACATCGGTAAAGCTTGCAAGAAAGCTATCCACTTTGCCGCCCATATAGCCAGCGATGAAAGCAACCGCTGTACCGATCAGCGTTGACAATAGACCAGCAATTACGCCTACCTCCAACGAGGCAGCAAGGCCTGTTACAGCCATTGCCAGGATATCTCTCCCGTAACGATCTGTTCCTAGCAAGTGTTGCAGGTTTGGCTGTTGCCAGGGTTCGTTAATGGATGTTTGAAGCGGGTCTGTGCCATGGCCAATGAGAGCGGTGATAGGAACATGCAACACGGCCAGGAGGAGTAGCACTGCTAGAATGACGATGCCAATCTTGACTTTGAAGCTGGACCGCCATACACCTGCTAGAGCGTGTAAGAACCTTCTCATATGATCCTCTTATCTGTAAGTTGGAAAACAGTTGTGTACATGGATAGCTACTCTCTAGCTGTATTTGATGCGCGGATCAAGGGCTGGTAGCAGCAGGTCAAGGATCAGATTTGCAGTAAGCACACCAAAGATTGCCAGTGCTACGATCCCCTGAATGGTATTGTAATCAAGTTGCTGTATTGCCTCGACGAAGAGATTCCCGACTCCTGGATAGGCAAAGAGCTGTTCGACAAGCACATTGCCGTTGAAAATGGCACCCAGGGTGATGCCCAGCCCTGTGACTTGCGGCAGGAAACAGTTGCGCAGCGCATACCTATTGAGAATTTGACGGGGTTTGAGCCCTTTGGCCTCCGCGTATGTCAAGTAATCCTCGCCGAGAACAGTAACCATGAGCATACGGGTTGAGAGCATCCAACTGGCGACGCCGATGACGACGATAGAGAGTGCAGGGAGAGTTCCATGATTGATTACGCTCCCAATGAAACCCCAATTAAAGCCGGGATCGTAGGCAGGATTGTAGGCTGCGGTAGAGGGAAACCAGGCGAGCTTGTACGCAAGGAAGAAGATGAGCATCAGGGCGATAAAATAGTAGGGGATATGTGAAAGTCCGATGCAGAGGTTTGTGAGCCAACCAGTAACCTTCTTATCACGGTGCCAGCCAATCAACGCGCCTAATATGAGTCCCAATACCCAGGACATAATGGTTGCCAAGCTGAGCAGACCGATGGTCCAGGGTATCGATTGCGCAATCAGATTTTGTGATGGTGTAGGAAAGCTGAGCAGGGATGGTCCCAGGTCATGCTGAATAATGAGTTGCTGCATATAGTGATAATACTGGTGAAACAGATCGCCATTCAAGCCAAAGATTTTATTATAGTATTTCACCATATCCTGGCTGGAATGTCCCATATAGAGCTGTTTCTCTCGTAAACTTTGAATATATGCCGCTATCGGATTACCTGGCATGAGGCGAAAGAGAAAAAATGTGACAGTGAAGGAACCCCACAAGGTAATCAAATAAGCGATAAAACGTCGAAAAGCGTAGGCGAGTAGTGGATGTGCAACCAGCCATGCTCGCACTGGAGAAAACAAATTTGGCCTGCCAGGGGCAAGCGAGTGCGGCATACTCCGAATCATTCTCTGCTCCTTTTTCTGTGAGAAGAAGCCTGGTTGAGCTACTGCTGTTGCTCAACCAGGGTTCAAGCTTCAGGGATGCGATTTCACGCTTTGCCAGTTGCTTTGAGGTTGCCAATGACGAACATGAACTGACCCCACCAGTCCAGTGGAACCTGGTAGAGGTTGTCGTCTGTAGGCCAGCCAGTCCAATAGCTTGTGTTGAAGACTTCAGCATTAGCCGTCTGGTAGGTTGGAATAAGTGGCAGATTCTTGTAATAGCTTTCAAGGGCCTGATCGAACATCGCCTTTATCTTGGGATCAGCAGGATCGACGTTTTCAAGCTGCAAAGCGAGCGCGTCGAGGTCCTTATACTGTACGCGCTGGATGTTACCGCCCGCACTGGCATCTTGCCCAATAGGAGCAGTGTTTCTAATCTCAAACCCTGAGTACAATTGACCAGGATCAAAGACGAGACCACAGACATAAAATGCACTTATGTCGAACTGCCCATTGTTGAACTTATCGCTCCATACTGAACCCTGGTAATATCTGACCGTTGCACCAATGCCAATCTTATTCATCTCGTCGGCAAGTTTCTGTGAGGTGGTGTATTCTGGCCCCCCGACTGGATCGGACGTCATAATTTCGTATTGGAGCGGCTGGTCCTGGTAGGTGCGTTTGCCGCCAGCTCCAACCTTCACTCCCAGCTCATCCAGTAAAGTGATGGCCTTCTGTGGATTATAAGTGAGCGGATATTTGGCTGCTATCTGCGGATTTGACCATTTGTTGTTTGAGGGATAATCGGCCCAGGGGTACTGCGCAGGCGGCGTAGGGATGGGCCAGACGGTCGAACCAAGAGTCTTGCGATCAATCAGGTAGGAGATGGCCCAATGCATCTTTGGCTCAGCAAGCAAGCCCTTAGAGGGATCGCAGTTGATGGCAAAGGCACGTGGGCAGGGATCACGAAACTTCTTCTCGATAATGATGTTCTCATAGCTATTTTTGATGGAAATGGCGTGAGCATAGTCCTGTCTGATCCAGTAAGGCACATCAATCTGAGCGCGTTTGAACTCCTCAACTTCAGAATCCAGCGTGGGAGCAAAACGGAAGACAAGGTATTCAGGCTTCGGATCAAGCTTGCTCTTATTCCAGTAGTTTGGGTCCTTCTTCCAGATATACATGTTCTGTGCTGGAATGGTGCGATCCAGTTTATAGGGTCCAGTGCGTACTGGCGGATACTCTTTGAACTTCATGGGGTCCTGTTTGGACCAGATGTGTTCAGGCATAATGATCTGGCCCGCCTGAATGCCACAGATGAAATTGTAATGGAAGCGTGGATTTTTGTCTTTCAACGAGATGACGAGTGTCTGAGCATTGGGTGTGCTCATCGATTGTATAAAGGGAGAGTACGAACTTGCACCAGTGAGGGCAGGATTATTCAGGAGCATCTGCAAGGTGAACTGAACGTCTTTAGAGGTGAAGGGGGTCCCATCGTTCCAATGGGCCGTCGGGTCCAGGTGCAGCGTCATTTGCGTGTGGTCCGCATTATACTCCCAGCTTTTGGCTAACCAGGGCTTCATTTCACCTGTCACCATATTGAAATAGAACAGAAACTCTTCACCTGCCTGGAAAAGCCCTGCGGTGGGGGACTCACCATGTGGAATAAACGGATTAAAACTATCAAAGACCGTCATATGCCCTACATTGACGAGCAACGTTTTATTGCGGGGTGTCGATGCGAGCGAGGGCTGTGTTGTGGTGGACTGTACATTGTTATCACTACAGGCCGCGAGCAAGCTTCCTGTAATTCCGCCACCTGCCGTAATGAAGGCAATGTTTTGGAGTGCCTGTCGTCGTGTAATGAGCGTCTCTTCGCTGTGATCGTTGGGTTGAGCAGACATGAGAAAAATTCCTTTCCTGTACCAATCCTCGTCGATTAGCAGACCTGTACAACAGGTACAAATATGCGTGCCCAGATTTCTACAGTTACGAAACTATTGACCTGGAAGTCTCTCAGTGAGGTGCCAGCAGTGTTACCAGGCTTATAACGTGTGGGGATGCGCGGCCTTTGGCATCGTCTGGTTCTTCTGTAGGTGTACGAGAAGTGCGGATATGGGGTGAAGGACCAGAGACGATAACAGAATGGGCTCCTCCCTCATAAAAAAAGATTTGTTCCCTCTTCCTTTCAGGAACGGAGTCACATTGACTATTACTTCTCCGTGAAGCATCCATCGGCACCATATATGGCGATAAAATAACCATGTATGTTTGAATAAGTTAATATTAATGAAAAAAATATGGTTTGTCAATGGCTGAATTTGGTGGTATAGTTGGTGAGTACATGTTTCAGCACGTGAGTATACCGGGTTATGATCTCTTTAGCAGGAGAGGGAACATGATAGAACAGCAGAATAGGCATGCCCATTCAGAGCGCATTCAGGAGAGTGAGGTCAGGCAAGCATATCGGGAAACCTCACGTCGTACGTTCCTCAAGGTTGGATTTACGGGCGCGGCTCTGCTCGGAGGTACTCTCTGTCTGGGGTTCGGCTTGAGCTCTTCACAGCAGGTGGTCACTCTGGACAAGCAGAATACAAATCCCTTTTTTGCTATGAGCTGGAGGGGGGAGGATTTTGCCTGGTTAGCAGATAGCAGACGGCTCGCCTATGCCAATGATCGCGAACTCTTTGTGGTGGACAGCCAGAACGGACAGCAGATACAGTTCCAGCAAACCTGGCCCCATGCGAACCGTCCAACTGTCCAGGCTGTCTCCTGGTCTGCAGACGGTAAGTATGTCGCCTCTCTTGCTCAGACAGCGCTGCTGGTTCAGGAAGTACAGACAGGTCAGGTGCTCTGGAGCCATGAGGATGAGCACCTCTCCGCTTTGACGGCATGCCTTGCTCCTGATGGAACGCTCCTTGCCCTGGCGCAATTCCCGGCTGCCTCTTCCAGCGCGCCTCCTGCTGCGAATGTGCAAATCTGGCATGTGCGAGAGAAGCGCTTGATCTTGCAATACGATCAGCCTGTAAGCAATACGAACCTGGCAAATATCAGCAGTATCATCTGGTCGCCTGATGGCAAATATCTCGCCTCGACGCGTCAAGATGGCACTGTGCAACTGCGGCGCATTGCGGACGGTCATCTCCTCTGGATGTATAGCGGTCAAACAGCGTCAGGTCCCAGAGAAGCACTAAGCTGGTCGCCCGATGGCTCGTCATTGGCCTTTTCCGCCTCTGGAACACAGGGGCAGACGCTGTTGGGAATCTGGGATGTGCTTACAGGTCGTACTACCTTGCAGATGCCTGCAATCGTGAGTTCCCCTACGCATGCTGATCGACAGAGTAAGCAGATTGCCTGGTCACCTGATGGTACGCGCTTTGTTTTCGAGACACAGGATCGTGCCGGATCGCAGCTTGTAGTTGCTTCTGTTCGCAATACTCAGCCACTCCTCGCCTGTCAGCGTGTCCGTGGACAACCCACGGACCTGACCTGGTCGCCTGATGGCAAGTATCTCGCTGCAGGTATTATTCTGGCTGATGCAAGCGAGCTTGCGGCAGGTGACAACGGTGATCGCTCGGTCATTCAATTCTGGGATGCTCATGATGGCCATGCGCTTTTCAGCTATAGCGCACCTAAAAGTCCTGCCCGTTTACGCTGGTCACCTGATAGCCGCTATCTCGCGCTGATCACGCCCAGGCTTTATGATATACTGCCTGAGAAAACGTGTTTATCCCTCTGTCGTTACGGCTATAGGGACTATGCCCTGGAAATCTTTCAAATAAGCTAATGCTTCATAAAGCTTTAGGATAACGAAATAGTATTAAACACATTTGTTCGTTGTTGATAGCGAAGCTTTTTTGAGAGCAGCCTCTGACTTTTCGGGGAATGTTGCGCTGTCAATACCTGGATTGTTAGCTCTCATGGACTGGCTTTTGAGTTGGTGAGGAGAAATCGTCTAGTGCAAAATGCAGAAAAAGGGACCCAATCGAAGGGACTTTACACTCAAATACTTCATGAGACGCGTGAACGTATCTTATCCGGTGAATTAGAGGCGGGGGATCGCCTACCAAGTGAATGGCAGATCGCGCAGCAGTATCAGACCACACGAGCTATTGTACGCCACGCTCTGAATATATTAGTCGAAGAGGGGCTACTGGAACGAGTGCAGGGAAGCGGTACCTTTGTAAGCCGGTTATCCTCTGCTTCTATTCGTCAAGGTGGGCCTCTCCAACAGAAGAGCATTGGCGTCATTTTGAGTGAAGCGAACGATGAACTGAACATGAGAATATTACGTGGAGTAGAGCAAGCTGCCAGGCCGCGTGGCTATCAACTAAGCTTCACTTATATTGAGGAGAACGCACAGGAATTTGCTCAGAGTGTCGCACGTTTACGTACGAATACTTCCGGGCTGGTCATTTTCCCGATTAGTAATGAATCTTACAATGATACTGTCGCTCAACTTCAGCATGACAACTTCCCATTTGTGCTGGTTGATCGCTATATCTCTGACCTGGACTGCGATTATGTCGCATCAGATAATTTGAGTGGTGGCTATCGTGCTACCGAGCATCTTTTGATTCTCGGCCATACGCGTATCGGATTTGTTTATAGTCCCGTCGGCGAACTGCTCACCTCTACGGTACGTGACCGCTGGGAGGGGTATCGCAGGGCACTACGTGAATATAACCAGCCATATGATGAAGCGCTTATCTATAAGGTATCTGTGCAGAAGCGTGGAGATGCGATTATGACCTATGACGACTTGATTGCCATGCCCAATCGTCCCGCTGCTTTCTTTGCCACCAACGATGCTATTGCCCTTGCCCTCTTGCGGGCAGCCCAACGGTGCTCTTTGAACGTTCCTGGTGATATCGGACTCGTTGGCTTTGACGATCTCAGTTTCGCGTCTTACCTGGACGTTCCACTAACGACAGTAGCCCAGCAACATAGTGAGATGGGTCTGCGTGCTGGCATTTTGCTGATTGATCGCATCGAGCGTCAATTAGGAGCTACACCTAGACATGTTGAACTACCCACAAATCTCATCATTCGTCAATCATGCGGTGCTCGCCTGCGCATTGGTAGAGAGTCATCCATGAGCACTCCTTCTTTATAGTATACCAATTAGAGCTGTCTTTTAGCTCATTAAAGATGGGAAGTAGCCCTTGCCGATGGACCATATCGACCATGACATGATCACATGGTCCACCGGTTTGAGAGCCAGTACATTTCTTGAAACTCGTAGTATCTTATGTAAGCTGAAAAGCTGGCAGGGTATGTGCTAAGCCATTCATCAGCACCTTTGTCACCTGGCTCGCCAACTCTTCTGAGGACAAGCCTGGTGCCTGCTCGTCCCATTGATGGAAACATTGAAAGCCGCTTCCAAAAATCGCCCAGCTTGTAACCAGAGCAATGGTTTCCACGTCGGCCTGATGATCCGATTGAGGGCCAGCAAGCGGTTTGAAGCCTTGCCAGAGCAGTTCAAAGAGTGCTTCTTGCAGGGTCGTCACCACAAGGGGAATAAGCGACCTGTCGGCTGATCGAGTCACCTGGTGTAACTGCGTGAACCATTCAGTGACGCTCTGAATGAGTAAGTGAAAGGTATTCAGGTTCCAAGGGCTTGAGATGAGTACCTTCCTCGCCACCCGTTGCTGAAATTGCTCACGCAACCAGGATTCCAGGATCACATACTTATCCTCGAAATGCGTATAAAAGGTGCCTCGATTGACGCCCGCTCGCTCCGTAATATCCTGCACCGTCATCGCATGAAAGCCCTTTTCTGAGAAAAGGTCAGAAAAGGCTTGCAGCAAGAATTGTCGTGTACGTAGCACGCGCGGGTCTTCTCTCTCGCTGATTTTCCGCTGTTCCATAAGCACCCCTCATCGTTCCGTCTATTTTCAACAATTGGCTTCATGTGTGGTCTAACCAACAAAAACCCCTCTTTGTCCACTAGTTGGCTGGGAGCATCTGGTAGTATTGTATCTGACAGGGGGCCGTTTAACAACCGTGCCGGATCCCTTGCTGTACTAACAGATTGAAAGCGAAGTGCTCCTCTTCGACAGAGAGACTTCAAAAAGAACTCGATTAAGCAAGAGCACTTTTATCTCATTTAAAGAATGAGTTACACTCACCGTTATGATTGGAGAAGAAGTTATGGCTCAATACAACCGTCCTCCTGTGGTTCAACCAGAATTAGCCCAGGAAATTGCTCCTGGAGTCCTCGTGATTCCTGACCAACGCGTCGCTTTAGTACCTAATATTGGAATTGTGATCGGTACAGATGCCGTACTCGTCGTTGATAATGGCTTAGGAATAGAAAATGGCAAACGTGTGCTCCACAAAGCCATAGAGATGGCAGGCTCGAAACGGCTGTTGCTCACCACTACCCACTTTCATCCAGAACACGCCTTCGGCACTCAAGCCTTTAAAGGACACGCCACTATTCTTCTCAATACCACTCAGGCAGATGAACTGCGGGAAAAAGGCCCTTCCTACCTGAACATCTTTCGTGGGCTGGGTCCCGATGCCCATAAGGCTCTTGAAGGGGTGGAGTTTGTAATGCCTGACGAAACCTATCAGGGAGAAAGAACTGTTGACCTGGGTGGCAAGCAAGTGGTCCTACGTGAACTGCCTGGTGGTCATACCCGTGGCGACCAGATCATTTTTCTCCCGCACGAGAGAATACTTTTCACGGGCGACCTCGTAGAAAATCACTTGTTTCCAATCCTTTTTGATCACGATGCAAGTTCTAGCCGCTGGATCGATGAACTTACATCTATGATGCGTCTTTCTCCGACAACAGTAGTTCCGGGGCATGGAGAGCTAGGAACAGTCGAACTGATACAGGAGTTTCAAGACTTCCTGACCTTTGTTCGCGAGGAAGTGAACCAACGTATCAAGGAAAGACAGACGCTTGAGGTCATCGACCAGGAAGCAGCTCAGAGCATCAAGGAGCGTTACCAGGACTGGGGGAACGACCTGTGGATTCCTTTTGAAATCCGAAATGCCTACGCAGAGCTGACAGGAACACCACTGAAATTGCCAACCCTCGCAGTGTAATTTGAAGGGTCTACAAGGAGCCATTATGAGTCTGCACGATACTCTCAATACCCAAGAAAACCACGACTCCCCCCGGAATGACAGTCCCGCTGAGTCCATGGGAAATACGCTAGTGACCGATCAACGTTACCAACAAGGATTGGATGCCTACGCGAGTCAGTTCCAAATTCCGCGCGAAGAGGTCGCTTCGCGGTTCGCAGAACTTGTTGGCAAGCGCTTCGGCGAGGAAGCGATCCTCTCGGCAGCCAACATCTGGATTGATAACGAACTGAGCCTTCGTGATCGCAGCCTCGTCGTCATCGCAGCACTGATCACCCAGGGTAGTGCCGAGCAGCAGCTCCGTTCACATACCCGTTGGGCAATCCGCCATGGCTGCACACGGAAACAACTTGAGGAGCTTGCGACGCTTCTCGGCGTCTATGCTGGTTACCCACGTGCCTCGAACGGACTGATGGTCATGCGCGAGGAGTTCGCCAAGCTCGAAAACGAAAAGCAGTGACGACCAACGCGCCGATACCACTCTTGACTATCCCATCCAGATTGCTTACAAATGATTGAGCTATTCGCCTCAAGGCTTTGAGGCTTTCGCGAAAGCGGGTCAAGCTCACACAATCTATAGAATACGCAAAGCGTTTATTCTTAGAATAATAAGAGCAAAAGTATTCAATAGTAAAAGGGTAAAATAGATGATACAAGATGCTTCAGTTTCAGTTGTTGGTCCGACAGAAGGTGAGATCCTTCAACTGGGACCTGTTCAGATGCGTATCCTCGAAGATGGGCATACCACGAACCACCGCTTCGGCTTGGTTGAGAGCGTGCTCCCTCCACATTTCGCAGGTCCGGTTCAGCACCTACATACCAAGCATGACGAGGGGTTCTACGTGGTCTCGGGTACGGCTCGGTTCACGGTTGGCACAACTACGTATGATGCGCCTGCAGGCACCCTGGTGATGGTCCCGCCTGGCGTGTCACATACCTTTGAGAATCCCAGTGATCAGCCGGTGATCCTCTTGTGCACCCTCACACCAGACCTCTACGTCCAGTACTTCCGTGATCAGCGCGACCTAATTGCAAGTGGGCAGTTCACGCCTGAGACGTCGGCTCAACTGATGGGCCGCTACGATACTTTTGTAGCAACTGACGTTAGTAAGGGTGCCTGACGAGGTCTACATGTGCCTCGTCAGGCTGTTCTCAACAGCGAGGGAATGGAATCTACCACTCCCTCGCCTGCTTCACGATCCTAATGCCCACTCTTCATACGTGCTAGAATCGAGAACATCCCTCCAATCACTGGACGTGCTTGAAAACCCTGCTGTGCAGCCGTCACCGTGTCGTACCAGTCTGTGAACGGCACCCGATTCCCCGTCGTGTTGGCAAACTGATACAGCACATCAACAAAGTATTGCCGTAGTGCACTATCGTCTGTCGAAGCAGCCGTCCACATCTCCCAGTCTCCCTTCGTGTATGAGTGCCGGTTATCTAATGGAATACCATACTGATTCTCCTTACCCTTGTACCAGTTGGCCTCCTCTTGCAATAGAGAGGTCGGTATCAGGTTCAGGCCCAGCAACCTATCAGGGAAAGCGTTGTACTTCAAGCTCCACGTTCCATCTTGGTCATACGCTAGTTTGAGATGCTGGCCCGAAGAATCCTGCGAATTTGTGGCCCATTGGCCTATCAAGCTGCTCGCCTGATTCTGATAATACTGGGCATCCCCACCATTGTTCGCAAAGTGAGCAATCTGTCCCATAGCGCTAACCGCCAGAATACCCTTGAGAGCCAGATTCGAGCTATGCGCAATAAAGCCTGTGAAATCATCGGTCTGATTCTGATTGGCCGGGTCCGCCGTGTTCGCCACCAGGTAATCCGCCCACTGCTTCAGAATCTTATAGTGCGCAGTAGCATACGCGTTCGCATCACTCCCACTTGCCGTCTGTAAGTAGGCACAGGTCATGAGTAGCATATTTGCAGACTCTTCGATTGGCATGTCTTCCTCGTTGCCATCGTTATGTCCTGCAGCATTAGGATAGCTCGAACCGATATCATGCTCGGCGAAGGTCTTAGGCCATCCCCCTGTCTCGGCATAGGCGAACAGCGGATCGAGCAGCAGGCGCAACAGATACGGATTGGCATAATAGAAGACCGGCATTGAGGGATAGACGACGTCAACTGTCGAGACGTTACCACTACTACTGATCTCTTTAAGAAAGAGCCAGGGATTGTTCCTAGTGCCTACTAGCTCTGTTCCACCAAAAGCCTGCCTTAGAGCCAATGCGCAGAGGGCCGCATAATGCTCGCCTCCTGTAGTCATCGCATCTGCTGTAACTGTATTATCCAGTGTACTAGCGCAACTCTGCGCCGCTCCAGCATCATCATAGGTGGCGGCCAGCATGTCCTGCCACGAAGACCAGTATGCTCTCCACAAGGGAGCTACTTCATTTCCAAGGTAGCTCACAGCCGGCTCGCGTACGTGTCCAATCACAAATGTAAGCTGTTCACTTGGTTGACTCGATACACTCCCCATATCGAAATTGAAAGCAAAAACCGGCCAGCGATCGTTGATCGCTCGCGGCATATTCGAGTCAACGCTATTGTTGAGCACTCCCTGGCTCACCGCCTGCCCACGTACAACTGTGTCTGGACCGACCTGCGTTGTCAGATTCGCTTGATTGTTTGTGGCCCAGATTGCGGCTCCCCAAGAGGGGTATTCATTATTCTCTCTCAGAACTTGCGGCGAATTGGGAGTTACCACAAAGGCAGTTAGCGTTCCATTCTGATGCCCGATCGCATTGCTGCTCCACGTGATAAGCGCATTGGAGTCACCGTGTGCCCATTCCCCGGATATGTCGAAGTACAGGCTAACAGTATGCGCGTTGCCGTCGTTGCTCTGCACCTGCGCGAAGATATAACTGAGTGGTACTGATTGGCGCTGCAGATCATTTGTTTCAACGGGAGAAAGAAAAGTGAGAAATAATGTGACGCCTCCCCCTTGTAATGTAAAGAGTGACTGTGTTGGTGTGACGGTCAGATTGGTCTGCTGCATAGTCTGCGTTGTACCAATACCACCTGGATTGCCCATGAAGATGTAGGACGTGCCATCTATTCTAGCGATACCAGCTAGGGCTTTGATGCTGCCATTCCAGAAAGAGGGCCAAGTTCCTGGTAGATTATCAGCTGCTAACCAGGTGCTAACGTAAGGGTTGCGTACTACTAATGGGATGGCCGGCGGGCGTATTGGTGTGAACGGCCCTACCCCAGGGACCGCATTGTGTAGATCTGTTACATCTCGATCACTTTTCGCAAAAGCTTTCGCATATTGCGCCAACCATGCCTCTGCTCCAGCCACTGAGATTCCCAAAGCAGTAGTCCACTTCAGAAACGTTCTACGATCTACCAGCCCCAACCCTGGTAGCGAATCCTTCTGATGTCCATTCATCGTTTTGTACTCTCCTTGTGAGTCAACGCGCTGTTTCGTAGAGACAACTCCGTCAATACTTCACAGCAGCTAGCAACCAAACTATAGCTCACCGACAAATCGAAACAAACAAAATACAAGGACCTTATCACTAGCACTCACCAAACTCTGCCAGTAGCACATTTTTATTCGAAATAGTGGTGGCAGAACCCAATGATGCCATGACGGTAGATGAAACAAATATACTACTAAACTGGAGTACGCTTTTTGCACAAAAGTCTGGTGGAGGAAAGAAGTAGTGCGACGAGGAGTAGCACACGAAGAATAAGTACTCTAGCTTTCATAATGACCTCTTTGTCTTAGAAAAGACCTAATGCAACGTTGTGTCTCAAAAGGTATACATGCCTGGTCAGGCGATTTTTCAAGGGCTGAAGCGAGGGATAGCCTCACTTTCCCAAATCAATTTTCTTTACTCCTTTGGAATGTAAAAAATCGACTTTTAGCACAATAGGCTGAGGATAGTTACCAAATTTCTCGCCGAAGAGATTAACACCACCAATATTCAAAGCATCGGGCTTGACCCCAATACGCACCTCGATAAACGGTTTTTCAGCGAGGTGTAGATCCTGCACCTGTACTGGACCAATAACTCTTCCATCAATAAAACTTCCATCAGATGTAATAGACCAGATCTTTAACTGCCCATACTGGCTATCTTTCGTCTCCCACCAGTCAGGAGTAAGCAGGCCGCGCTGCCCACCAAAATCAGCCGGACTAGTCCAGCTTCCTATCTCAAGTCCATTAATCCACAGCGTGATATCAGAAGGCCAGTCTAAATGATGCAACGGTGCCTCAGAACAGATCTCAGCACTGATATCAAGCCGTGTTGGCAGTGCTCCAGAAGGAAGATGATTAGGAAAGCGATAGGCCACATAGCCATGTCCAAACCACAATAATTGCGCAAACACATGCTGTGGTTCATAGAAACTGGCCGGGGTGTCCAACAAGCCAATTAGCGCACTCTCACTAGCTAGCCCACAGGTAGGATACACCTCGAAATCATAGTATTGTCCAACGGGCATAGAGACACTGAACGAGTCGTGTGAATTGACATTGTTGCGCTCCAAACGAATGTGCACATCATCGTAGGTACGCGCACAGAGTTTCTGTAAGCCATGCGTTGCTGGAATAACTTCTGTGCGAATCAGGTCCGCCTTTTCCAGAATCTGTATGTGCGTTGTTGCCGACGACGGTGCGATCTGGAGAGCAAGCGCAATGTCATTCACGTTCACAGGTCGATTCCCCAGGTATGATAGTATGGCCAGGCGTGTTTCCGAACTGAGCGCCTTCAGTAGTAGAAGCGTAGTTTCACTTGCATCTGTTAAATCCAGAAACAACACTTTACCTGCCATAAAAATATCAACACAATTTCTGCTACTGTTTAAGCAAAGCGTTAAAAATATATCTATGCACTCGCTACGGATGACTGAGAAACTTTTCTCCCTTTACTTCGCCTTTTAACTAATCGATGAGAAAAGTATAAGGTATAAACTTTGCAAATGTCAATAACCAAGCATTTGCATTTTTCTGCTTCATTTTGTATATCAGAGCATCATATTCTTTTTTTAAGCAACCATCTGTGAATATTGTCACCTCTATAACGTAGTAATCACTAGGTTTCCCAACAAACGAATAAAAATCTTATACATTTTCCTAAAATTTTTATTGGCTCCGTCGCTCCGTCGCTCCGTCTCCCTTATTGACAAGCGTGTAAATTTTCCTTACACTATACATATTCGGTTAGGCAAAATCCGAAATAAAGCTCACCAATGCAGGAGAAGCCTTAACTATCTTATTCAAAAACAGATATGCGCTATCCTAATCAGGAGAGCTGCACATCGTACTGGCTTACAATTAGGAGCAAACTCGATAAGGGTGCAGGAAAATTCCTCGTAGTTTCCCTATTCCTTTTTCCCAAT
>DAOUDD010000279.1:0-14104 GCA_034431765.1 Ktedonobacteraceae bacterium | reverse complement strand
TGGCTCTTATCTCAGCCACCAATGGATCTTGTTCGTCTGACGTATTCAGATCTGCCCGCTATAGATCCGGCTCAGGCAAAACGTTTGCTCAATCTTGGCTACGAGGCTATGCTGTCGCCCGTCGAGCACGTGTTTCGTGCCGCTCAGGAGCGGGGGGAGATTGAGCAGCATGATCTCTCGCTCATCTCAGGGACGTTCATCGGTATGATCGAGAATCTGTACGCGGCTCCTTCATATCAGGATATCAACATGAAGCCCCGTTTACAGATGGCGAGTGAATTGATTGATATTCTCCTGGCAGGCCTGCGCTCACCTCGGCACGAGGATAAAACAAAATAATCTCTTTTTTGTCAACAAAACCCACCAAGTATTTGGTGACAGACGAAAAATATGCTTGCTGCAAATCAGATTGGAGGTTACTATGATTCCAAACATGTGGTACGCCGTCCTGGATTCAAAGGAGGTGAAGCCAGGCAAACCGTATGCGTTTAAACGGCTGGGTGAGGAGCTGGTGTTCTGGCGTGACAAGGCTGGCAAAATTGTTGCGATGCGTGACCGTTGTCCACACCGTAGCGCAAAGCTGAGTCCCGGCAAGATTATTAATGGAAATATTCAATGCCACTTCCACGGATTTCAGTATGACCGTGAAGGGACCTGCAAACTTATTCCTGCCAACGGACGCAATGGCCCGAAGCCGAAAGTATTTCAGTGTACGACCTATCCCGCACAGGATGCCTTTGGCTTCATCTGGGTATGGTATGGTATGCCACGAACCGAGTATCCACCAGTACCATTCTTTGAGGATATCAGCGGTTTCAGCTACTCAACTGTGCAGAAAGAATGGGATGTTGACTACACACGTGCAATTGAAGGTGCGCTTGATGTAGCCCATCTGCCATTTGTACACGCCAAGACGATTGGACGTGGCAGTGGCACGCTGGTGAATGGCCCTTACACAACGTTAGAGGACAACAAGATACGCGTCTGGGTCAGTAACCAGCCAGATGAGGGACTCCCAGCGATCAAGCCGACAGAAGTTCCACCGCCCAATAGACCTGCCACGCTCTGGTTCAATTTCCCCAATGTCTGGCAGATCTACCTCGGCAGGCCGATACGAAATGTCATCATCTTCGCGCCCATCGATGATGAACACGTCATGCTCTATATCCGCACCTATCAGAAAGTGACATCGATCCCGGCACTTGGCAATGCGCTGACGCGGGCCTCGAACCTCTTCAACCAGCGTGTACTGAGCGAGGACTATGCGATCACGCGCACGCAACGGCCTAAGAAATCCGACTTGAATATCGGTGAGCACTTCATTCCAGCGGATCGCCCCATCGCGCTCTACCTGCGTCAGCGCCGCGACCTGATTCTCGCCGCACGCAATGAGGTCGATACAGGCAAAGCTGAGGTCGAAGTCGAAGTCGAGAGCATGTAGACCATACTAAAAGGGATTGAGCTGGGCCATTTTCTTTCTCAGCTCACCCTCTCACACGAGACACAACTCTTTTCTACGCGGTTATCTTAATTGTCACATCCAATACACACCAGAGTTCCCCTTTACCTGTCACACTGTCACTTTTGGCACCTCCTTCTCTTGACCATAATTATTCTCTGGATTACGTCCCTTTTCCCTGTCACTTTGTCACTTTTGGAATGCAGAATCATGCAGAGGTGCTCTTTGCTCTTTTGTAATCTCCCGAGCGTCAGATTTTGCAGAAGGAGTCGTACTGCAACCCAAATCTTTCTCACATGACCATCCTTGACAAACTCTTCTTATTGCTTATATACTACAGAGGTTACATCTACTATCTTTTGTGGAGGACTTACCATCTATGCCGACGCATCGCTAACTCCATTCTGTTTCACGCTATAAATGTGAAACAACATTTCTCTTCTTGCTTCACATGCAGAGTATCCTACCAGATACTCATCTTTCTGGTAGTTGCTTTTCCTTTACTGCATTGTCAGGCAAGGCCTTGAGAATGTTTGAAGGTATGGAGAAGGCGCAAGGCGGGTGGATCTTCATCGTATATATCACTCCCGTTTCCCACCACCCACACGTCTGGTAGGCTCATTCTGTTTTTCGCATTGCCCACTATAATCGCACATTCCCTATCTGGCAATACGTGGCCTCTCCATACCCACATTCTTCCTTCTATAGTCCTTTAAATCGCTGCTACACATCGCTAGCTTTTTTGAAAGGGAAAGGGTATTCCAGATGTCACAGATTGCACGACACTACCATCTGGCAAAACATCACGCTCTCGCGGGAGAATCGTACAATGCTGATCTGCCAGATGACGCGCGAAATGGGCTCAAGCACGAGATGGAACGGCTGGAGAAGTTTGCTCCAGTCGAGTACACGATCACCCAACGCTATCTCGCACGCTATATTGCTGAGGAAGCCACTGTAGCAGATGTGGGTGTAGGCACCGGTCACTACAGCGAATTGCTGGCTCAGCGCAGGTGCACTATCCATATGGTCGATGTTGCCTTCCGCCTGCTTGAAGCGGCACAAGAGCGTCTGACCAGGGCAGGATTGGCAAAGAGTATTCAAGACCAGAATCAGTAATAGATGCTATACTATAACTTATGACACAGAAACGTAAAGGGGCAAATGCTACACTGAAAGCACCGCGCCTTTCCTTGCAGACACTTGAGAATGCGAGCAAGGAAGAGAGTATCCAGGATTCAACGCGCTTTGAGCAGTTGTTGTTCTCACACCACGACCTCAGTCAGCAGCGAGGACAGCATGTCAGTTTCGACCAGGTTTTACTGCAACAGGTACAACTGAACGCAACCACACTGCAAAAGAGTTCTGTGCTCGACAGCCGCTTCAAGGTCTGTGATCTTGCTAACGCGGAATGGCCTGAGGCAAACCTGACGCGTGTCGAGTTGCTGGATTGCCATCTAACCGGCTTTCAGGCCGCCGAAGCACGTTTTCAAGATATGCTCTTTAAGGACTGCCAGGCACACTTTGCCTCCTTCGCCCTGGCAATCTTCAAATCTGTCCGCTTCGAGGACTGCGATCTGAGTGAAGCTAACTTCTACCAGGCTGACCTGACAGGAGTCATTTTTACCCGTTGCAATCTAAGCAGTGCAGATTTCTCCAGCGCAAAGCTAGTAGGCGCAGATTTACGCGGCTGCAAGATAGATGGTATTCGCATCGGCCCACGCGAGTTGCAAGGAGCAACCATCGATATGACCCAGGCAGTCTCATTTGTGCGTGGGTTGGGCATCAAAGTTGAGCCACTGTCCGAAGAGGTAGTTAAATAGTACATAGCACACCAATTTCGCTACGTTATTTCTCCACTTCGTATGATATGACACAAAAACGTAGTAAAAAGTGCCCGAAATTCGTGCAGGGTGCACAAATTTCGGGCACTTTTGTTGTGATAAAGTATCTCTAGCTTATGACGCTAAAATTCTTACACTTAGACATAAGATACTGTTGCCACCACACATCAATGACGATGCTTCGCTTGTCTACCCAACAGTACACCCCAGGTTCAAAGACGAGTCTCTCATTAATGCGTGCGTATCTATTTTTCGGCTGCCGCTCTCTTCGTCCATGGCAGCAAAAAGGATGGTGAATACACATGGCAACGACAAAAGTAGAAGTAGTCTCGCCAGGCAAAAGTTCAAGTCTCCTCAAAAGCCGTACTTTTGGACTGAATGTCCTCCTCCTTCTTCTCATTGGTGGCGTTCTCGGCTACGCCTCCACCTGGTTTGCCGGTGCATCATCGGGCAGCTTCGATCCCAAAACTATCAATACAGGTGACACCGCCTGGGTTCTAACCGCCGCTGCTCTCGTGATGATTATGACACCTGCTGTTGGCTTCTTCTACGGCGGTATGGTGACAAGCAAAAATGTCGTGAGCGTGATTAAGCAGACGCTCCTTATTCTTGGTATCGTCAGTGTGCAATGGGTCCTCTTCGGATACAGCCTGGTCTTTGGGAACGACCTGGGCGGTGTAATTGGTGGGTTGAGCTTCTTCGGTCTAAGAGGTGTGGGATACGCGCCCAATGCAAGTTACGCGGGAACCGTTCCGCAGCTTGCGTTCATGATCTTCCAGGCCATGTTCGCGATTATTGCACCAGCACTTATTATCGGCTCCTTCGTCGAACGTATTCGCTTCCGCACACTCGTGCTCTTTGTTATCTTATGGTCCACACTGGTCTATGATCCTATTGCCCACTGGGTATGGGGAGTAGGCGGCTGGCTGCGCAATCTGGGTGCGCTTGACTTCGCCGGAGGCACAGTTGTTCATATTAGTGCCGGTTTCGCCGGACTGGCGGCTGCTATCGTGATTGGCAGAAGACGTGGCTATCAGAAAGGTCAGGCTGTCGCCTCCAACAACGTACCGTTTGTCCTGTTGGGCGCAGGCTTACTCTGGATGGGCTGGTTTGGTTTTAACGCTGGGAGTGCGCTGGCTGCATCTCCCCTTTCTGTGAATGCCTTTGTTGTTACCAATACTGCTGCGGCAGCCTGTGCACTTACCTGGATGGTCTTGAGCTGGGCAGAGCATAAAAAACCGAGCGCGATGGCAACAGCAACAGGTGCTGTGTGTGGACTGGTTGCTATCACTCCTGCCAGTGGCTTCGTTGGACCGATAGCGAGCATCGCCATCGGTATCATTGCTGGCGTCGTTACGTACTTGATGCTCCTCTTGCGTAGTAAGAAAACAACTATTGACGATACACTTGATGTATGGGCAGCTCATGGGATGGGTGGCGTCACAGGAGCTATTCTGACAGGTGTCTTTGCTGAAAAGGCTATTAACAGTGCAGGCAACAACGGCCTCTTGTTCGGCAATCCTTCCCAATTGTTGGTACAAATTCTTGCCGTTTCGGTAACACTGGTGTTCTCGTTTGTTATGACCTTTATTTTGCTCAAACTCCTGACGCCCCTGGGCTTACGTGTCTCAGAGAAGGAAGAGGCTGAAGGATTGGATCTGGCCGTGCATGGTGAAGAGGGATATCGTCTGTAGCAGGCAGGCTTCTATAAAGAGTAGGTCTTCTGATTTCTTTCCAGCTCTCTCGCTACTTCAAAGAGCTGGAAGGATTTCTTTTTATGGAGTCCAATCTAAAGAGGCAGTATTCCTATCAGAAATACCCAAGCAGAAACAGCGTGCACCTAACTTTCTGCCACAGGGGCAAACTTGAACGGCACATGTGACTTTGTGAGCGTCACGGGCTGACCTCGTAGGAAATCGAGCATAGCGGCTGTTACACCTGGTGCATTGACGATCTCAGCAGTTGAATGTGTTGCATGTTCAATGATTATTTCATGGCTCTGAGCAAAGCCGGCTTGCACTTCGCGCGCGTTGGTCAGCGGTGTACGACCATCCAGGGTACCGCTGAGAAAGAGCGTGGGAACTGGAGAAGTAAGGGGAGCGCGAAAGGCTGAACCAAGATCAGAACTCTTCCAGGCAGTACAAATGTCGGGGAAGGGGAAGTTGACCAGGTCTCCAAGCAGCGTTTCTGGTGCCTCACGCTGCACACGTGCATAACGCTCCTCGGAGATGCCTGAGGCGCAATCCATGACGTAGCTCATCGCGTTCCCGATCCATTCGCGACGCCGCTCCAGCACTTTGCTCGCTAGCCAGGAGTAATCCCCCTGCAACATAGCATGGTAACGAGCTGGAAGCTTGCTTATAAAGCGTGCCGAACCGATACCGCTGGCTGTTAGAAGCTGGAGATCAAAGCCGCTGAGAGCTACTTTGACGTGATCCTTTGTGAGAGGATCGCTTACTTCAACGGTGACGGGATTCCTCTCTAGCCGATTGATTACGGTACGCATTGTGTCGAGGAAATCAGGGATATGCTTGTGGAGTTGAGGATCGTGCTGTACCAACGCGTCGAGGTCTTCAAGGTGCCGCTGAATATTGCTGGGCAGTTTGATTGTATGGTCCAGGCCCTCGACCATAGCGACAACTGCGTGCGCAATATGCTGACCATGACGTTTGACTGTTGCTAGAGCGAGATGGGAGCCGTAGCTGGCACCGTAGAGATTCACCTGCTCATAGCCTAGAGCGCGGCGTAAACTGTTGATATCGTCGGCACTCTCCTGCGTTGTATAGCCTGAGAGGTCAACACTCCGTTCCCGCCAGAAATGTGCACATTTCTGGCACTGCTCTCGCCCACTGCGCAGATACTCGTCTCGCGCACCTGGTTGTTCTAATGGCAGATCCCAGCGTTCGAGGCAGTCCAGGTGCGGATTGGAGAGGCCAGTGCCACGCTGATCCAGGGCAATCACATCGCCCACTTCTCGTAAAGCGCGAAACCAGGGAAAGAGAACGTCCCAGCGCAATCCGTCAATGCCAGAGACGCCGGGACCGCCCGCGAGAAAAATCAGCGGAGGGCCAGGTCGCGCGGCTGTACTTTTGAGGCGCACAAAAGCAAGCTCGATCAATTTTGTGTCGGGCTTACTGCGATTCTCCGGCACCAGTAACCTGCCCAGCTCCGCATCAATACGTTGCGCCTCGCTCTCCGGCCCGAACAGATCAGTTTTGAGAATATATGGCATTAGAGTAAGCTTGCCAGGCTGCTCGTTAGAGCGGTTGAAATACTGCACAGATAGAGGCTCCTCTCGCTTTCAATGTTCGCATTCAGCATATCACATTGTGCTCTAACCCAAATGTCCTATCTCTCTATTCTTATTCTCTTATATATTTTACACTTGCAGTTGTATTGAGCATACTTCAACATATGCGTTCAGATGAAAGGATACAGCATGTCGGAGACCATCGGGATCTGGATCGGTGAAGCTGATCTGTATGCGAAAGCGCGCCCTGCTCCACCACCTGTTCTTATAGATATCCTTACACAACTAGCACGCGTCTCCCAACCAGCCCTGGTCGTAGATCTGGGTTGTGGCACAGGTCTCTCGACGAGGCTCTGGCATGAACGTGCTCAACGTGTAATAGGGATCGAGCCAAACGCTGATATGCGTGCCCAGGCCCAACAGCAGCTACAATCAAGCGCACTAAAAAACATCGAGTACCGAGATGGCCTCTCATCAGAAACCGGATTGCCTTCTACCAGTGCTGACATCATCACCTACTCTCAATCCCTGCATTGGATGGAGCCGGTCTCAACCTTTGCCGAAGCAGGCCGTATCCTGCGACCGGGTGGAGTCTTCGCGGCCTACGATTATGACCTGCCACCGCTCACGCATTGGGAGGTAGGGCAGATTTACCAGCAGATGATGGAACGCTTTCGCTCACTACGTAAACAGCGTGGCTTTGATAGCGAGGTCAAATCCTGGGCCAAAGAACAACACCTGGCCCGCATGCGCGAGAGCGGACAATTTCGCTTTCTCACCGAAATTACCCTGCACCATCAACAAGAGGGCAACGCCGAACATTTCATTGCCTTCATCCTGAGTACCGGCTTCGGTCGCTTTCTGAAACAGGGCTTCTTCACCGAAGAAGAAGTCGGCTTCGATCAGCTCCGCGAAACTGCACATACGATTATAGGTGAGCAGCCTGTTCCCTGGCATTGGAGCTACCGGGCAAGAATTGGTGTTAGATAAAAACTTTATACGACCTTGTATACTCCATTCACCGACATGGCAGCAAACTCGCATACATACCTCCTAAATATGACACGAGACGTCAATCGTTTTTCTTCTTATTTGTATCCTTAACCTTGCTTCGCAGCAGGCTTTAATAAGATCGCTCTTCATAAAAGCCCGTTGCTGACAGTTCAATCTACAGTTTATCATTCTCAGAAGGCTTCTGAAGCAGTGTATTGATTCGGTTCACTGCGTCATCCTGCATAGATGGGAGAACGTGAGTATATACGTTCCTCGTCATCTCTAGCTTACTATGTCGGAGTAACTCTTGTACCACTTTCTCACGGATTCCCATACTTTGCCAGATCGTTGATGCAGTATGGCGCAAATCGTGAATAGGAATGCGCGGTAAACCTGCTTTGACAAGAAGCCTGTGAAACGATGCAGATGTGTTGACGTGATACAGAAAGCTTCCACGAATGCTACAAAAGACAAGTCCGTGATCCTCCCAGGCTGGTCCTGCTTTCAGCCGTGCTTCATCCTGTTTCACTCGATGTTCCTGTAACAAATCGTACATTGCAGGAACCAAAGGAACGACTCCTTCACTCTTCTTTGTTTTGGGAGGCCCTTCTCTGAGAATCTTACCCTTATGAAACGCAGTCCGATGAATATAGATCGTTCCTTCCTCAAAATTGATATCTTCCCAGCGAAGCGCGGTTAACTCACCATGCCGCATGCCAGTTGTAAGCGCAAGGGCAATAAACGCTTCCAGCCGATGTCCACGCGCTACTTGCAGCAGATGCTTCGCTTGTTCCACTGTTAATGATTTCCCCTTTCGCACTGGTTCATTAGCAGGAAGTGAGACATCATGAGCCGGATTGTAAGAAATGTATCGCAGTTTTACAGCACGCTTCAAGCCGCCATGCAGAACTTTATGCATGGTATACACCGAGCTAGGAGATTGCTTTTCCTTGAGCTTTTTGTTGTAAAACATCTGTACCTGTCGTGTTGTAAGCTTCCCAAGTTGAATCGTCCCTAGTTCTGGCAGGATATGCTTCTCAAGTGCTATTTTGTACCGATCATAACTGCTCTCACGAAGCTTGACCCTATGCACTTCATCTAACCACCAGGTGAGATACTCCCCTAGCTTCTGCTTCGGTCCCGTTGCAAGAATGCCTTGCTTTTGCTCTGCAAGAGCCTTATCAAGCTTCTGGTACGCTTCCTTTTCACTATCTGCATACAACTGTCTCTGTTTGCCGGTTTCCTCCTCGATGAACTGTGCAACCCATCGGTTATCACTCTTACGTTGGAAGACCGATCCACGCCCTTTGGCTCCGCGTTGCCGTTTTCTTGGCATAATCTATAAGCTCACTTTCTGTTCCCGTCAAGTGTTAAATTCTACAAAATTCTCTCTCAAGCCCTACAATCAACGAGAAAGCCTCTTATTTGGGCGAGAGGTATTATTCAACATCTCAGTCTAGACAAAGGCTTTCTCGTTGGTTCTATTCGTTCAATCTACGAAGCTTGAGTATTCGCCTCAATATAAGCTTGAATAGTCGTGAGTGCGATACGTCTTGCTCCTCGCACTTTGACTGTTTTCAACTCCCCGTCAGTGATCATGTTGTAAATGGTCGTTCGTCCTACGTTCAACAGTTCCGCCGCTCTAGGAATATCGACTAATTGCAATTGTTGCGTTATTGGTTGTGCTGCAGCTTTGGCTTGTAAGGCTTGGCGTTTCTTCATGTGATACACTCTCTTTCTAGCCCTGGCGGGCTACTTTCGCTTCTGCTAGAGCTGGCTGGAACGCTTCTGCATTGTCGCTATTCATGTTTGCCATAGCTTGCATGTCATCCCGGCATACCGCATAGGGAAGGCCGTCAAATCCTTTGGCGCTCCAAAAGGCTATATTTGGGCAGCGTTCCTCAAGCTCTGGACCGTGCCTCATATCGCACTGACGAGGTGTGATACGCTGTAGCCCGATAGCCTCTGATGCTTGAGATGGGATCGTTTGAGATTGATCAGACATTGTGTTTTCACCTTTCAGAGTCTCGTTAGTTCCCTAAAATCATAGAAATGTATTGCCGTGTGGAAGCAGGAATATCTTGTTTCCAGGAAGTTTCATCACCTCTTTGCTGAGCGGATCTAACAGCACGTGCAATACAACCAGATCCGCAGTTGTACCCAGCAAGAGCCTTCGCGTAGTCGCCATACTCTCGGTAGTAGCGGCCCATCATTTGAGCGGCACCTTTCAGCGATGAGAGAGGATCGTGAGGGTTGATTCCTAAACCTGCGGCAGTCGATGGAAGGAATTGAGCAATGCCAATTTCTCCATTTTTGCCCACAGCGTCGGGGTTAAAATGACTTTCCGTCTCTATCTGGTTGACAAAGGAAGCGGCGGGAATGCCTGCCTCTTGTGCCTCTTGCTGAGCCTGGCCTACAAAGTACTGCCGCGTTTTGGAGACTGAAGATGCTGTAGCGAGATTGGGGTTCCCCATCATATCGACAGCAACCAGAATCAGGACACCGGCAAGCAGGATAAGACCAAGAGTTTCTAGTGCTTTCATGCCTGTTGCCCTTCCCATTGCATCTGTAACCGCGCTTGAGGAGTAACAATAGCAGTCATTCCTCCCCATAAGAACCCGAACCGCTCACGAGAGAGGACAGTGAGGTTATACGATGAGGAGTCAACCAGATGAACCTCTTTCTCATCACCTCCACTGACAATCAGGAGATGACCGCGTGAGAACTGAGCAGAGCGACCAGGAGGAATACCAACAATAACCGGTGTGCCTTGGTTGGCAAGACCAACCACCTGAGCAAGAGTATGCACATGGTCAATCCTTGCCTGAAACCCGAAGCGTGCAACCGTTCGCGCTATTCCAGACTCTTGAAGCAACCCTAACTCCGGCGTGATTGCGTGAACGTCTCGCTCAGCTTGTAAGACATCAGTGATGCGTAGCGCACGTCCATAGGCGTTCATCACCTCTGTCATTGCAGTTGTTGAGCAGGTAGAGTATGCCCAGATGCTATACTCCTGTGAATCTCGATACTGCTGTTGATCAAGCTGATTTAGACGTACAAGTCGTGATGCATGAGTCGCGCTTCCCTGTGGTGTGAGCAGAGACAGTCCTACGGCAAGTGCAACGAGAAGCAAAGCAACTAAACCAAGTGTCTCGAATCCTTGTTTCACCTCTGATACTCCATTTCCGAGGAGTACCATTTCTGTGCTACAATAGGGGTAGCTACACATGTGGTACTCCTCTGGGTAGCGCCTGACGGTGAGAGCGTCGGAAACTAGCGCCGTCAGGCTACACATTTACAGAAATGCTCTACAATGCCTTCTTCACGTGTGTACAAACTTCTCCATCTATCCGTGTATAGGTACATAAAAAATCCTCTCTACTCCCCGGTAGAGAGGAAAAGTTGCTCTAAAACCTTGGGCAAATGGGCTTCTCGCTGAAGTAAAACGTCTTTACCTCTTACCAACAGAGCCTCTTGTAAGAAAGAGACATACGAGAACGAGCACTCCGCAGCCGAATACAAGAGGGCTGAGTGAAGGCTTGAGACTCTCATTGAATGTTTCAACTAAGTAGAGAGCACCCATCACGGCAAAAAGAAACATCATACGAATAGTGAACTTGCTCATAGAGATACTTCCTTTCCGCTATCACTGTTATCAGGAGAACCAATCTCACTACACCTTTGATTGCACATGCATACCTTGCTCTATCTACCGTTACAGGTACATAAATGGCGAAATAAAGGCCGGTATTTTTAAATACCGGCCTTTGAGAAAGGAATGTACTACAGAGGTTGTACTTGGTGAACAACTTCATAAATTTGTTGTGATATGTCTGCGTCCGTATATGCGTATGCAATATGTCCATCAAACTGCTCTAATGGTCTTAATATTTGCTGTGTTACAAGGCTGTTGAGAACGCCATGTATTGCTATAAGATCCTGCGTTTCGACGGCTGCGGCAAGCCCTGAGAAGCTTAATGCACAGTCTGAATCTCTCGTTGCTAAGAGGATCGCTTTCTCTTGTGCGGTAAGTCCAAAATCGTCGATACGAAGCATAGAACAGTCCTTTCTTGCCGCTGTTAGCTAAAAGGTTGAGCCAGTCACTTTCTTAATCGCTCAAAAATCGTTCCGAGCACTGGCACTGCAAGAACCACAATGCAAGCAATACTATACACTCCTCCTATGAGAGACTCAATTGTACCGGCATGAGCAAAGCTATAGCAGGCCAATAGCCCAAAGAGAAGGGCTACAGGGAGGCATATCTTGAGATAAAGCTTCGCACCTTCTCGCTTTATCTCGTTCATGCGCCTTCTATGATTGTTGAGAATGACTCTAATATTGTGATCGCGCGTTTCGATGAGCTGCTGTATGTATTTGCCTCTAGCCTCTTGCACTGCCATCTCAGCTAGTGCGCGTATTAGCGTGTTGTTGGGTTCTAACCCTGCACGTTGTAACCCGCGAACATACTTCTCGGCTGAAGCGTGCATAGAGGCTTTCATGTACTGGTCAAGATCTGGGTATTCTCGCATTGCATCGCCTCTTATTCTCTGCATAGCCTGGTTAAGCATGTCGCTTAACCAGGCTATGCAAGCTTACCTACCTACTTGATGCACAAGGCCGACAACCTGGAAGGCCGTCACATACTGGACAGACCGTACCACCAGTTACTAGATCAACCATCTTTCCATCACAACGGGCACATCTCTGAGAGCTAGTGTGACCTAAAAATGTCAAAGTAAAGCCAGTTCCATTAGGATCATGAGCATGCGCTACGGGATTCTCTTCATTCATAGTCGCGCTACTTGCTTCTTCTAATACCAGTCCATCAGGTTGGTCATCTTTCTGCCAAGGCCAACGCATGTATAACCTCCTACCAAAGCTTCCACCAGGGACGATCTACAGGACCATCCTCGGGAATATGTTTCCTATACATCAATGTTTCTTGAGCCTCTGCACAGACCACATGAGTGTTATAGCATCCTGCGCTATGACAATTCCCACATGATTCACATCGGGTGCTCTTGCACCATGGACATTCAGAACCGTACTCCACCTCACAATACACACGTTCAGGACGAAGGGGTAACTCAACCGTGTTTCGCCGTCTGCGGGTATCAGGTAGCTGTACAACATTAGGATCGTTGGGGTCGTTGTATCGGTTGGGGTCTTCGTGTTGATTTTCGTGAAGCACAAGGCCGTCAGGCTCTTCGCTTCGCTTTGATCCAAAGCAAAACACTGTGTTCTCCTCACTTTCTGTTTATAGAGATACAAACATCTCCATCTCTTCGTGTATAGGTACATAAATTAGGCATACAAAAGGCCGGTATTTGCACAAATACCGGCCTCAGTAAACAGGGGTTACAGATCAGAGTGTTGCTAGCATACGTTCCATAATGAGCTGCATCACTGGAGGTGTGACAGCGTTTCCCAACTGTTTCACCTTTTCTTTTTGTGTACCCGTTACTTGATAATCCACAGGGAAGGCCATTGCCGCCTGGATCTCTCCAGGTGTAAGCATGCGAAAACCGCAATCTTCTACCCTAACGGGACTTGCTCCACTGGGTACTTGGTTACTTGTGACAAGCGCATGCCGCTCTAATGTGGTGACAGTTGGAGAGGCATTTCTTACAGATGCTAACTGACCGTGCTGATAATAGGTCATGAGCCAAGCAGGAGGCACGACAACGCTATGGTGATTGCCTGAGGCGCAGATTGTTGAGAAAGGATTGCTAATAGAGCGTGGACGATACTCTCCTAAATGATCAAGGATAAAGGGAGGAACTACCAGGGCTGTATCCTGACGAGTTGTTTGTGTCGATGTAGGCGCATTCTGAACAGGCGTGACATAACTGGTATGTGCAGAGAAGCTATGCGAGGTGTTTAAAAGAAATGGCTCAACCAGTCCCAAACCGGTGCTATCTATCTCCATAAACTTCTCAAGCCCATATGCAATGCGGCGTATTGTTTTCTCTCGCAATGGCTTCGTGCGATCTCCAATCCGTGGAGCTGGGAGAGACCAATTGACAGCATTGGCGGCGGCATAGTAGAAGGGAATCACCTCACGAGCACAGGACGGACATCTATACACATACTGCTGCTTATATTTCCCATAGCGCCTGCTCGGATTCTTCCATGACTGCACGCTGTCTACATTCTTCTCGCATACCACACAGTGGGCGAGAGGACGTATTGTAAGATTGGGCCTGCGGTTGCCGCGTTTCCAGGCAACGAAGTACATTCGATCTCGTGATTGTGGAGTTGGATGTGCATGCATAGAGTTGAGGTATATCAGCTCAAACTCATACTCCAGGCTCTTCCAGGCATGCAACCAGGAGTGAAAGGGACGCCAGAGGTGTACATCGACAACGTTTTCAAGGATCACAGCTTGGTAGTTGTGGTGTTCAGCCCAATCAAGAGGAGTCCACATCGTACAGCGTGAGCGCTCTTCAGCCTCTGCTTCTAGATTTGAATCGTCCATCTCCCATAGCGGAAGTTGACACTGGTCCTTGCGTTTGCGTCCCTTCGCAAGCGTATGTGCCGTGCACTCAGGAGATGCTA